>JBBSLT010000008.1:0-36780 GCA_038233555.1 Acidimicrobiales bacterium
AACGTCGTCGACTACGACGACCTGCTCTTGTACTGGCGGGCACTGGCCCTCTCGGCGACCACCGGCGAGCTACTGCGCCAAGGCTTCGACCACATCCTGGTCGACGAGTTCCAGGACACCAACGCCGTGCAGGCCGACATCGTGGCCGCCATGGCCGGGCCGGGAGTGCAGGTGGCGGCCGTGGGCGACGACGCCCAGGCGATCTACGGCTTTCGTTCCGGCTCGGCCCGCCACATGCTCGAGTTCCCCGAACGCTTCCCCGGGGCCCGCGTCGTCACCCTCGACCGCAACTACCGCTCCACGCCGGCCATCTTGGCCAGTGCCAACGCGATGATGGCCGAGGCCGGCGAGGGCTACGCCAAGCAGCTGTGGTCGACCCGCCCCGAGGGCGCCCGTCCCCAGCTGGTCACCTGCGTCGACGAGACGGCCCAGTCGGCCATGGTGTGCGAGGCGGTGCTCGAGCAGCGCGAGCGGGGCGTGGCGCTGCGGGAACAGGCGGTGCTGTTCCGCACCGGCCACCACAGCGACGGCCTGGAGCTGGAGCTGGCCCGGCGCAACATCCCCTTCGTCAAGTTCGGCGGCCTCAAGTTCCTCGAGAGCGCCCACGTCAAGGACCTGCTGGCCCTGGTACGCATCCTGGAGAACCCCAGCGACGAGCTGGCCTGGCACCGGGTGCTCGGCCTCGTCGACGGGGTGGGCCCGGCCACCACACGGCGCCTGGTCGAGGAGCTGGGCGTGGCCGAGGCCGCCGCCTTGGCCCGGCTGCTCGGTGACGACTGCCCCCGCTTCCCGGCCGCTGCCGCCGCCGACCTGGCCGGCTTGCGTGCCGCCCTGGGCGACTGTGCTGGCGACGACCTCGCCCCCGCCGCCCAGGTCGAGCGCCTGGCCCTGGCGTGCCGGACGCTGTTCGCCCGCCGCTACCCGACCACGGCGTCGGTGCGCCTGACCGACCTCGGCCACCTCCAGACCCTGGCCGCCGACTACACCAGCCGCAGCCGCTTCCTGGCCGAGCTGACCCTCGACCCCCCGTCGAGCACCGGCGACCTGGCCGGGCCGCCCCATCTCGACGACGACTACCTGGTCCTGTCCACCATTCACTCGGCCAAGGGCGGGGAGTGGCGGGTCGTGCACGTCATCCACGTCTCCGACGGCAACATCCCCTCCGACATGGCGCTGAGCTCCCCGGAGGAGGTGGAGGAGGAGCGGCGACTGCTCTACGTCGCCCTCACCCGGGCCCGGGACACGTTGGTCGTCTCCTACCCGCTGCGGTACTACATCCGGCGCAATCCCCTCGACGACGCCCACACCTACGGCCAGCCCAGCCGCTTCCTGGCCCCGGCGGCGTCCACCTTCGACGCCATGAACGTCGGTGAGGTGGTGGTCGGCGACGATCCGGTGGCCGCCGAGCTGGCCGCCCTGTGGGACTGAGCGCCCGCAGGAGCCGCATGCCCGAAGTGCGAGCCACCGGCGTCGCCGACCGCCCAAAAGCCCTCGTCCTCGGAGTCCCAGTGCTCGATCCAGCGCTTCTGACCCCGTGGCCGGTGGCGATCACCACCGCTGGTGGGGTCGTACCGGCCCCCCGTTGGTCCTGCAATGTCAATGCCGGAAAGTACTACCCCGGCAAGTCGAGTGAGTCGTCGAGGTCCTCTTGGTCGACTTCGAGGTACCACACGTCGATGCAGTCGCAACAGCGGTAGGTCACCACGTCACCGGGCTGCCATCCGAGCGCAGGGGGGTCGAGCGGGATGCGGTGGCACGTGCCCCCACAGTCGACGCAGGTGATGGTGTTGGCCACGGCCACTCGGCCAGGTTGTCACAGTCACTGGCGCTCGGCTTCACTGTCGAGCTCGGCGCCGAAGACGATGGCGAAGGCGGTGAGGAACAGCCACAACAACAGCACCACGACCGCACTCAGGCTCCCGTAGGTCTCGTTGTAGGAGCCGAAGTTCCGGACGTAGAAAGAGAAACCCACGGAGGCGACCAACCACAACAAGGTGGCGGCGATGGCTCCGGGAGTGACCCAACGCCATGACGCCGGGTCACGATCGGGGGCGTAGCGGTAGATGGCGGCCAAGGCCAAGGCGCCCAGCGCGGCCAGGACCGGCCAGCGGAGCACGGTGAGGGCGATCTTTTCGAAGGTTCCGAGCGACTTGGCCAGGTTGGCGACGACCACCATCCCCCCCCACACCGAGGACGGCAGCAGCAGCCACACCAGCGGTGAGGAGCAGCGCCAGCGCCCGCTGGCGCAGGAACTTGCGACTCTCCTCCTCGTCGTAAGCGATGTTGAGCGCTTTGATGATCGCCAACATGCCCTGGGAGGCCGCCAGCAACGCAGCCAAGATGCTGATCACCAGGCCGAGGCCGAGGCTGGCGCTGCCTTGCTCGACGACAGTCTGCGCTTGGCTGAGCACCAAGTTGGCGGCGTCGGCCGGGAGGGCGGCAACAACCGACTCGAGCTGGCGCTGCACATCGGCGGGCTGGGCGACCAAGCCGTAGACCGAGATGACGGCAATGAGCGCAGGAACCAGCGCCAAGAAGAAGTAGAAGGCGACGCCCGCCGCCACGACAGAGATGTTGTCGGACTGAAGTTGCTTGACGCTTCGCTTGACGATGTCGAGCCAGCCGCGAGCCGGAATCTCACCAGGAGAACTCGCTTCGCGCCCGCGATCCTGCCCGCCATGATTCGCTGATTCGGGCTTCACCGTTGCCGCTGTCCGGTCTTGGCCGAGCGACTCCCGGTTGCCGCCGGTGCCGGTTCTCCATGTCGGCCATGAGCGAATTCCCCTCCGTAGCCTCGTCGGACCGGCCTGGCTAGCTGGAGGACGACCGGGCCCGCACCGGGGCCTGGCGCGGACTCGTGCCCGCAGGTCGAGCTGTTCGAGGTCGCGACGCCCGTCTCGGCGCCTTGTCGGTTGCCGTCTGCTTCACCTGGCCGGACGCCCGACTGGCACGACCCTTGACCTGTGACGAAGCCTCCTGGGCCTCCTCCTTCACCTCTTCGGTCGACGCCCGGGCATCCTGCTTGACCCGATCGACGGCCTCCGTGGCGTGATCCTTGAGCTGCTCAACGCTCCCCTGGGCGCTCTGCTGGAGCTCACCGGCAATATCGCGCCCGATGGAGGCGGCCTGATCCTTGATGGGAGCCAAGCCGCTTTGGAGTCGACCCGCAGCCTGGCGCTCCCGCCGGGTAGGGGGTAGCAGGGAAGCGGCCAGGAACCCGACGCCGAGGGCCACGAGGCCTGCCGCCATGGGGTTGGCTTCCGTCCGCTGGCGCAGGGCTGCGGGAGCTTCCTTGGCCTGGTGGCCAGCGGCGTCGGCCGTTCCCTCCGCCCGCCCGGAGATCCCCTGGGCCGTTTCTCGGACCCTCGATCTGGTGCTTGCCATGAGCTCGCCCGTCCTTTCCGTCGTCGTCGCACCCTTGTCCGTGACCGACCCGGTCACGGCTTGTGTCGCACTGGTGATGGAGGCCCCGACATGGTCGAGGTGCGAGCGCAGCCCGGCAGTCTTGCGCTGCCAGATCCGACTCGGGCTCACCTTGTCGACGACCTCCTCGCGTGTCTCGCCGATTCGACCCTCCAACGCCTCGATCGTCTCGCCGAGCTCACCGCGAGTCTGGGCGATCTCGCGCCTCACTTCCGCAGCGTCTTTACCCATTGGGCATCCTCCTTCAGGGTCTGCATGGTCTGTTGAGGCACGAGGTCGACCTGGGCGACCTTCTTGCGGCCGATGCTGAACAGGACCACGGCCACGACGGCATAGACGACACCCACGATCAGAAAGGCGAACCCATCGGGAAGCACCGCGGCCAAGCCCCAGGCAGCGGCGAAGGACAGGAGCAGCAGCGCCATGAAGCCGGTCACGCCAGCGGCGCCGAACATGGCCCCCGCTTTGCCTGCCCGGCTGGTCTGCTCCTTGATCTCGAGCTTGGCCAGCTCCAGCTCCTGGCGCAGCAACGCCCCTGTCTGGCTCCCGAAGTCGGACAGCAGCTGCTGAGTGGAGCGGTCGACATGGCGAGACGAAGAACTTTGTGCCATCCGCGCGCTGTGCGAGGAGGAGGGAGAGCGCCTCGGTGAGTCGTAGCGCGTCTGGGCCATCATTCGCCGCCCATCGACGCCGGATTCCTCGGGGCTCGTGGCGCACGGCGGCGTCCCGGCGAAGCAGGCCGAGAGGGCTCGGGAGCCGGTCCCTCCTCGTAGGACGATTCATCGCCAGCACTTCCGGCGCTACGAACCAGGCGCCCACCTCCGAAGCCGACGACGGCGGTGGCGAGGAGAAAGGCCCCGGGCCGACGACGGGCAAAGTCCTGCACCTCTTCGACCAGCCCGCTCACCCCCCGGTTCTCCAGACCCGTCGCCAGATCGTGGAACTTGTCAGCCAGCTGAGCTGCGTACTGCCCGGCGGCGCCCGCATCCTCGGGTCGGCCCTCGGCCAGAGCCTGAGTCTCGGTGCCCCAACGATGGAGGGTCTGGGCCAGCTCCTGGGTCTGGGTCTCTGCTTGTTGCTCGACCTGGCCCCGGGTCTCCTCCAAAAGGGTGCGACCCTGTTCGGAAAGCTCTTGGGTGAGCTGAGCTGCCTGCTCCTTGACCGTGGACGTCACATCCCTGGCCTCGTCCTTGGCCGTGGCCGCGACGTCCTGACCCTGGCGACGAGCAACGGACGCCACCTGACGGCTCTGCTCGGTCGCGGTGTCGGCTGTGGCCTTGCGCCGCTGCTTGGTGGAGCCGTTGGCAGAACCGTTCCCGGATCGCCGTGCCGGCTCCTGATCGTCGAGCACTAGGATTGCGCTTCGTTTGGTGGGCACCCGCTCACCTCCCCTTCGTCTCTGTGAACTCGTGCAAGAGGGCGCCTACCCCCAGTCCACCCTTCGGAACCTTCTCCCTACTGCTGCTCCACGTCGATCTGCTCCTTGCGCAAATCTTCGGAGATCGGCTTCGGAGATCGGCTGTTGCTCGGTGACTGTGGCCTTGATCCACGCCCACCCGCTCCTTGGGCAGTCGCCGGGCAGCGGTGGGTCGACGCTCAACTCCTGCCGGTGGCCTTCCTGGTCGAAGCCTTCTTGGCCGGAGCCTTCTTGGCCGGAGCCTTCTTGGCCGGAGCCTTCTTCGCCGCTGCGACCTTCTTGGCGACAGCCTTCTTCGCCGGCGCCTTCTTGGTCGCACCGGTGTTGCCGTCAGCCGAGGGCGTCCAGACTCCTCTGGCCAGCTTGGGTGCCTCGCGTGGGGTCATCACCGCATCCTTGAACCCCT
This sequence comes from Acidimicrobiales bacterium, assembly GCA_038233555.1. Lineage (GTDB taxonomy): Bacteria > Actinomycetota > Acidimicrobiia > Acidimicrobiales > CADCSY01 > JADDRA01. The sequence continues at coordinate 5,247 of JBBSLT010000008.1, forward strand.
TGAGCGGCGTGATGCGCGCACTCTTCTTGGCCTTGATCCGGATGGATTCGCCGGTGGCAGGGTTACGCCCCATCCGGGCGGGACGATCGACCTTGGCAAACTTGGCGAAGCCGCTGATGGTGACGGGCTCACCCTTGGCCACGACAGCGGTGATGACCTCGGTGAGGTTGCGCAGCGTGGCGTCGACCTGCTTGGCGTCGAGCTCGCCGTGCGCCGCCACCACCTTGACCAGATCTCGTCGATTCATCCTCAGCTCCCTTTTAGCGGTTTGTACCTGTCCAGACATTGTGGCCGCCAGTCGCCAGCAAAGGGCGGACCTGGGTGCTCCGACGAGGCCAGGCAGACCCTCAAGGAAGCAAGCCGCGAATGTGCTCAGCCCACGCTGTCGGCGTCATCGCCGGGTCGACGGTGGCGTCGACACCCGGCAGCGACCCGTTGGCACTGATGGCCACCAACGGGATCAAGCGGCCGCTGGCCCTGACGTCGACGAGGAAGTCGGCACCAGCTGGCGACGTGGCGTCGACCAGGACGAGGTCGGCCAACAGCTGGGCGCAGTCGTCGGCACCCACCTCTCCGTGCGCCCGGTGCTCGACCCGACAGTCGACCAGGTGCTCGGCCATGGCGCTGGCGGTGGCGGCGTCGACCCCGACGGTGAGGACGAGATGGGCGGGCAGACCGGCACTTCGACGGGCACCGCCCATCTCGGCGGCGTAGTGAAGCGGTTGCATGCCGGCCAGAGGAGCGTCGTTGAGGAACGAGTCTTGGCCCGCCCGGGCGGCCAGGGCGGCCTCGGCGGTCTCGGCGTCAGCCGACCATATAGTCCAGTCGGCGGCACCTAGGTCGATGCTGGTGTAGGTGATGGCGATGAGCAGAGCTGGATTGGCCTCTACCTCCTGGGTTCCATTGCTCCGCAGCGCCGAGGCCACGTCGTCGAGGACGCTCGACTCCTCGGGAGGGGTCTCGTTGCGCAGGGCGAAGGTCTCGGGCGAGATGCGAAAGGACGCCTCCCACCATCCGTCGAAGACGAGGCAGTCGCCCTCGATGTGGAGCTTGGTGCCGAAGGCGTGGCGAGCGCCACCGGCCACGAACGCCTCGATCACCTCCCGATCATCCACCCGGGGCAGATTACTCGGCATGAGGCGAGCGGTCAGCCCGCAACCAGCCCGTCCGTGCACCTGAACTTTGTCGCGTTATGCACTGTGACGGTGCGGAACGCGACAGAGAACGAGGGGGGTGGGTCAGTAGGGTCAGTGCTCCCAGTGCTCCCAGTGCTCGAGGGGGCGCACGGCCACGGCACAGTGCTTGTAGGAGGGCTGGCGGGAGGAGGGGTCGAAGCTCGGGAAGGTGAGGCGGTTGACCTGGGCGTCGTGCATGGGGATGAACACCTGGCCCGAACGAACGGCGGTGGTGACCTTGGCCCGGGCCCGCATCGAGCCCCGGGCCGAGGTGACCATGGCCCACTGGCCGGACGTCAGGGCGTAAGCCTCGGCGTCGCTGGCGTGAATCTCCACGTAGGGGTCCTTGGGGTGCAAGCTCCGCAGGACCGCTGACTTGGCCGTACGAGTTCCGGTGTGCCATTGAGCCGAGCTGCCACGCCCGGTCAGAAGCACCAGCGGGTAGCGGCGGCTGATGGCCTCCCGGGGTGGCCGAGGATCGCCGAAGCAGAAGCGGGCCCGGCCGTCGGGGTGAAAGAAGCGACCGTCGGCGAAGAGGCGCCGCTCGTCATCGCGGGACGCCACCGACCCCACGGGAAAGGGCCACTGCACCCCGCCGAAGTCGTCGACCATCCCGTAGCCGTCCACCCCGCTGAGGTCACACGCCCTCCCGGCCGAGAGTTGGCCGAGGATCCGGAAGACCTCTTCGGGTGACGACCACTCCTCGAACAGCTCACCGCAGCCCCACGCCTCGGCCACCAGCTTGAAGATAGAGAAGTCGGCCAGAGCTTGGCCGGGAGCCCTTGCCACCCGTTTGAGCAGACCGATGCGTCGCTCCGAGTTGATGAAGGTGCCCTCCTTCTCCCCCCATCCGGCGGCGGGAAGCACCAGGTCGGCGCGCTGGGCCGTCTCGGTGGTGGCGTAGAGGTCCTGGACCACCAGGAAGTCGAGTCGGCCCAACAGGTCGTGCAGGTCGGTGGAGTTGATCCAGGAGTGGGCCGAGTTGGTGGCCACCACCCACAGGCCCCGGATGTCGCCGGTGGCGATGCCCTCCACGATCTGGTCATAGGCCAGGCTGGGCTGGGCGGGGATGCGCCCGACGTCGATGCCGAGGGTCTCGGCCACCTCGGCCCGGTCGTCGCCGCAGGCGAAATCCCGGCCGCCGAAGAGGTTGGTGGTGTTGGAGAATAGGCGCGAGCCCATGGCGTTGCACTGGCCGGTGATGGAGTTCGCACCGGTGCCGGGGCGACCGATGTTGCCGGTCAACAGGGCCAGGTCGACGATGGCCTGGGCCACCAGCACCCCTTCGTGGCTCTGGTTGACACCCATCGTCCACCACAGCGACACCCGTTTGCCCTCGGCCACGGTGGTGGCCAGGCGCTCCAGCGCCTCGGGCGCCAGGCCGGTCACCGACGCGACCCGTTCTGGGGTGAAGTCGGCCACGTGGGCGGCGAAGGCATCGAAGCCGGTGGTGGAGGCATCGACAAAGCCACGGTCGACTGCCCCCCGCTCGATGAGAGCGCGAGCCAGGCCGTAGAGCAGTACCAGGTCGGACTTGGGAGCCAGCGCCAGGTGCTGGGTGGCCGCCACCGCCGTCTCGGTGGCACGGGGGTCGATGACGACAACTTCGGGAGAGTTCGGGTTGCGACAGATCCGCTCCCACAGGATGGGGTGGGCGATGCACAGGTTGGAGCCCACCAGGACGATGACGTCGGACGCCTCCAAGTCGGCGTAGGTGTAGGGCGGGGCGTCGAATCCGAACGCCTGCTTGTACGCCACCACCGACGTGGCCATGCACTGGCGAGTGTTGCCGTCGCCGTGCACCATCCCCATGCCGAACTTGGCCAGAGCCCCGAGCAGGGCCATCTCCTCGGTGGCGATCTGGCCGGTCGACAGGAAGGCCACCGATGCCGGGCCGTGCTCGGCCTGCACCGCCCGCATCCGGGTCACGAAAATGTCGAGGGCGCCGGGCCAGTCGACCGGCTGGAGCTGGCCCTTGCCGTCGCGGACCAGCGGGGTGGTGGCCCGGTCGGCCGCCGACAACGGGGCCAGGGCCTCCCAGCCCTTGGGGCACGCCATGCCTCGATTCACGGGGTAGTCGGTGGTGGGCGACAGGTTCACGGCCTGGCCGTCACGCAGGTGCACGTCGAGCGAGCACCCGACCGAGCAGAAGCCGCAGACCATGGAGGTGACCGACTCAGGGGCGAGTCGGGCCGGCACCTGCCCCAGGCCGAAGCCACCAGGGCGACGGGCCAGGTCGTCGCCCTGGCGGCCGCCCCGGGCCATGAGGAGGTTGGACCGGCGCGTCGAGCTCTCTGGCGCCGTGCTCACGCCGGACCCGCAGGCATGCGCGGCGGTGCCACAGCGGTGAAGAACTGCCAGCGCTCGACCAGCTCTCCGGCCACCACGGCGGCGAAGGCGGCGGCGGCGAGGACCAGCACCAGGCCCGGCCCCGCGGAACCGGCCAGGAGGGCCACGCCCGACCCTGCCAAAGCACCGGCCGACCCGAGCCCGACCCGCCACCGGCTGGACCGGCCCAGGTCGCCCGCGAGCAGCAGGGCGCTGCGTCGCAGCTCGGTGGGAGCACCGGCACGGAGGTGGCGTAGGAACGCCAGCTCCCAGGCCAACTTGGCGGCCACGACGGTGGCCATGAGGACGCCGAGCGGCCGGCCCGACACCAGACCGGCCCGCTCGGCGGTGGCATCGCCGGCAACCAGGGCGACCACCGCGGTGATCAAGAGCACTGCCGCCGCCCCGGTGGCCACGGTGGTGAGGAAGAACTTGCCCGCCGTGGTGGCAAGGGCCCACCACCGGCGCCGGGTCACGGCATAGACCTGCGCCGAACACGCCACCCCGACCATGCCAGTGACAGCCGCCATCGTCCCCATAATCGTTTCGGCACCGTCAGCACCGGCCATCACAGCGCCGCCGTGGGCGGCGGCCAGGGCAGCGAAGACGGCGAAGGCCACGATCTCCCGGCTCAGCCACGAGCGACGGATGCCGAGCACGGCCCGGAAGGCGTAGGCGGGCCGGCCCAAGTGCAACACGCTGGCCCCAAGGGCAAGCAGGCTCACCCCGAGGGCCACCAGGGCCGACGCCGGTCTCAGTCCGCCCGGGTCCGAGTCGCTCGACAACGCCCTCGTCACCAGCGCCACCACCGACGTCCCCACCGCCACCTGGGTCAGCACCAACATCACCGTGAGAGGAACGTGCGCCTGGCCTCGCCGGGGGGCAGCTCCTTGCTCTGGATCCGGGACCGAAGCGTCGCCTTCGTTCCGGGGGCCCGCACGGTGGCTGGTGTAGGTGGTGGTGGGCACGGTGATCGACGACGGCGGCGACCCGGGGACCAAGGTGGCCCCAGCGCTCGCCTTGGCTCGGGCGTCGGCGGTGTCGACCAGCGCAATCCGGATGGCGGCGTTGGGGCACGACTGCACACAGGCCGGAGCCTCCCCCGCGCCCAGTCGGTCGGCGCACATGTCGCACTTGCGCACGATGCCCCGCTGGGGGTTGTAACGGGGGACTTCGTAGGGGCAGGTGAGCACGCAGTAGCGACAGCCGATGCACTGGTCGTCGAGGTGGACGACGATGCCGGTGACGGGGTCCTTCTCGTAGGCGTTGACCGGGCACCCGGCCAGACATGCCGGGTCGACGCAGTGGTGACAGGCGGTGGTCACCGTCTGCTGAAAGGGCTCGGGCGCCTCGATGCGTACGGCGCCCACGTTGCGCCACGACTCGCCGTCGTCCAACCCGTTGAGGGCGTGGCAGGCGGTGACGCACGCCTTGCACCCGGTGCAGGCATCGAGGTCGACCTCGAAGCCGTACTGCTCGCCGGGGCCGGGCTGGGCCAGGGGGATGAGGTCGCGGTAGTAGCGAGCCTGGGCCGGCACGGAGTCAGCGCCCTGGCGACGAGCGAAGCGTTCGACGGCGCTCAGGTCGGCCTGTTCGGCCAGGTACCAGTCGAGGGGCGTGAGGGCCTCGTCCGAGTCGACGAGCGGGGCGGAGTTCACCCGGGCAACGCTAAGGAGCGGCGGTTTCCTGCCCGTAGTCGTGCCGTGACCAGGACGTGAACGACGCCTCTCGCCGCACCTGCCCGATGTGCGCGACCCGTCGTGCAATGGAAACACCCCGGGTCCACGCCGGCAACACCCACTTCCTACCGTCGGCTCCATGGCTGCTCCGAACATTCCCGCCGCCAAGCGAGCGGGTCTGCCCGTCGACCTCGACCGCCTGGCCGCCGAGGGCGACGCCTGGCTGAGCCCCGACGACCGCTATTCCCTCAAGACCTGGGGTGTGTGCACTCAGGAGCAACCGGGCGTGTTCATGATCCGGGTGCGCAATCCCGGTGGCGCCCTCCCTACCCCCCACGCCCGGGGACTGGCCCGAATCTCCCGCTCGTTCGGCCCCGACTGGCTCCACCTCACCACCCGCCAGAACGTCGAGCTCCACTGGGTGGAGGACCGCCGGGTGCCAGCGCTGCTCGACGCCGTCGCCGAGATCGGCATGACCACCCGCTCGGGCTGCGGCCACACCATGCGCAACGTCATGTGCTCCGAGGACGCCGGCTCGAGCCTGGACGAACCCTTCGACTGCCTGCCCGACGCCCGGGCGGTGAGCGACGCCATCCTGGCCCGCTCCGCCGAGCTCAACTGCACCCTGCCCAGCCGCATCAACATCGCCTTCGGCGGCTCTCCCCGCTGTCGCACCGATGCCCGCCTCAACGACGCCGGCTTCGTCTCGGTCATGCGTGCTGGGGAGCCCGGCTACGAGCTGTGGGCTGGTGGCAGCCTGGGCAAGGCGCCGTTCCTCGCCGTCAAGGTGGCCGACTTCGTGGCCCGCACCGACGTGCTCGCTGCGGCCGAGGCCCTCATCGAGGTCTTCATCGCCCACGGCGACCTCGAAAAGCCGGTGAAGGGTCGGATGAAGTTCGTGGTCGAGGGCCTAGGCGTTGCCGCCTTCCGGGCCGCCTGGGACCAAGCCTTTGCCGCCGCCTGCGATCGGCCCCACGATCCTCCCGTTCCCATCGAGGTGCTGCCCGAAGCCGACCGGGTGGCCATCCTCGCCCATGTCCCCCCGGGGGGGTGGTCGGCGGGGGTGCGCCCCCAGCGAGAGCCTGGTCTGGCCACGCTCACCGTCGACATCCCCCTCGGTGACACCAACGGCTCTGAGTTGGAGCTCCTGTGCGACCTGGCCGACCGCCACGGCGACCGCGCCCTCAACCTCAGCCGCGACCAGAACGTGGTGCTGCGCAACGTTGCGGTGGCGGAGGTGGCCACCATCCGCGATGCGCTACGGGTACGCGGCCTGTTCCTGGCCGGCGAGGCCCATACCGCCTCGGTGCGGGCCTGCACCGGCTCGGCCGTGTGCGCCCTCGGGATCACTGCGGCACCCGACGCCGGCAAGGCGCTGCTGGCCAGCGCCGGGCTCGGCCGCAACTCCTCGCTGCGGGTGAACGTGTCGGGCTGTCCCAACTCCTGTGCCCAGCACCAGGCGGGCGACATCGGCCTGGCCGGATCCAAGGTCCGCCTCGGCGGCGCCACCCGGGACGGCTACCACGTCTACCTGGGGGCCGACCTCGGCGCCGGCCGGGTGGGCGAGGTGGTGGGTCGGGTGGCAGCCACCGACGTCCCCGCCGCGGTGGAGGCGGTGGTTGGCATCTGGGAGGCGATGCGCCACGAGGGGGAGCCGCTCGGGGCGGCAGTGCAGCGCATCGGCCATGACGCCTTCACCCGCCACCTGGAGTCGGTCATGGCTGAACGCTGGGCCAGCGGGCCCGAGCCCGAGGTGGCCGGGGCAGCGGCGACCGCTCCGGCGCCCAACTACGCAGGAGGATGAGATGATCACGACGACACCCGGAGCTCCCGCTTCTGACCCCACCAGCGGTGGTGATCGCCACCGGCCACGGGGTCAGAAGCGCTGGATCGAGCACTGGGACCCCGAGGACGAGGGCTTTTGGGCGGCCACCGGCCAGCGCGTGGCCCGGAGGAACCTGACATGGTCGATCTTCGCCGAGTTCCTGGGCTTTTCGGTGTGGCTCATTTGGAGCGTGGTGGCCATCCGCCTCAACGACGCCGGCTTCAACCTGTCGTCGGGCCAGCTCTTCACCCTGGTGGCAGTACCCAACCTGGTGGGCGCCACCGTCCGCTTTCCCTACACCTTCGCCGTGCCCCGCTTCGGCGGGCGCAACTGGACCATCGTGAGCGCCCTGCTCCTCTTGATCCCGACCATCCTGCTCGCGGTGTTGGTCACCAATCCCTCGACGCCTTACTGGGCGCTGCTAGCGGCGGCCGCCACCGCCGGCCTGGGCGGTGGCAACTTCGCCTCCAGCATGGCGAACATCTCGTTCTTCTATCCCAACGCCCGCAAGGGGCTGGCCCTTGGCCTCAACGCTGCCGGCGGCAACATCGGCGTGGCCGTCCTCCAACTCGTGGCCCCTTTCGCCATCACCGCCGGTGCCATTGCCGTGGTGGGGGGCGGCCAGGGCGCCAATGGTGGTCTACATCTCCAGAACGTCGGCCTCATGCTGATCCCCTTCATCCTCGCCGCCGCCTTTTGCGCCTGGCGCTTCATGGACAACCTGGCCACCGCCCGCTCGTCGTTCCGCGACCAGGTGGTGGTGGCCCGGCGCCGCCACACCTGGATCATGTCCTGGCTCTACGTTGGCACCTTCGGCTCCTTCATCGGCTACTCGGCCGGGCTGCCACTGTTGATCAAGGGCCAGTTCGCCGACCCCAACGCCATCAAGTACGCCTTCCTCGGGCCCCTGGTGGGCTCGATCACCCGGCCGGTGGGCGGATGGCTGGCCGACCGGCTGGGGGGCGCCCGGGTCACCCTGTGCAACTTCGGGGTGATGATGGTGGCGGTGGGTGGCGTGGTGTACTTCCTCGCCAACAAGGACCAGAGCTGGGCCTTCAGCGGGTTCCTGGCCATGTTCCTGGTGCTGTTCGTGGCCACCGGCGTGGGCAATGGCTCCACCTTCCGCATGGTTCCCATCATCTTCCGGGCCCACCACAGCCGCCCCGACGGCGGAGCCGTCGACGACGCCGCTCTGGCCGCCGGACGGCGCGAGAGCGCCGCTGCTCTAGGCGTCATCTCCGCCATGGGCGCCTACGGCGGATTCCTCATCCCCCAGAGCTTCGGCCTGTCGACCAACGCCACCGGCGGTCCCCAGGTGGCGCTCATCTCCTTCGTCACCTTCTACGGCTCGTGCATCGTGCTCACCTGGTGGTGCTACCTGCGCACTCGGGTGGCCACCGACCGCCTCCCGAGCCTGGCCTGGGCGCGGCCGTAGCCACACCACGCCTCGGGACCCGTCAGCCGGTCGGCGCCGCCCTCAGTCAGCTGGCGGCCAGGCGGTAGCCACGCCGGGGCACCGTCTGGAGCGCGGCCCCCGCAGCGGGTCCGAGGCGACGTCGCAGACGCCCAACGGCCACCTCCACGGCATGGGTGTCGGCCCCATCGGAGCGCCACACCCGGCGGAGCAGCTCGGCCTTGGACACCACCGTCCCCGGACGCCGGGCCAACATGGCGAGCAGCGCTCGCTCCCTTTCAGCCAGCCACACCTCCTTGCCATCGATGACAGCCAGGGTGCCGTGCAGGGCCACCTCGACCCCGGCGAGGTCGAAGCAACAGGTCTTCTTCTCCAGCTGGCTTACCAGAGCGTCGACCATCGCTCCCACCCGGGCCCGCTCCGGCCGAACCACCTCGTCGAGGCCGACCGAGGCGCTGGCGTGGTGGCATGCCCGGCTCACGCACACGACGATGACCTCCTCGTTCAGCGCGGTCAGCAATCCCTCGGACTGACCGGCGTCCTCGGCCAGAGCCACGAGGTTGCGGACCTCCTCGGGGGAGGTGAGGGTGAGGGCCTCGACCCGGCCCTCGACCAGGTCCAGCACCAGGCGCTGCGCCGGCTCTCGGTCAGCCGGTAGACCGGCGACAGGGACGACCACCTCCGACACCGTCACTCCGGCTCCCCGCAGTGCCTCGACGAGCGGCGACGGGGTTTCTCCCTCGAACTGCACCATCACCGGCCGGCCGGCGACCTTAGACGCGAGCGCTTCCAGCAACGGGCCGGCCTCATCGATGTCGTCGGGGAGCACGTCGTCGATGGCCACGCCCAGGGCGACAGCAGCGGCGCCCGTGGCGGGGCCCTGGATCAGCACCCGGCTGTTGACAAGGACCTCGCGCAGCGCCTGGTCCCGACCGAGCTCCTCGGCGGTGGCGAGCCATCCCTCCACACCGGCGGCCGAGGTAAAGACCACCGCTGCCGGCACACCGGTGATCGTCTCCTCAGTCTTCGCCTCCAGCGCCTCGTTCCCCGCCACGGAAACGGCGTCCACGGTGGCGCCGAGGACTACCCCGGCGCCCAAGCCCCTCAGCACCTCGGCTTGCTCCTGGCGGCCCCGATGGGCCACGACCCCTACCCGGTAGCCGGTCAGGGGGGGACGAAGCCCCGGCTCGCCAATCGTCGCCGCCATCACAACAGTGTTCCCCTCCACCGTTTCCGGGAGGTTGCGGATGCCTTTCGGCTGTCTCTCATGGGTCCGCCGGTCCACGTTCCAGACGAGGGCCACGACGCGGGGACGCCCGCCGAGCAGCCGCCGCTCCTGCGGCTTATCATGCCCCCGTGCTCCTCTCCCGTCTCCCGCTCCAGCGGGTGCTCCTGCCGCTCACCGGCGCGCTGGTGGCCGCCGCCATCGCCGCCCTCGCCCTCGCCGTCGCCCCGTCGCCGGCCCCAGTCGACCAGGTCAACGCCTTAGCCTCGGGGGGTCCCTTCACCCTCGACGAGCTGCGCCCGGGAACGCCTCCGGTGCCGGTACCGATCCCCCTCCCAACCCCGGTGGACCCGCCGCAGAACCCCTACGCCCCTGAGCCGGCGGTGGTCCTCGGCACCATCGAGATCCCCCGTCTCGGCCTCGCCGTCCCTCTCAACCAGGGCATCTCGCTGCACTCCATCGACCGGGGCCCCAGCCACTGGCCCGGCACCGCCCTGCCCGGCGATCCCGGCAACGTCGTCATCGCCGGCCACCGGGCGACGCATACCGCTCCCTTCCGCAACATCGACCAGCTCCAGGCCGGTGACGCCGTGGTGTTCACCGTCGGCGGTGAGCGCTCGACCTACCGGGTCACCAGCCACGAGGTGGTGACCCCCGATGCCATGCGCATCGTCGAACAGACTCCCGAGCCCACCGCCACGCTCTTCGCCTGCCACCCTCCCGGGTCGGCCAAGTACCGCTACGTCGTCACCCTCGCCCTCGACGAGGTGGTCGACCTCAGCGCCACCCCCGGGCTCATCGCCTCCTGAGGAGCTCGGCCCCCACCGCCTCCGGCACCGGGCTCGCCATCGCCTCCCCGCTTTGTGTGCACGGCTGATGGCGGTGGCATCACCAGTGCACACAAAGCTGGGTTTGGCCCTGGTGAGTGGGGTCTTGCTCAGCGCCGGGCTCCCCCCGTTCGGGTGGTGGCCCCTGGCCCTGGTGGGGGCCGGACTCCTGTGCGGGGTGCTCCAGGACTCCGGAGCCCGCCGGCGCCTGGCCCTGGGGTTGGCCGGCGGTGTCGGCTTCCTCGGCCCCGGTCTGGCCTGGCTGACCGAGTTCCATGTGGCCGGCTTCGCCTTGGCCGTGGTCCTCGAGGCCGGCCTCTTTGCCCTGGCCGTAGCCGCCTCGCCGTCGGGACGGGGACAGCTCCTGGGCCTGCCCGGCGCCTTCGTCCTGGTCGAGGCGTTTCGCGGCGTCTGGCCCTTCGGAGGGATACCCATCGCCACCCTGGCCCAGACCCAGATCGGTGGACCGCTGGCCGAGGCCGCTCGGCTGGGAGGCAGCTTGGCCGTCGCCGCCCTGGTGGGTCTGACCGGCGTAGCCCTGGCCGAGCTGGCCCGGCGGCGCCGGCGGTCGTGGCGGACGGGAGCGGTGGCGCTGGTCGTGGTCATGACCGTCGCCGTCACCGGCGCCCTCGCCCCCCGGGGCCGGGCGGTGGGAGCGCTCGACGTGGCCGTGGTCCAGGTGGGAGGGGAACGAGGGCTGCGGGCCATCGAAGGATCGTCGGGACCTGGTCTGGCGACCTTGGTGGCCACCACCGAAGCACTTCCGGCCGGCGTCGACCTCGTCCTCTGGCCCGAGGACGGGGTGCGGGTGGAAGGCGACCTCCGCCAGGCGCCACAGGCGGAGGTGGTGGGTGACGTGGCCCGGCGCCTTGACACCACCATCGTCTCGGGGGTCAGCGAGAGCCGGGGCGAGGTACGCCACAACTTGGCGGCGGCATGGGGGCCCGACGGAGAGCTGCTGGATCGGTACCGCAAGCACCAGATCGTCCCCTTCGGCGAGCGGATCCCGTTCCGGTCACTGATAGAGCGCTTCGCCGACACCTCGGCCGTTCCTCGTGACGTGGTGCCCGGGGAGGGCCCTGGGCTGTTGGCCACCCCGGCCGGCGACCTCGGCGTGGTCATCTCCTTCGAGGTGTTCTTCGCCTCGCGGGTACGGGCGGCCCTCCTGGAGGGGGCCGAGGTGGTGCTGGTGCCCACCAACGCCTCGTCCTACCCGACCACCCAGATGCCCGCCCTGGAGCTGGGCGCGGCCCGGTTGCGGGCCATCGAGACCGGGCGGGTGGTGGTCCAGGCTGCCCCCACCGGCTTCAGCGCGGTGGTGGCGCCGGACGGGACCGTGCGGCGCCAGAGCGACCTGGGTGCGCCGGCGGTGCTCAGCGCCGAGATCGAGCGGCGGGACGGCTCGACCCTCTACGCCCGGCTGGGAGATGGGCCTATGGTCGTGGCCGGCGCCCTGGCCCTGACCCTCGGTTGGCTCCTCGACCGGCGTCGGACTGTCCCGGCACCGAGTTGACCTTGGGGGTGGAGAGGGCCAACGTGCCGCCCATGGTCATCGACGACGCCGCCCTGCGCATCGCCCTGCTGGCCTACCGGGGCAACCCCCACTGCGGCGGCCAAGGAGTCTACGTGCGTCACCTGACCCGGGCGCTGGCCGACCTCGGCCACCACGTCGAGGTGCTGAGCGGGCCGCCCTACCCCGATCTCGACGACCGCGTCCGGCTCCAGCGGGTGGCCGGGCTCGACCTGTACCGCCAGCCTGACCCCTTCCGCCGCCCCCGGCTGGCCGAGCTGCGGCACTGGACCCATGTGGCCGAGCTGGGCCTCATGTGCACCGCCGGCTTCCCCGAGCCCCTCGTCTTCAGCCTGCGGGCCCGGGCCGCCCTGGCCAAGCGCCGGAGCGACTTCGACATCGTCCACGACAACCAGAGCCTGGGCACGGGGCTGCTGTGCATCCAGGCGCCACGGCCACGAGGGTTGGACATCCCCGTGCTCGCCACCATCCACCACCCCGTCACCGTCGACCGCCGGATGGAGCTGGCCCATGCCACCGACTGGAAGCGACGCCTCACCCTGCGCCGCTTCTACGGCTTCACCCGCATGCAGGCTCACGTGGCCCAGCACCTGCCCCGAATCCTCACCGTCTCCCAAACCTCTCTGGACGACATCGTCGCCGACCACGGGGTGAGCCAGGATCGCCTGGCGGTCGTTCCCGCCGGGGTCGATGCGCAGCGATGGCGGCCCCTCGCTGCGGTGTCCCGGATACCGGGGCGGCTGGTGACCACGGCCTCGGCTGATGTCTCGATGAAGGGCCTGTCCTACCTGCTCGAGGCGCTGGCCAAGATCCGCCCCGAACGACCCGACGCCGAGCTGGTGGTGGTAGGTGCCCCCAAGCCCGACAGCCTCCTGCCCGGGCTGATCGACCGGCTCGGTCTCGGCGGCGCCGTGCGATTCCTCAGCGATGTCAGCGACGAACGCATCGTCGAGCTCTACGCCGAGGCCGAGGTGGCGGTGGTGCCCTCCCTCTACGAAGGGTTCTCCCTGCCCGCGGTCGAGGCCATGGCGTGCGGAGTCGCCCTGGTGGCGACCACCGGCGGCGCCCTGCCCGAGGTGGTCGGCGCCGACGGGCGGGCGGGGGTGCTGGTCCCCCCGGCCGACGCCGGCGCCCTGGCCGTCGCCGTCCTCGGGCTCCTGGCCGACCCCGAGCGACGGGCGGCCCTCGGTCGAGCCGGGCGGCAACGGGTCGTGGACCGCTACTCCTGGCGGGCCGCAGCCGAGGCCACCGCCGGGCACTACCGCGAGGTCATGGCCCTCCACGGGCGAGGAAACGGATGCTCCCCGCCGTGTTGACCGTCCGTTACCGCCACCTCGGGCTGCGGCCCGGCATTCGCCTGCTCGACCTCGGCTGCGGCGGCGGCCGTCACGCCTTCGAGGCGGCCCGCCGGGGGGCCCAGGTCGTGGCCCTCGACGCCGACCTGACCGAGCTGAAGGACGTGGCCGCCATGTTCTCGGCCGTGGCGGCCGAGACCCCGACCGAGGGCCGGGCGGTGGGAGGTGACGCCCTCGCGCTGCCCTTTCCCGACGCCTCCTTCGACCGGGTCGTCGCCGCCGAAGTGCTCGAGCACATACCCGACGACGCCGCGGCGATGGCCGAGCTGGCTCGAGTGCTTCGCCCCGGCGCCACCCTGGCCGTGACCGTCCCCGCCTGGCTTCCCGAGCGGGTGTGCTGGGCCCTCTCGGACGACTACCACGCCCCCGCCGTGGCCGGCGGCCACGTGCGCATCTACTCCGCGGCCGCGCTCCAGACGTTGCTCCACCGAGCCGGGCTGACCACCTTCGCCACCCACCGGGCCCATGCCCTCCACAGCCCCTACTGGTGGCTGCGCTGCGCCGTGGGACCAGCCGACGACCACCATCGCCTGGTACGCGCGTATCACCGCCTCCTCGTCTGGGACATCACCTCGCGGCCGTGGGCCACCCGAGCGGCCGACATCGTGCTCAACCCGGTGTTGGGCAAAAGCCTGGTCGTCTACGCCCGCAAGGACCGAGGATGACGCCGGCCCAACGTGGCGTCGCCGGGATCCTGTCGGGCTCCGAGGTGGCGGCCACCGCCGAGAGCATCGCCTCGGTGCAGTTGGCCTCGGGCATGATCCCCTGGTTCCCGGGGAGCCACGCCGACCCCTGGAACCACGTGGAGACGGCCATGGCCCTCGACGTGGCCGGGCGCCGGGCCGAGGCCGAGGCCGCCTACGACTGGCTGGTGGGCAGCCAGCGGCCCGACGGCGCCTGGCACCAGTACTACGTGGCCGATGGCGTCGAGGCCGACAAGCTCGACGCCAACGTCTGCGCCTACGTGGCCACCGGGACATGGCACCACTTTCTCTGCACCGGCGACACCGGCTTTCTCCAGTCCCTCTGGCCGGTGGTCGAGGCCGCGGTCGGCTTCGTGCTCGGGCTCCAGACCCGTCGGGGCGAGATCCTCTGGGCTCGCCACGCCGACGGCACGCCGTGGTCCTTCGCCCTACTCACGGGCTCGTCGTCGATCGGCCACAGCCTGAGCTGTGCGCTGGCCATAGCCCGCCGTCTGGGCCATCAGCGCCCCCGCTGGCAGCGGGCCCGGGCCAAGCTGGCTCAGGTGGTGGCCGAGGTTCCCGACGCCTTCGCCCCCAAGGACCGCTGGGCCATGGACTGGTACTACCCGGTGCTGGCGGGCCTGGTGGTCGACGAGGCCGCCCGCCGGCGCCTGGCTGCGGGCTGGGACCGCTTCGTCCTGCCCGGCGCCGGGGTCCGCTGCGTACACGACCGCCCGTGGGTGACGACGGCCGAGACCAGCGAATGCGCCATCGCCCACCTCGCCGCCGGCTCCGACGTCCGGGCTCTCGAGCTGTTCACCTGGGCCCAGGCCCTACGTGCCGACGACGGCTCCTACTTCACCGGCATCGTCCTGCCCGAAGGCGTCCACTACCCCGGCGAAGAGCGCTCCACCTACAGCGCCGCCGCCGTCCTCCTCGCCGCCGACGCCCTTTCCGGCACCTCCCCCGCCTCGGGCCTTTTCACCCCCCGCCCCCTCCACCGCGGCGCTCTTTGGGCAGACTCCGTGACCACAGTCACCGTGGCGAAGGAGTAGTGCCGCCGGCCACCCCAGGCCGCCGAAGGCGGCCCCACCCTGGCTGGTGGCCGGCGAGCGAAGCTCGCCCGTAAGTGGTCAGTGCTGAGGGTGCCGGCTCCGCCGGCGCCCGGAGCACGGTCAGTTCAGCCGAACGGCGTGAGCGGAGCGAACAAGTGAGGCCGACGTGCGACGCAGCACCCGTAGCGACCCGATGGCCGAGACCTCGACGAAGCCGTCGTCGAGCGCCCGGCAGTAGACCTCGAAGGGCGGGCGGCCACCATCGGCGGGGTCGGGGAACACGTCGTGGATGGCCAACAGGCCGCCCTCGGCCACATGGGGCGACCAGCCGTCGTAGTCGGCGTGGGCGGGCACATGGCCGTGGCCTCCGTCGATGAAGACGAGCGCGCAGGGGGTCCGCCAGTGGCCGGCGATGGCCGCCGACTCGCCCACCACGGCCACCACCGTCGACTCCAAGCCGGCCGAGCGCACCGTGCGCCGGAAGGTGGGCAGGGTGTCGAGCACGCCGGTGTGGAGATCGACGAGGGACGGGTCGTGCCACTCCCAACCCGGTTGCTGCTCCTCGGAGCCCCGGTGGTGGTCGACAGCGAAGACCAGGGTGTGACAAGCGGCGGCGGCTGCCCCCAGGTAAAGCGCCGACTTGCCACACCAGCTCCCGATCTCCAGCAGCGGTGCTCCCGGCACAGCTTCGGCCGCAGCCATGGCCGCCCGGTGCAGGGCCAGGCCCTCGTCGGCAGGCAGGAAACCCTTGGCCGCTTCGGCCTGGATCCGCAGGCCGGCGTCGAGGCTTTTGAGAGGCTTCAGGAGGTGACAGTCGCCGATTCCTCGCTGGGCGCCGAGAAGAGCATGGCGTCGAGGAAGAAGTACTTGCCCACCCACAGGAGGCCGAAGGCGCTGAGGTTGGCCAGGCTCACCACCACGGTGCTGTCGTTCCACTTCGCGGCCAGGAAGACCAGCAGGGTGGAGAAGGCCAACCCGAGCAGGGCGAAGGCCCAAAACGGTACGACCTCTCGCCACAGATGGCTCGGCCCGCTCTTGCCCCAGACCCACGCCCGGTTGAGGACGTAGGAGGGAACGGCCCCGATCGAGACGGCCATCAGGTTGGACGGCGCCGGCGACCATCCCAACAAGAAGTTGCAGGTGATGAGCACGACTTGGGAGACGCCCACAGCCACCACCGACACCATGGCGTAGCGCACGGGCTTGTGCTCGAACTGGGTGCGGGTGAAGGCACCCAAGGAACCGAGCATCTAGCCAGGATAGCGGCGCCTTCGGACCTCCACTTCCCGACGGTGTCGACTCCCTTGGCGGGAGGTTTCGTGTCACGATCATCTCCGTGCGCCGCCGACTGACCATCGTCCTTCTCGCCCTCGCCCTCGCCCTCGTCGGCGGTGCCTGCGGCCAGGACGCTCCGCCGGGGGAGACGACGAGTGAGCCCACGGTCACGGTGACAGTGCCGAGCACCACCACAGAGGGGGCGGATCCTCCGGCGGAGACAGAGGCCGGCAGCGCCGGGGTGGCGGAGCTGGAGGCTATCGGCGTGCGCCTCACCGAGATCGCCACCCTCGACGCCCCGGTGGCCATGGCCCAGCGCCCCGGCCACGAGCCGTTCTTCGTGGCCGAGCGGGCCGGGCGGATCATGGTGGTCGAGGGCGGCGAGGTCCGCCCCGAGCCCCTGTTGGAGGTGGAGACCACCACCGCCGGCGAGCGGGGGCTGCTCGGCCTGGCCTTCTCGCCCGATGAAAGCCGCCTCTACGTCAGCTACACCAATCTCGACGGCGACAGCCGTCTGGACGAATACGCCATGGGCGAGGGAGCGGCCGACATCGACCTCGCCTCCCGGCGCGAGGTCCTGACCGTGGGCCAGCCCTACGCCAACCACAACGGGGGCCACATCGTTTTCGGCCCCGACGGGCTCTTGTACTACGGCCTGGGTGACGGTGGTGCCAGCGGCGACCCCGAGGGCAACGCCCAGGACACGACGACCCTGCTGGGCTCGGTGCTGCGCATCGATCCCCAAGCGCAGGGCGACGCCCCCTACGCCATCCCCGCCGACAACCCCTTCGTGGACGGTGAGGGGCGGGCCGAGATCTTTCTCTACGGCGTGCGTAACCCCTGGCGGTTCTCCTTCGACCGGGCTACCGACGACCTGTGGCTCGCCGACGTGGGCCAGAACGCCGTCGAGGAGGTCAACCGCCTCCCCGCCACCGAGGCGGCCGGTGCCAACCTGGGCTGGCCCGCCCTGGAGGGCACCCGGCCCTACGACGGCGATCCTCCCCCCGACGCCGTGACTCCGGTCTACGACTACACCCACGACGACGGATTCTCGGTCACCGGTGGCTTCGTCTACCGGGGCCAGGCCATCCCTGAGCTGGTGGGCGCCTACGTCTTCGGCGACCTCGGCACTGCGCAGCTCTGGGCCCTGGCCGTCGACGGCGACGGCGGGGTGGCCGGACGCGCCGATCTCGGCGTGGGCGTCGACCCAAGCACCCTCGTGTCGTTCTTCGAGGATGCTGACGGAGAGCTCTACGTGATCTCCATCGGTGGCACCATCTCCCGCCTCGACCCTGCCTGACGTAGAGCTAGCGTCGACCTATGCCCGAGGCTGCCATCGATGGTCGCAACGTGCATTACCTCGACGAGGGTGAGGGTGAGCCCGCTCTGGTCTTGCTGCATGCTTTCCCCCTGCGGGCCGCCATGTGGACGCCTCAGCTCGACGCCCTGTCGAACTCCACCAGGGTGGTGGCACCAGACCTGTTGGGCTTCGGCGCCACCGACGCCCCTGACGACCCCGATGCCTACTCGGTCGAGGTTTGGGCCGACCAGGTCGCCGGCCTCCTCGACCACCTGGGCCTCGACCGGGTGGTCCTCACCGGCCTGTCGATGGGGGGCTACGCCGCCCTGGCCTTCCTACGCCGCCACCCGACGCGCCTCGCCGGTCTGGTGCTGGCCGATACCCGTCCCGGCCCCGATAGCTCCGAGGTGGCACAGCGCCGGCGGGATCAGATCCACCAGATCAAGGAACGGGGCACCACCGAGCTGATCGAGACGCTGCTCGCCGGGCTCCTCGGCGAGTACACCAAGCGCCACCGCCCCGACGTGGTGAGCACCGCTCGCAGCCTCATGGACAGCTCCTCCGCCGGGCTCATCGGTGCCCTCGAGGCCATGATCCGCCGCCCCGACTCCACGCCCGACCTGGCCACCGTCGAGGTCCCCACCCTGGTGGTGGCGGGCGACTTGGACACGTTGTCGCCGCCCGAGGTGGGCCGGGCCATGCAGGCAGCTATCCCCGGATCGGTCCTGGCCGTGCTCCCCGATGCCGGCCACCTCTCCAACCTCGAGGCGCCCGACGCCTTCAGCGCCGTCGTGGGCCTCTTGGTGGGGCGATGCCGGGAGGCCGGGCTACGCCCGTAGGCTCGACGCCCGTGCCCCGCCGCTTCCTCTTCGTCGCCCTCGTCGCCGCCCTGGTCACTGGGGTGGCCCTCGAGACCCGCACCGGCGACACCGAACGCGCTGCCGGCACACCGCTCGACCGCCTGAACCGGGTCCCCGGCGCCCGGTCACCGGCTGCGGCCGAGCCCGTGGCCGAGGCGGCCGAATCCCGATTCGGTCCCCCCGTGACCGTGGCTCCCGCACCCGAGGCCGTGTCCCCGCCGGCATCGACGTCGACGCCGGGCATCGACCTGGCCGCCATCCCGGTGGCGGCCAGCGACCCCGCCGGCCTGGCCGAGCAGATCCGGGTGGCCGAGCAAGCCATCCGGGCCCCGTCACCCACGCCCGACGAGCTCGCCTACTACGGGCACCTCCAACAGGTCGCCTACCGCGCCCTGACCGACCGTCCGGAGTGGGACGCCCCGGTAGCAGCCGCGCTCCCGAGGGATCTGCAGCCGATCATGGCCGCCAACCTCGCTGCCGGTCGGGAGCTGGCTCAGCCCCACTCCAAGCCCCAGACCAAGCTGCCGGCGTGGAAGATCGTCGCTCCCGTGCCGGCGGCCGAGCTGCGTGCCCTCTACGAGAAGGGCGAGGCCACCTATGGGGTGCCTTGGGAATACCTGGCGGCGGTGAACCTGACCGAGACCCGCATGGGCCGCATCCGCGGCCTCAGCTCGGCCGGCGCCCAGGGCCCGATGCAGTTCATCCCCAGCACCTGGGCGACCTACGGGGAGGGTGACATCAACGACCCCCACGACGCCATCCTCTCCGCCGCCCGCTACCTGGCCGCCAACGGTGGCGGGAGCGGCAACCTCCCCAATGCCCTGTTCCGCTACAACCCGGTGCAGTGGTACGTCGATGCCGTCACCGCCTATGCCGAGCAGATGGTGGCTGACGAGCGGGCCTACCTCGGCTACCACGCCTGGCAGGTGTACTACGCCACCTCGCTGGGCGACGTCCTGTTGCCCGTCGGCTACGAGTCGACCGAGCGCCGGCCCGTCACCCCGGCCGACCTCGGCTGAGCCGAACGGCGCTCGACGACGCCGGTGGAGCCGGCCACCACGGCGGCGACTGCTGCGACGAGGGTGTCGACTCCCGATGGCGGCGGCTTCAGCCCCGCACCCATCGCCGCGCGACGGAGCGCTCCCGCTGCGTGACCGGTCGAGGCGTCGACGTCGGCGATGTAGCGAGCTGCACCAGCACCGACACGTTCAGCCGCGCCCTTTGAAGGCCAGCGCCCGCAGGGTGTCGAGCTGGGCTCAGCCCTCCACGGCGAAGCGGTACACGTTGGTGTCGCGCTGCTCGAAGCCGAGGCGGCGGTAGAGGCGATTGGCCGCCTCCCGGGACGGACGGGAGGTGAGGTCGACGCTACGGGCGCCGGCGGCGCCGGCTCGCTCCAGGGCGGCCCGGGTGAGTGCCTCACCCACACCCGAGCCCCGGGCGTCCTGGTCGACCACCACGTCCTCGACCCAGGCCCGCACGCCGGTGGGAATACGAAACAGGACCAGGGTAAGGGTGCCCACGATCTCGCCCTCGTCGTCGCGTGCCACGAGCACCACTGTGGCCGGCGACGCCACCATCTCGGCCAGCTCGGCTCCTGTGGGGGCGGCCGACGACCGGGAGAGCTGGGGCACCAGGCGGGCGAAGGCGGCGATCACGTCGGGGGTGGCCTCGACCACCTCCTCCACGGTCACCGCTCGGGGACGGGCTGAGGTGCAGGCGGCCCGACATAGCGGGCGCTGGGGCGAATGATGCGGTTGTCCGAGGCCTGCTCGATGACGTTGGCGCACCAGCCGATCACCCGGCTGGAGGCGAAGGTAGGGGTAAACATCTCCGGGGGGATGCCGCAGCGCTCCATGACCACGCCGGCGTAGAACTCCACGTTGGCGTACAGCTCCCGTCCGGGCTTGAGCTCGGCCAGCACGTCCACGATGGTGCGCTCGACGGTGGCGGCGAAGGCCGCCTTCTCCCCACCTAGGCGCTGCGCCAGCTCGCGCAGTAAGGCCGAGCGGGGATCCTCGGTCTTGTAGATGCGGTGGCCGAAGCCCATGATCCGCCCACCGGCGGCCACCTCCCGGCGGATCCACTCGTCGGCCCGAGCGGGCTCGCCGATGGCTTCGAGCATGTCCAGCGCCCGGCTCGGCGCAGCCCCGTGCAGCGGCCCCGACAGCGCACCGATGGCCCCGGTGACTGCCGCTCCGACGTCGGCGCCGGTGGAGGTGATGACCCGGGCGGTGAAGGTGGAGACGTTGAAGCCGTGGTCGACGGTGGAGATCAGGTACTGCTCGACGGCCCGGGCATGGTCGGGATCGGGTCGGGCGCCGGTGAGCATCCACAGGTAGTTGGCGGCGTGGGACAGCTCGGGGTCGGGCTCGACCGGTTCTTCGCCTCGGTTAAGGCGGAACAAGGCCGCACACAGGGTGGGGACCAGAGCACACAGGTGCAGGGCGTCGGCGCGCAGCTCGGCGGCGGTGATGTCGAGGCTGGGTCGAAAGCCGAGGGTGGCGGCGGTCAGCGATACGGCCGAGCGCAGGGCGTCGAGGGCGACGAAACTCTCGCCGGTCCGGGCGATGGCCGGCAGTAGCGGGCGCACGGCATCGGGCAGGCTCCGCAGGATTCGGACCTCGTCGCTGAACGCCGCCCGTTCGGCGCCGTCGGGGAGCTCACCGTCGAAGAGGAGGCGCCAGACATCCTCCAGCGTCCGCTTGTCGGCCAGCTCCCGAGCAGAGTACTGCCGGTAGTGGTAGAAGCCCTCCTGGCCGCGGACGTCGCCCACGACGGTGTCGGCCACGATCACCCCGGCCAGGCCCTTGGGCGCCTCCACCTCGCCGGGATGCAGCATCGGCTGGATCTGGGCCACCCTCATCAGGTCGCGTATCGACACGACGCCCACAAGGGTTTCGTCGTCGACCACGGGGATGTGGCGGTAGCCCCGCTCGGCCAGGCTGGCGAAGGCCGTCCCCGCCTCGGTGCCGGGCTCCACGGTGTCGGGTTCCCCGGTCATCCACTCCGACGCCGGCGTGGTGGCGGCCTCGGCTCCCGAGGCGGCGAAGCGCACGATGTCGCGCTCGGTGAGGATGCCCACGGGCCGGTCGCCCTCGACCACCACCACGCAGCTCACCCCCTCCTTCTCCATGCGCACGGCGACCTCGGCCATAGTGTCGCCGGCCACGGCGGTGACGGGGGGGGTGCTCATCAAGTCGGCGACGGTGCGCCGGCGCGAAGCTGCCTGCTGGTTCACCCAACTCCTCATCTTCGACGGACTGGGTGAGTCTAGAACTTCCGGCTGGACGGCTACGAGGCCGACACGAGCAGGAAGATCATGGCGTAGTGGCAGGCGCCCGCCGCCACCACCAGGCAGTGCCAGACCTCGTGGTAGCCGAAGATCTCCGGGAGAGGGTCGGGTCGGCGGCGGCTGAGCACCACCGTGCCGGCGGTGTAGAGCGCGCCTCCGGCCGCCAGCAGGCCGAGGACCACCGGCTGCTGACGGAGCTGGGGCACGAGGGCCAGCACGGCCCAACCCAACACGAGGTAGAGGGCGTTGCCGAAACGCATGGCTTGGAGGCGGAAGAGCTTCAAGCCCACCCCCAGCAGAGCTCCCGTCCACACCACCGCCAAGGCCACCACCCGCCATGCTCCCTCCAGGGCCAACAGGCACACCGGGGTGTAGGAGCCGGCGATGAGCACGAAGATCATGGCGTGGTCGGCCCGGCGCATCAAGAGCCGGGCCCGCACGGTCTGAGCCAGGCGGTGGTAGGCGGCGCTGGTGGCGAACATGGCCGTGAGGCTGCAGGCGTAGACCAGCGCCCCGAGGCGGGCCGGCGTGGTGCCGGCGGCGGCCACCACCACCACGCCGGCGGGGATGCTGAGGAAGAACACGAACTGGTGCAGCCGTCCCCGGAAGCGGGGTCGGTCGGCCGTGAGCACCTCCAGCATGGTGCTGGCCACAAAGCCTTCGCGGGATTGCTTCACCTCCGCCCCAAGCTATCCGGCGGTCGGTCGGTCGTCTTCGCCCGCCGACCTCCCTAGCCTCGGCCTATGGAGCATGTGCGCTGGGCCGGCGGTGAACGCCCCCGGCTCGACCGTCCCGTGGTCATCGCCGCCTTCGAGGGCTGGAACGACGCCGGTGACGCCGCCACCCTCGCTGCCGGCTGGCTGGCCGACCGCTGGGCGCCCGGACCGCTAGCCGACATCGACCCCGAGGAGTTCTTCGACTTCACCGCTACCCGACCCCGGGTGCAACGCAACAACGACGGGGACCGCATCATCGAATGGCCGGCCAACACCTTCACCGTCGGGACGTCCGGCGGCATCGACACCGTCGTCCTCCTCGGGACCGAGCCCCAACTGCGCTGGCGCAGCTTCTGCGCCCAGGTCGTGGGCGTGGCCGATGCCATCGGGGCGCGCCTGGTGCTCACCCTCGGCGCCCTGCTGGCTGAGATCCCGCACAGCCGGCCCACCCCGATGGCCGGTACCGCTAGCGACGAGACGGTCATCGAGCGTCTCGCCCTGACCCGTTCGACCTACGAAGGGCCCACCGGTATCGTCGGCGTGCTCCACGACGCCTGCGCCAGCGCCGGCCTGACCTCCGCCTCGCTGTGGGCGGCGGTGCCCGCCTACGTCCCCGGAGCTCCTTCCCCGAAGGCGGCCCTGGCCCTGGTGGAGCGTAGCGCCGAGGTGTTGGGCGTCCCCATCGTCGCCACCGACCTGGAGATCGCCGCCGCCGCCTACGAGCGCCAGGTGAGCGAGGTGGTGGCCGACGACGAGGAGATGGCCGACTACGTCGAACGCTTGGAAGAGCGCTTCGACAACGACGAGGGGGCGACCTCAGCGTCGCTGGCCGACGAGGTCGAACGCTTCCTACGCGAGCGCCCGGGCGGGTGATTCCCCGGGGTAGTGTCCGGCCATGCGCCGCTTTCGACTCTTTCCCTTCGTCCTGATCACCTCCGCCAGCCTGGTGCTCGGCGCCTGCGGCAACGACGCCGACGAAGCCGACGAGGATGCGTCCCCGCCCGCAGTCGAGGCGGGAGGGGAGGTGGGCGACGACGAGGCCGTCGAAGGAACGATCCAGGTGGCCATGGTCGATGCCGAAGGCGCCGACGTGGGCACCGTCACCCTGGTCCCCAAAGACGGTGGCACCCGCGTCGAGGCCGAGGTCGAGGGCCTCGAGCCCGGCTTCCACGGCTTCCACGTCCACGACGTCGGCGTCTGCAACCCCGATGCTCCCGACGGTCCCTTCACCACCGCCACCGGCCACTACGTGGGCGAGGGCGGCACCCACGGCGAGCACGACGGCGACATGCCCAGCCTCTTCGTGGCGGAGGACGGCACCGCCTCGCTGAGCACCACCCTCGACACCTTCACCGTGGACGAGCTCGCGTCCGACGATGGCGCCGCCGTCATGATCCACGCCGGGCCCGACAACTTCGCCAACATCCCCGACCGCTACACCTCAACAGAGGCGGAGGCGGCCGGGCCCGACGATATGACCAACAGCACCGGCGACGCCGGCGCCCGCGCCGCCTGCGGCGTGGTGGAGGCCGGCGCCTAGTGTCCCGTAAGGTTGATGCGTTGCCTATTTCGGCGGTGGCTGGGCGTCGCTCGCAAGGACGCAGGCCGCAGGCGCAGCCGTGAGCCTGCGGTGAGGCCGAGGACGCCGCGAGCGGCGTTCAGACCCGTTGAAATAGTGACCTGATTAGCCTTACGGGACACTAGGTAGCCCCGAAGGCCGCCAGGGTGGCGTCGGCGTCGGGGAAGATTTGGCGGAGGGCGGCGAAGAGGTCGTCGGGCCGGGCGATGGCAAAGGCCTGGGTGGCGGCGTAGAGACGCAGAGCACAGTCGACTCGGTCGGGATCACCGAGGGCCGCGAGGACCTGCGCCCCCTGTGTGTACACGCTACGGAAGTAGGCGCTCTGGTTGTTCTCCCAGAACGTCATGGGCTCACCCACGTGGTTCCGACCGGCGGCCGGGATGGAGCGGGCAACGACGTCGTCGAGCGTGTCCTCGAAGCGAACCTCGGCCCAGGTGGCGAGTCCCTCGTCGAGCCAGGGGTCCGCTCCCTGGTTGTTGCCGACCAGGGCGTAGAACCACATGTGGCCCACCTCGTGGGAAAGGGTGCGCCCGAGCGTCCCCGGTCCCTGCATGACGTGGCCCGGGTACTCGATGCCACCCGACAACCCCGGGGTCAGGGCCAGGGTGTAACTGCGGTACGGAAGCGGCCCGAAGCGGCCGGAGAAGTCTTCGAAGGCCGCCACCACCCGGTCTAGGTAGGTCTGGGGATCGTCGTCGATGCCCTCGTGCACACCGACGGTGACGGCCACTGGCGGGGTGGTCGAGGTCAGCGCCTCAGCGGTGCGAAAGCGACCGATGGAGATGGCGACGTCGCGCGCCGCCGGCGCCCGCCAGCGGGCTCCGTCGCGTACGCCCGAGGCCAGCACCGTAAGCCCGTCAGGCACGGCCACGGAGTAGGAGAAGTCGGCCACGGGCGTGGTGGTGGCCTCGGCGAAGGCCGAGGTGGGAGGATCGGTGGCCCAGCCCACACCCGGCTCCCACGCCAGGATCGGAAAGAACGACCCCAGGCGCACGGCATCGCCGTGGCGCGCCAGTCGGTCGTTGGACGCCCCGGGCAGGGTCAGGCGCCAGGGAACGGTGGCCTCGATCACGTCCCCGGCGGCTAGGGGCACCTCGAGGGGCACGACCAGGGTGGTGGGGTCGGGCGCCTCGGTGGGGACGGGGACCGGGCTCCCGAGGAACACCGGTCCCGCCTCCAGGAGGGCGCCGGCGGCGCGGGGGCGGGGTCCGTTGGGCCAGAGCCGAAACACCAAGCGGTCGGTGGCCACGTCGGGGCGGAAGCGCACGGTCAAGCGACCCTCCACGGCGTTGTCGTCCAGATCGAGGCGCACCGACATGGTGTAGGTGGGCCGATCGGGGTCGGGGGCGGCCTGGGCGGGCACGGCGGGACAGGTGGCGCTGGCCGCCTGAGGACCGGCCAGCGGTAGTGGCGACGGCACGGTCGAGCTCGTGGTGGTGGCCTTCGTGGGCGCGGACGCAGGCGACGCCGGAGTGGTCATGGGCGGCGAGGTCCGCTCAGCGCCGGTGCTACAGGCGGCCAGCACCACCAGGGTGACGAGGAGCGGCGACGGGTAGCGGCGCACGGGATCATCCTCGCACCCGCAAAAGAGCCGACGGTGGCAGGCCCGTCTACCATCCGATTCGTGCCCACCCTTGTCTCCACCTGTGTGTGGCGCATCCGACCGGAGCTGGTGGTCACCCTCGACCGTCGCTTCGGGGAACCGGTCGACTCCTACGTCAACGGATCCCAGGTGTGGCTGCGAGACGACGGCCCCGAGGGGCTCACCCTGGAATGGCGTCTGCACCCGGTGGCCGGCTTCACCCCTCCTCCGGGAGTGTCGACCTACGAGCTCCTCCCGGCCGTAGCCCTGGCGCTCGCCGTGGGCGACGTGGCGCCGGCGCCACCGGAGAAGCTGTGGGACGGCTTGGAGGCGTTCAGCGCTTACGGCGAGGAGGTGGAGCCCGCCCCTCTGGCGACGGCAGCCAACACAGCACTGGGAATACCACCCGACGCTGCCGGCCTGGTCGACCACGCCGCCATCGGGGTGGAGTGGGAGACCACCAACGGCAAGGTGTCAATCATCACCGCCCTATTGAAGCAACTGGAGACCTGAGCCAGAGCCCAAAGAAGTGTTCAGCGCTCCGGTCGCCGGGCTTTGCCCGGTGGCGGAGCACCATCGGCTCGCCCGAACGGAGAGAGCGAAGCGAACGAGTGAGGCCGAACTCAGCGGGGGGCATCGAAGACGACCTCGAGAGGCTCGCCCCGGATGGCGGCGAAGGCAGCCGGGGCCCAGCGGGCGGAACCGGCCATGGGTGAGGGGAGGGCATCCTCGCCGAACCAGCCTACGTCGGCGCATTCCAGGGGATGAGGGGCTAGCTCTCCCCCCGTCATCCGGCAGTGAAAGACCAGGGAGTACAATGGGATACGAGAGAAGCCGAGACGGAGACCGTCGAGCACGGCGATGAGCCGCTGAGGCTCACAACAAATGCCGGTCTCCTCGCGTACCTCCTTGACCGCCACCTCCGCCGGCGAGTAGCCCACGTCGGCCCAGCCGGTCGGGTAGAGCCAGACCCCCGAGTCGGCCCGCTGCACGAGGAGGATCTCGCCGGCCTCGTTGCCCACCACCGCCCCGACCGCCGTCTTGGGGGTCACGTAACCGGCGACGCCTTCGCCCACGGTGGCCAGCCACTCCTCCACCAACACGGCGGTAGCCAGGCCCGACCCGGCGGCGACGAGGCGCATCTCGGCAGCCACCTTCAGCACCTCCTCGAAGCGTTCCCGCTCGTAGAGGCTGGTGGTGAAGGCAAGCCCGGTGCGAGCAATCCCGGCCAGCGACTCACTCCAGCGTAGGAGATCATGCGCTCGGTCTCCCTCCGACCCCACCGTAGCGAGGCTACGCCTTCCCGTTCCCCTCGCCGGGGCCGGCACGAGGCGTACGCCGAGGCGGCGGCGGAGCGTCGTTCCCGGCCGAGCCCAGATCGTCGCCCAGCCTCGGCTGGCTGGCGGAGT
Source organism: Acidimicrobiales bacterium (assembly GCA_038233555.1). GTDB lineage: Bacteria > Actinomycetota > Acidimicrobiia > Acidimicrobiales > CADCSY01 > JADDRA01. Next base: position 32,357 of record JBBSLT010000008.1, read on the forward strand.
TGACCGGGGAGGCCCCGACCGAGGCACCAGCCAGAAGGGCTGCTAGCTCGTCCATGCTGACCGCCTCAGTGCGCTCCTCGGCAGTGGTGACCGGTGCGCTGGCATCGGCCTGCGTCGGTGCTGCAGCCTGAGCGTCGGCTGTCCGAGCCTTGGGCTCCTTGGGCTCGCTGGCTGCCTCGGGGCCCTTGGCTTCCTCGGGGCCCTTGGCTTCCTCGGCCGGTACCGGCTCAGAAGTGGAGGCCTTGGGCGCTTGGGCCTCAGCGGCCTCCTGGGCTGCTCGCACGGCGGCCGGGGGCGGCTTCTTCTCGGCCTTGTGGATCCCCGCCCGCTCGAGCACGGTGGCATCGACACCAACCTGGCGCCAAGCGGCGTAGGTGATGCCGCTTCGGTCCCCGTAGCTGCGAGCCACCCGCACGAAGTCTCGCTCGAACTGCGACTGGTCACCGGAGCCGCCGTTGGTGACCCGCACGTACTCAGCGTGCAGCTCGATGCGCTCCTGGGTGAGATGAACTCGGGTCAAAGGATCGGCCGACACCAGCAGCTCATCGACCTTGGTGATCCGGTTGGCGATGGCGTCGGCGGTGCGCTTGGTGCCCCGCCCCGGCCTGGCACTCTCCACTGCGCTCAGATAGCGACGGACGACTCGTTCCTGGTCGAAGGTCGCCGCCTTGCGGGAGCCCCCTCGCTTGCCTGAGGGCACGGAGGGTTCAACAGAGTTTTCAGCCATTGAGCAACTCTAGCCCAACGGCTCAGCCCCAAAACGAGGAAGGGGGCGGCCGAAGCCGCCCCCTTCCCTCACGCTGGCGTAGAACTACGCCGTCTGGCCCTTCCGGCGAAGGAAGAAGCCGATGGCGAGCAGCAGCAGCCCAAAGAGGATTTGGACCGCAACCGAGACGCCGGTGAATGCCAGCTGAGTGGCAGGCACGTTGCCGAACACACCATCGATGACCTTGTCATCGACAGGAGGATCGACCACTTCGACGACCGGCGGGCGGTTGGGCTCACCGTTGTCGTCCGGACCGTTACCGGGGCCGCCGTTACCGGGGCCGCCGTTACCGGGGCCGCCGTTACCGGGGCCGCCGTTACCGGGGCCGCCGTTACCGGGGCCGCCGTTGCCGGGGCCGCCGTTACCGGGGCCGCCGTTACCGGGGCCGCCGTTACCGGGCTCCTCCTTGTCCTTGTCCTCACAGAGGTCAGGGACTTCGGGGATCTCGGGAAGCTCGATGTCATCGATGTCGCCACTGATGACTCCAGCAGCAAGCACGTTCCCGGTGATGATCGAGGCCAGGCCGTCCGACTCGTTGAAGACCTTGGCGATGTTGAGGGCCAGGCCACCGATGGCGTCCTGGTCGTTGTCAGCATCGTTGCCCGAGTCGTTGCCCACGGCGACGTTGAGGCCGGAGTTGGCCAGCGCGTCACCGTCGTTCTCGACGTCGGCGTCCTGCTCGATGAGCACGAAACCGAAGCCGTCGGCCTCGACCAGCTGGTCGATGGCCGTCTCAGCCACAACACCGTAAGCAGTGGCGTCACCGGTGTCGATGAGTGCCGTGCCGTTGGAGATGTTGCTGGTGTCGGAGATGTTGCTGGCGATCGAGTCGTCGTCGGCGTCGTCGACGTCGGCGTCCTGGTCGTTGTCAGCATCGTTGTCCGAAGCATTGCCGAGGGCGAAGTTCACGCCGGAGTTGGCGAGAGCGTCACCGTCGTTGTCGACATCGGCATCCTGCTCGGAGAGCACGAAGCCGAAGCTGTCGTCGCCGTCGAGTTCAGCGTCGACCTGCTGGTCGATACCGGTTTCGGCGAGCACACCGACCGCAGCCGCGTCACCAGTGGTGATGTCGGCCGTGCCGTCGGAGTGGTTGCTCGTCTCGGCCACGTTGGTCACAACCGTGTCGTCGTCGCCATCCTCGGCGTCGGCGTCCTGGTCGTTGTCAACGTCGTTGTCCGAGGCGTTGCCGAGGGCGAAGTTCACGCCGGAGTTGGCGAGAGCGTCACCGTCGTTGTCGACATCGGCATCCTGCTCGGAGAGCACGAAGCCGAAGCTGTCGTCGCCGTCGATCCCGGCGTCGACCGACTGGTCGATGTGGGTGTCGGCGACCACGCCGAAGGCGGTGGCGTCACCGGTGTCGATGTTCGCCGTGCCGTCGGAGTCGTTGGCGGTCTCGGCGATGTTGCTGACGACCGTGTCATCGTCGCCATCTTCGGCGTCGGCGTCCTGGTCGTTGTCAGCGTCGTTGTCCGAGGCGTTGCCGACGGCGAGGTTTAGGCCAGAGTTGGCCACCGCTTCACCGTCGTTGTCGACATCGGCGTCCTGCTCGGAGAGCACGAAGCCGAAGCCGTCGATGTCAGCGTCGACCGACTGGCCGATATGGGTGCTGCCATCGGAAAGCACGCCGACCACAGCTGCATCACCGGTGGTGATGTCGGCCGTGCCGTCGGAGCCATTGCTGATCTCGGAGACGTTGGTCACGACCGTGTCGTCGCCGCCATCGCTGGCGTCGGCGTCCTGGTCGTTGTCCGCGTCGTTGTCCGAGGCATTGCCGAGGGCGAAGTTCAGGCCAGAGTTGGCGAGAGCCTCACCGTCGTTGTCGACATCGGCATCCTGCTCGGAGAGCACGAAGCCGAAGCCGTCGTCACCGTCACCGATTTCCGCGTCGACCGACTGGTCGATGTGGGTGTCGGCGACCACGCCGAAGGCTGTGGCATCACCGGTGTCGATGATGGCCGTGCCGTCGGAGCAGTTGCAGACCTCAGAGACGTTGGTCACGACCGTGTCGTCGTCGCCGCCGTTGGCGGTGGCGCGTTGACGGTTGCGGGCGTCGTTGTCCGAGGCATTGCCAACGGCTGCGTTCACGCCGGAGTTGGCGATCGCAAAGCCCTCGTTGTCGACGTCGGCGTCCTGCTCGGAGAGCACGAAGCCAAAGCCGTCGATGTCAGCATCGACCGTCTGGTCGATATCGGCGCTGCCATTAGAGAGCACACCGACCGCAGCCGCGTCACCAGTGGTGATCTCGGCAGTGCCGTCGGAGCCATTGCTGGTTTCGGCGATGTTGGTGACCACCGTGTCGTCGCCGCCGTTGTTGGCGGTGGCGCGCTGGCGGTTCCCTGCCGCGTTGTCCGAGGCGTTGCCGACGGCGAGGTTCAGGCCAGAGTTGGCGATACCTGCGCCGCTGTTGTTGACGTCAGCATCCTGCTCGGAAAGCACGAAGCCGAAGCCGTTGCCGTTACCGTTGCCGTGCTGAGCGGCGCCGGCGGGGCACTTGCCACCGCAGATGCGGTCGCCCCCGTCGTCATCCACGCTGGCACCATTACCGCCGTCACTACCGTCGATGTCGGCCGAGGCCGACTGGACGATGTTGGTGTCGGCGACCACGCCGAAGGCTGTGGCATCACCGGTGTCGATGATGGCCGTGCCGTCGGAGCAGTTGCAGACCTCGGAGACGTTGGTCACGACCGTGTCGTCGCCGCCGCCGTCGGCGGTGGCGCGTTGACGGTTGCGTGCATCGTTGTCCGAGGCATTGCCGACGGCTGCGTTCACGCCAGAGTTGGCGATAGCGAAGCCCTCGTTGTCGACGTCGGCGTCCTGGTCGGAGATGGCGAAGCCATTCCCGGCGAGATCCGCGTTGGCGACCTGCGCGATGTTGGTGTCAGCGCTCACACCGATGGCGCATGCGCAATCGGTGGTGATGCTGGCGGTGCCGTCGGAGTTGTTGCTGGTCTTGGCGATGTTGGTCACGACCGTGTCGTCGCCGCCGCCGTCGGCGGTGGCGCGTTGGCGGTTGCGTGCATCGTTGTCCGAGGCATTGCCGACGGCCGCGTTCACGCCAGAGTTGGCGAAAGCGGTGCCCTCGTTGTCGACGTCGGCGTCCTGGTCGGCGATGACGAAGCCGAAGCCGTCGCCCTCGACGTCGGCCGAAGCCAACTGACCGATGTTGGTGTCGGCGTCCACGCCGATGGCAGTGGCGTCACCGGTGTCGATGGTGGCCGTGCCGTCGGAGTTGTTGCTGGTGTGGGCGATGTTGGTGACGATGGTGTCACCGTCGCCCCCCTCGGCGTCGGCGCGCTGGCGGTTGCCGGCGCGGTTGTCCGAGGCATTGCCGACGGCTGCGTTCACGCCAGAGTTGGCGATTGCGAAGCCCTCGTTTTCGACGTCAGCACTCTGGTCGGCGATGACGAAGCCGAAGCCGTCGCCCTCGACGTCGGCCGAAGCCAACTGACCGATGTTGGTGCTGCCGTCACCCGCGTCCACGCCTACGGCATGTGCGTCACCGGTCTCGATGGTGGCGCTGCCGTCGGAGCAGTTGCAGGTCACTGCGATGTTGCTCACAACCGTGTCGTCTCCACCGTTGTCGGCGTCGGCGCGCTGGCGGTTGCGGACCTCGTTGTCCGAGGCGTTACCCAGGGCGAAGTTGCCGCCCGTGTTGGCG
>JBBSLT010000009.1:0-36779 GCA_038233555.1 Acidimicrobiales bacterium
GCCGGCCGCCGATCCTCGGTCGTTCCCGGGAACCATCCGGTGCTGGTGGGCGTCCAAGCAGCATGAGGATGGGGAAGGCGAGCGTCGGTGCCTTGGCCGGTGCTGCGGTGGGTCTGGCGGTGGTCGTCGGGCTGGTGGTGGCCGAGGGGAGTGACCAGCCCGGACGAAGCGATGACCAGGATCGATCTGACCTGTCGGGCTCGTCGCCGGCGGCCCTGCCCGTGCTGGCCGACGGCCGGTCGGTGGGAGCTGAACCCGACGGTGCGGTGGACTACGTGGGGCCGTTGGTCTTCGAGGTCACGGCCCCGCTCGACGCCTTGGGTGGAGAGGGGCGGGCCTGGTCGGTCGGTCGCGAGGTGGACCCTGATCGCCTGGCCGCCTTGGCGTCGGCTCTGGGTGTAGTCAGTGCCGTGGATGAGTCGGACGAAGGCTGGGAGATGGTCGACGGACACCGGCGTCTCAGAGTGCAACGACAGCCCGGCCTGCCGTGGTCCTATACCACCGCCGCACCGCCAAACATGTCCAGTCCGCCTCCGTCCCCGATGCCTGTCGTCCCGGTGCCCGCTCCGATCGGAGAGAAGGAGGCCGAAGCTGTTGCGGTGGAGGTGGCTGTCGCCGCCGGCGTCGGCGTAGAGCAGGCGGCCATGCGCATCGATCGGGCCCATCGGTCACAGTGGGTGTGGTTCGAGCCCGAGGTCGACGGGCTGGCCACCCTCGGCATGTCCACCTCGGTGCTGGTCGGCCCGGGCGGCCAGGTGGAGCAAGCGTCCGGCTATCTGGCCGTGCCCAATCCGGGTGCTGCCTTCCCCCTCCTCGACGCCCACGCAGGGCTCGAACGCCTCTCCCGGGTGCAGCCCATCCCGCTCGACGGGGGCCGCGAGGCGCTCGTGGTCGAGGTCACCGGCGTGCACCGGACGCTGCAGTTCGTCCCGGCTCCGGGCACCGATCGGGCCTGGTTGGTGCCTGCCTACGCCTACGAGACGGCCGAGGGGTCTCCGTGGGACCTGCCCACGGTGATTGCCGTAACCGACGACCATCTGGCCGAGCCCTCAGACCCGGCGCCACCGGTACCGGCACCCAAGGACACCAGGCGGTGCGTCGACACCGGCGTCGGGGCCGAGAACGCTCCCGGCGACCAGGTCCCGGGCGTCAAGCTTTGCCTCGACGGCAGGCCGGCGGTGGGCGAGGAGGCGGTCTTCGAGCTTGTCGCGACCGACCCCGACTCCGACATCAGGAACGACTGCGCCTCACCCTTCGTGGCTTTCGGAGACGGGGAGCCTCGGGCGGTTTGCTCCATCGGTTGTACCTCACGGGGGGAAGGCGCCGACGAGCTGCGACGCACCTTCGAGCACGTCTATACCGAGCCCGGCTTCTATCGGGTCACCGTCAGCCTCGAGGGTTGTAGGCCCGACTACCGCGTCACCCTGGCCTTCCCCCTCACCGTCGTCCCCTGAGTGCACGCCGTTCCGGTGGCCGAAACCGGCTGGCAGACTTCTTCGGTGGGCTCCGACCTGTCCATCCTCCATGTGGACATGGACGCCTTCTACGCCGCCGTCGAGGTGAAGCACGAGCCATCCCTTGCCGGCCGGCCCGTCATCGTGGGCGGATCGGGCAACCGAGGGGTGGTGGCCTCGTGCTCCTACGAAGCTCGGGCCTACGGCATCCACTCGGCCATGCCGTCTGCGAGGGCTCGCCGGCTGTGCCCGTCGGCGGTCTTCCTCCCCGGTCGCTACGACCTCTACCAGAGCTACAGCCGAGCGCTCCACGACGTGCTGCACAGCTTCACCCCCCTGGTGGAGGCCATCTCGCTGGACGAAGCCTTCCTCGACGTGGCCGGGGCTCGTCGCCTCTTCGGCAGCGCCACCGAGATCGCCTGGGCCATCCGCCGCCGCATCCTGGACGATCTGGGCCTGGCTGCGTCGGTGGGGGTGGCGACCACCAAGCTGGTGGCCAAGCTGGGCTCCAAGGCGGCCAAGCCCCAAGCCTCGCTTCCGGTGACGCAGCCGGGCCTCGGGGTGAAGGTGATCGAGGCCGGCTCCGAGTTGGCCTTCCTCCACCCTCTCCCGGTCGGAGCCCTCGGGGGTGTCGGCCCCGCCACCCGCCGCCGCCTCGAACGCCTCGGGGTGGCCACCGTCGGCGACCTGGCCGAGGTTCCGGTCGAGAGCCTGGTCAGCGCCCTCGGCTCGTCGCTGGGGCGCCATCTCCACGCCCTGGCCTGGGCCCGCGACGAACGGCCGGTCGAGACCGCCAGGGTCGCCAAGTCGGTGGGCCACGAGGAGACCTACCGTTGTGACCTGCACGATCAGGAGGCACTGCGCCGGGAGGTGGTGCGCCTGTCCGATGCGGTGGCCACCCGGCTGCGGGAGGTGGGCAAGGCCGGGCGGACCGTGGTCCTCAAGGTCCGCTTCGGCGACTTCCGCACCGTCACCCGGTCGCGGCGTGTCCCCGATCCCCTCGACTCCGGGCCGGCGTTGGCCCGGGTGGCCCAGGAGCTGCTCGGCGCCGTGGATCACTCGCCCGGGGTCCGCCTGCTCGGGGTGAGCGTGTCCGGTCTGGTGGCGCGCACCGCCTTCCAACCGACGCTGGACAGCTCCATTGGCGGCGACGAAGCCGTGGCCCGGGCCGTCGACGACATCCGGCGGCGCTTCGGGCCGGTGGCGGTGGGCCCGGCGTCGCTGCTGGCGCCAGGTGGTCTCGAACTCCGGCGCCGGGGCGATCAGCAGTGGGGTCCGAGCGCCAATCGCCCCGACGAGGAGGAACGAGGCCGCCCTTCGTGACGGTAGTCTGGCAAAGCTCATGTTTGACTCGCTGACCGACCGCTTCGAGGGCATCTTCAGCCGCCTCCGGGGCCGGGGGCGCCTGGGCGAGCCAGAGATCGACGAGGTCCTCCGAGAGATCCGTCTGGCCCTGCTCGAGGCCGACGTCAACTTCAAGGTGGTCAAGGACCTGCTGGCCCGCATCAAGGCCCGCTGCCTCGACGCCGACCTGCACAAGAGCCTCACCCCGGCCCAGCTGGTCATCAAGATCGTCCACACCGAACTCATCGAAACCCTCGGGGGCGAGACCCTCAAGATCACCTTTGCCCCCAAGCCGCCCACGGTGGTGCTGCTGGCCGGCCTCCAGGGTTCGGGCAAGACCACCGCCGCGGCCAAGCTGGCCCGCTGGTTCAAGCAACAGGGCCGTAACCCCATCATGGTCGGGGCCGACCTCCAGCGTCCCGCTGCCGTGGAGCAGCTTCGCGTGCTTGGGGGCCAGATCACCGTCCCGGTGTTCAGCCAGGCCAGCGACCCGGTGGCCGTGGCGTGCGCCGGCGTCGAGGAGGCGCGAGACAAAGGCCGCGACGTCTGCATCGTCGACACCGCCGGGCGCTTGTCGATCGACGCCGAGATGATGGAGGAGGTCCGGCAGATCTCGGCGGCGGTCCAACCCCACTACACCTTCCTGGTCATCGACGCCATGACCGGCCAGGACGCGGTGGCCACGGCCGAGGCCTTCCACGCCACCCTGGAGATCGACGGCGTGATCCTCTCCAAGCTCGACGGCGACGCCCGGGGCGGCGCCGCCCTGTCGGTCAAGGAGGTCATCGGCCGGCCCATCGCCTTCGCCTCGGTCGGCGAGCGGGTGGCCGACTTCGAGCAGTTCCACCCCAACCGCATGGCCGACCGCATCCTCGGCATGGGTGATGTGCTCACCCTGATCGAGACGGTCGAGCGGGAGTACGACAAGGACGTGGCGGCCAAGGCCGAGACCGCCCTCCTCGAAGGTCAGTTCACCCTCGACGACTTCCTCGAGCAGATGCAGCAGATTCGCAAGATGGGGCCGCTGCAGAACATCATCGGTATGATGCCGGGGATTCCGAAGGAGTTGAAGAACGCCGACATCGGCGAGAACGAGATCGGCCGGATCGAAGCGATCATCCGGTCGATGACCCCCGAGGAGCGGGCGAAGCCTGATCTGGTCAACGGGTCACGCCGGTCCCGGATCGCCACCGGCAGCGGGACGTCGACCAGCGAGGTCAACCTGCTGCTCAAGCAGTTCAAGGAGATGGCCAAGATGATGAAGCGCTTCGGGGGTGCAGCAAAGGGTGGCAAGGGCAAGCGCCGCCGGGCGCCGGCGTTGCCAGACCTCGCCGAGTTGAACCTGAAGTAGCGCGACGGGTCCATCGACCCGCCGTCAACGAGTCGCCGCCTGCGGGCGGCAGAGAACGGAGAGAGAATCGTGGCCGTGAAGCTCCGCCTTGTGCGGATGGGCAAGAAGAAGCAGCCGACGTACCGGATGGTGGCGGCCGATAGCCGTTCCCCTCGCGACGGCCGGTTCATCGAGATCGTGGGCACGTATGAGCCCCGCGCCGAGCCGTCGGTGGTACGCATCAACAACGAGCGGGTCCTGGATTGGCTGCGCAAGGGAGCCCAGCCCACCGACCGGGTGCAACGGATTCTGAAGGAGTCGGGAGTCTGGGACGAGTTCAAGGCGCCGGCCCCGTCGTGAGCGAGGCGCCGGTCGGCGACGCCCACGACGAGGTCGACGATGGCCTCGGCGAGGATGGCGCCAGCCAGGAACCGGGTGAGGTGGCCGTCGATGTGCTCGAGTACCTGGTCAAGGCGTTGGTAGACGATCCCGACGCGGTGGAGATCGAGATCTTCGACGACCGGCGGGGGATCAAGATGGCGGTGAGCGTTGGCCCCGGGGACATGGGTCGGGTGATCGGCCGCCGCGGTCGCCTGGCCAACGCCATCCGTACCGTGGTCCGGGCTGCGGCCGCCGACGAAGGCATGGCCGTCGACGTCGACTTCGTCGACTGAAGGACTTGCCCGGGTGACCGGCCAGGGCCCGCCGCAGCTCCTCGAGATCGGCCGGATCGTCCGGGCCCATGGGCTCACCGGCGAGGTGGCGGTCAAGCTCGTGACCGATCGCATCGAGCGCTTGACACCGGGAACCGTCCTGCACACGGCGAGCGCCACGCTGGAGGTGGTGGCCTCCCAGCCCTACCAGGCGGGATTCCTGGTGCGCTTCGCGGGCGTGGACGATCGCAACGCAGCCGAGGCCCTGCGGGGCACGACCCTGCTGGCGCCGGCGCTGGAGGATCCCGACGCCTTCTGGGTGCACGAGTTGATCGGTAGCGAGATGGTGGGCGTCGACGGCGTCGAGCACGGGCCGGTGGTGGCGGTGGAGGCCAATCCGGCGAGTGACCTCCTCGTCCTGGCCGGCGGCGCTCTGGTGCCGCTGCGCTTCGTGGTCGATCGGGCCCCTGGTCGTCTGGTGGTCGACCTCCCCGCCGGCCTGTTCGACGTGCTCGACTGAGAGCGTCACGTGACGACGGGGCTGCGGATAGCGCTGGGCGGGCGGATCGGCCTGGAGGTCGACGGGCAACCCGTCGCCGATCCGGGCCTGGGGTTGCTCGGTCGCCTGGCGCTGGGCCAGCTTTCTGGTCAGTTTTGTACCCCTACGGTACATTGCTGCCCACAAAGCGCCGGGGCGGCACCAGTGGCCAATTCTCATCCATCGTGGCGGCCGCAGGCCATGGGGCTCTGACGTGCGTATCGACGTCTTCACCATCTTCCCCGAGCTGATCGCCACCTTCGCCGCCTCCAGCCTGCTCGGCCGGGCCAGCGAGCGAGGACTGCTCGAGATCCGCACCCACAACCTGCGCGCCGGCGCCACCGATGTCCACCGCTCGGTCGACGACGCGCCCTTTGGTGGCGGGGCGGGAATGGTGCTTTCGCCCGGGCCGATCTTCAAGGTGGTGGAGGCGGCCGACGCCCCCCGACCGCTTTACCTGCTCGGTCCCGGTGGTCGGCGTCTCGACCAGCCGCTGGCCCGGGAGCTGGCCGCACTGCCGGGGTTCTCCCTGCTCTGTGGGCGCTACGAGGGCGTCGACGAGCGGGTGGCCGACCATCTGGTCGATGACGAGCTCTCGGTGGGCGACTACGTGCTGGCTGGGGGAGAGGTGGCGGCCATGGTGGTGGTCGAGGCAGTGGGGCGGCTGGTTCCGGGGGTGATGGGCAATGTCTCCTCAGCCGACGAGGAGAGCTTCGGCGACGGCCTGCTCGAATATCCGCAGTACACCAGGCCGGCTCGGTTCCGGGGCTGGGACGTCCCTGAGGTCCTGCGCAGCGGCGATCATGCCCAGGTGGCGGCCTGGCGGCGGGCGGCGGCGCTGGCCCGAACCCAACGTCTGCGTCCCGATCTCGTGGCGGTGCGAGGTGGGTTGAGCGCCGAAGAGCGGGCGCTCTTGGAATCCTTCGGCTTCGGCCTCTAGGATGAGCGTCCCCGGTCGCATCCCCAGGAGTCGAACGCGCCATGAACCCAACTGACCTGGTCGACCGTGCCAGCCTGCGCGACGACATCCCCGAATTCGCTCCCGGCGACACGGTCAAGGTGAACGTGCGTGTGGTCGAAGGCACCAGGGAGCGCGTCCAGGCCTTCCAGGGTGCAGTGGTGCGCCGTCAAGGTTCGGGAGTGCGAGAATCGTTCACGGTGCGCAAGGTGAGCTTCGGCGTCGGGGTGGAACGGACCTTCCCGGTCCACTCGCCCATCCTCGCCTCCATCGAGCGACTGAGCCAGGGCGACGTGCGACGAGCCAAGCTCTACTACCTCCGCGACCTGCGGGGGAAGGCGGCCAAGATCAAGGAGAAGCGGACCGCCCGTTGACGAGCGTACGTCGGTCCAGGACGGCAGGGCGTTCCCGCTCGCTCCTGATCGAATCGGTGCTGCTGATCGTCATCGCCGCCGTCATCGCCTTGGTCCTGCGGGCCTTCGTGGCTCAAGCCTTCTCCATTCCTTCGGCATCGATGTCGCCTCAGCTCCTGGTGGACGACCGGGTGGTGGTCTCGAAGCTGGCCTACGAGCTGCACGATCCCAACCGGGGCGACATCGTGGTCTTCGATTGTCCGCCCGGCGCCGGTTGCCCCGACACGGTGGACGACTCCTCGGTGGTGCTCCAAGGGCTGCACGGCCTGCTCGAAGCCGTGGGCCTGCGGACCCCGTCGACCGAGGAGTACATCAAGCGGGTGGTGGCGCTGCCCGGCGAGTCGGTGGAAGGACGAGACGGCCAGGTCTTCGTCGACGGCCGGCGCCTGGTCGAGCCCTACCTGCCCGACTCGGCCACCACGTCGGAGTTCGGGCCCGAGGAGGTGGAGGAGGGGGAGCTGTGGGTGTTGGGCGACAACCGCACCAACTCCTCCGACAGCCGGGTCTTCGGCCCCATCGATCAGGACACCGTGGTGGGACGCGCCACCCACCGGGTGTGGCCCCCCACCCGGACCGCCTTCCTCTGACCCATCGGATCGGCGCCCCGCTAGACGTGAAGGATAACGAAAGATAAGAAGAAGCGCTCCCGTCCACTAGGCTTCGACCCGGCGATCTGAGACGACGGAGGAAAGCGATGACCCGAGCGAGGCAGGTGCTCGGAGCGGCCGGAGAAAACCTCTCGGCCGCGTGGTACGAGGCACGGGGCTATCGGGTAGTGGCCCGAAACTGGCGTTGCCGGGAAGGCGAGCTCGACCTCGTGATGCGCTACGGAGCCACCATCGTGTTCTGCGAGGTCAAGACCCGCACGTCGCTGGCCTTCGGGTCGCCGTTCGAGGCAGTGACGCCCGTCAAGCAGCGGCGCATCCGGCGTTTGGCTGCAGCCTGGCTGCACGAAACGGGCGGGCATGCCGCCAACGTCCGGTTCGACGTGGCCGCCGTCCTCGACGGCAACGTCGAGGTCATAGAAAGCGCGTTCTGATTGGTCGCCTTGCAACCAGAGGTTGCTCGGCGAGCTTGGTTGTGCTCCGGGCACCGGGCAACGCCCGGCGCCCTCCGCGCAGAATGCTCGCTGGGCGAGCTTCGCTCGCCTAGAAGGTGGTCAGAGCTCCGGTCGCCGGCTTTGCCGGTGGCCGGAGCACGATCGGTTCGCCGAGCAACCTCTGGTTGCGATGGCGATTTAGCAACCTCTGGTTGCGATGGCGATGGGGTTCAGCGGCGGCGGTGGCGCATGGTCCAGCAGGGGCGGTGCCAGTGGCGGCGGAGGTCGGCGGCTTCTATGGGCACGGCCACGACGTGGCCGGTGCCGGGGCCGATCACCGTGTTGCAGCCGGGGCAGCGGTAGGTCTTGGTCGCCTCGAAGGGGTGCACGTGGCGGACCTCGACGGCGTCGTCGGCCCAGAAGTCAGACAACACCGGCCGCCCAGAGCAAGAGGGCCAGGGTGAGGAGCAACCCGGCGCCAACGTAGAGGTAGTCCGCCGAAGACCGGCGACGGGCGCGGAAGGGGTTGAATCCCATGGCCCCCAGTATCGCCCGGCCATTCCTGTCTCAGGCCCTCGGTAGGGTGTGCATCGCCGCTCGAGCCCGGCGTCACGGTCTTCCTCTCCATCCCGATGCACCATTCTTCGAGAGGAGCACCCCGTGCTCGCCATCATCGCTTCGGCCACCGTGCTCGGCGTCGAGGGCTGTCAGGTCTCCGTCGAGGTGCACGTCGCCTCCGGGCTGCCCGCCTTCACCATCGTCGGTCTGCCCGACACCGCGTGCCGAGAGGCCCGTGATCGGGTCCGAGCCGCCCTGGGCTCGAGTGGTGTGACGTGGCCGTCGCGCCGGGTCACGGTCAACCTGGCCCCGTCGGGTGTACGCAAGAACGGCGCCGGACTCGACCTGGCCGTGGCCGTCGGTGTCCTGGTGGCCGAGGGCGTCATACCGGCCGAAGCCGTGGCGGCCACGGGGTTCGTCGGCGAGCTCGGCCTCGATGGCTCCGTGCGTCGGGTGCCGGGCATGGTGCCATTGGTGGCGGCCCTGGCGGGCACGTCGGTCGTCGTCCCTGCCGGCTGCGCTGCGGAGGCGAAGTTGATCGGGCGCCATCATGTGCGGGAGGTCGGGAACCTGGCCGAGTTGATGGCCGCCCTAAAAGGCGAGAGCCCCTGGCCCGAGCCGCGGGCCGACGATGTCGCCCCCCTGGCGTGCGATGAACCCGACCTGGCCGACGTGCGGGGCCACTCGATGGCCCGCCTGGCGCTCGAGGTGGCGGCCGCCGGCGGCCACCATCTCCTCATGGTGGGCCCACCGGGGGCGGGCAAGACCATGTTGGCCCGGCGCCTTCCCGGTCTCCTTCCCGATCTGGCCCCCGATGCGGCCCTGGAGGCGACCACGGTCCATTCCGCCGCCGGCTTGTCCCTGCCTCCCACCGGCCTGGTGCTTCGGCCTCCGCTGCGGGCGCCCCACCACGGGTCGTCGGCGGTGGCGTTGGTGGGCGGCGGTACGGCCTACATGCGCCCCGGCGAGATCAGCCTCGCCTCCCAAGGGGTGCTGTTCTTGGACGAGCTGGCCGAGTTTCCCCGGTCGGTGCTCGACGCGTTGCGTCAACCGCTCGAAGAGGGTGTCGTGCGGGTGTGCCGGGCCCGGGCTGCTGTCGCCTATCCGGCCCGCTTCCTCCTGGTGGGAGCGATGAACCCCTGCCCGTGCGGCGAGGGTGGCCCACCTGGTGCGTGTCGGTGCAGCGACGCCACCCGCATCCGCTACGGGCGTCGGATCTCGGGCCCGCTGCTCGATCGCTTCGACCTGCGCATCGAGGTGACTCGGGCCCATCCCGCCGACCTCCTGGCCGGGGTACCGGGGGAGGCGAGTGCGGTGGTGGCGGCGCGGGTGGTGGTGGCCCGGTGCCGGGCGGCCGCTCGGGGCGTGAGTTGCAATGCCGAGCTGTCGGGCCGTCGCCTGGAACGGGAGGGAAGGCTCAGCGCCGGGGCCGCCGCCATGCTCGAGGGTGGCCTGCGCTCGGGCTCGCTCAGCGCCCGGGGGCTGCAACGGGTGCGACGGGTGGCTCGCACCCTGGCCGACCTCGCCGGTCGGGAAGGCACGCTCGGCGAGGAGGATGTCTGCCTCGCTCTCCAGCTCCGGGCCGAGCCCGCTCGCCTGGGAGCAGCGGCATGAACGGGGGCGAGGGTGAGCGCACTGAAGCCGACGACCTCCCGGCGGCGGCCTGGGTGGTGGCCCTGGCCGGCTTGTCGGGCATGGGCCCCGCTCGCCTCGGCGCCCTCCTCGGGCGCTGGGAGCCTCGCCAGGCTTGGCGGCGGGTGGAACAGGGGGGCATCCACCTCGACGCCCGGGTGGTGCTGGCGGCACGCCGGCTCGACCCTGAGCTGTCCGCCCGCTGGCGCCGAGAGGCAGCCACGGTGGATGTGGCCAGACGCTGGGCGGCCCACATCAGCACCGGGGTTGGGGTGGTGGTGCGGGGCGACCCCGGCTTCCCCGCACCGCTGCGTGACGACCACGAGCCGCCGGCCGTGATCTTCTCCCGTGGGTCTCTCGCGGCGTTACATCGGCCTCGCGTGGCGGTGGTGGGAACGAGGCGTTGCACTCACGCCGGGCGCGCTACCGCTCGGGAGCTAGGCCACGACCTTGCCGCCGCCGGGGTATGTGTGGTGTCCGGCTTGGCTCAGGGCATCGACGCCGAAGCGCACCGAGGTGCCCTCGAGGCCGATGGCGGGGCCCCACCGGCGGCGGTGGTGGGCACCGGCCTCGATGTCGTGTATCCGCAGCGCAATGCCGAGCTGTGGGTGCAGGTGGCGGCTACCGGTTGCGTGCTGTGTGAGTACCCCCTCGCCACCCGGCCGGCCGCTTGGCGCTTCCCGGCCCGAAACCGCATCATCGCCGCCCTGGCCGACGTGGTCGTGGTGGTCGAGAGCCACGCCCGGGGTGGTTCCATGCACACCGTCGACGCTGCTCTCGAGCGCGACCGGCCGGTGATGGTCGTTCCCGGCCCGGTTCGCAGCCCAGCGTCGACAGGCACCAACGACCTCTTGGCCGCCGGTAGCGCTCCGGTACGTGATGCCGGGGACGTTCTCGCCGTGCTCGGCCTCGACGGTGCCGCCGCCGCCCGAGGCCGCCCCGACCCGAGGCCAGCGCCCAGCGCATCGGCGAGCTCGGTCCTCGACGCCCTCGGCTGGGAGCCGGCAACGATCGAAGCGGTGGCGCTACGGGTGGGAAAGCCTCTGGCGGCGGTGGCGCTCGAGCTGTCGCGCCTTGAGCGCGACGCCTGGTTGACCCGCTCGGGGGCCTGGTTCGAGCGCACCGGGTCTGGGTCATGAACGCCCTCCCCGGCGTCGAGCGCCTTCTGCGCTATCTTCCCTCCAGAAACTGGCGAGTGGGGGGAGAAAATTATGAGGAAGCACAAGGGTGGAACGGTGACGTTCCTGTTGACGACGGCGCTAGCGCTGGGCGCCTGTGGTGGGGGGGACGATCCGAGGCTTACCAAGGCGGAGTTCGTCGAACAGGGCAGCGCCATCTGTGGAGCGACTAGCGCCCGCATCGAGTCGGCGTCCCAGAGTGCGTTCAGTGAGCCGGGCAAGATCCCGGCCCTGGACGAGATTTCCAGCTTCGCGGCCGACACGGTGGCGCCGACCATCGAGGAGGAGGTGGAGCGCCTCAGCGAGCTGCGGCCGCCCGAGGACGACGTCGAGCGCATCGACGACATCCTCCAGGCCGGTTCGGATGGTGTCGACACGGTCCGCCAGGACCCGACCGTCATCCTCAACAGCAACGACGACGGCTTCGGGCGCTACCAAGAGCTCTCGGCGGCGTACGGCTTGGAGAACTGCGGCGGCGGCAGCGATGCCACCCGCAACGCCATCTCCGGGATCACCGGCGGGGGCTGATCGAAGGCGTTGACCAATCCGCCGGCCACCGACGCCTGGGAGATCGAGCCTTTCGCCCGGTCCCTGGGCTCGGTAGCCCCGGCCACCGTCAAGGCCTACCGCTCGGATCTGAACGCCTTTGTCGAGTGGACGTCCCGGTCGGCCACACCAGGCCCCGTCGCGGTCGACCGCCTGGTTCTGCGTCGCTACCTGGCCTATCTAGAGACGAGGCGCTACGCCCGGCGCACCATCGCCCGCCGGGCGTCGGCTCTCCGTCGCTACTTCGACTGGCTGGTGCGGACCGAGCGCCTCACCGTCGACCCCGCAGCCGGGCTTTCGGCCCCCTCCGGCCACGCTCGCCTGCCCCGGGTGCTGCGCCAGGACGAGCTCGACTCCCTGCTCGACGACCCTCCTGCGAGCACCGAGGGCGACGACCCCGCCGTTCGCCGGCGCGACGACGCCGTGCTCGAGCTGTTGTACGGCAGCGGCCTGCGGGTGGCCGAGCTCTGCGCCCTGCGTCCTGGAGACCTCGACCTCGCCGGCAGCACGGTGACCGTGTGGGGCAAGGGGGCCAAGCAGCGGCAGGTGCCGATGAGCGCTCCGGCGGTCGAGGCCCTTTGCGGCTGGCTTGGGGAGGCTCGCGACGCCCTGTCCAACCCCACCTCGCCGGCTGACGCTGTGTTCCTCAATCGTCGGGGCCAGCGGCTCGGAACCCGGGATGTTCGCCGCATCCTCGACCGCCGAGCGCCAGCACCGACGCACCCCCACGCCCTGCGTCACACCTTCGCCACCCACCTCCTCGACGGTGGAGCCGACATCCGGGCCGTCCAGGAGCTGCTCGGCCACGCCGACTTGGCCACCACCCAGCACTACACTCACGTCAGCAAGGAACGCCTGCGTGCCGTGCACGAGGCGGCGCACCCTCGGGCCCGACCGCCGAAAAGAGAATGATGTGAACCAGGACGACCCAGTCAAGCTTGCCCGACTGTGGGCCGAGTACAAGGAGTCGGGCGCTAACGAGCTGCGCGATCAGCTGATCGTCCTCTACTCGCCGCTGGTGAAGTACGTCGCCGGCCGAGTGGCCGCCGGCCTGCCGCCCAACATCGAACAGGCCGATCTGGTCTCCAACGGCATCTTCGGTCTCATCGACGCCATCGAGAAGTTCGAGCCGGAGCGGGGCTACAAGTTCGAGACCTATGCCATCTCCCGTATCAAAGGGGCCATTCTCGACGAGCTTCGCTCCATCGACTGGGTGCCGCGCTCGGTCAGACTCAAGGCCCGGGCCATCGAGCAGGCCTATTCCAAGCTGGAGTCGGAGCGTCACCGTTCGCCGAGCGACGCCGAGCTGGCGGATGAGTTGGACATGTCCGACGGTCAGCTGCAAAAAGCTCTCGGTCAGATCTCCTTCGTCGGCCTGGTGGCCCTCGACGAGATCCTGCTGGTGAGCGGCGAGCGAGGCGAGACCTTGACCCTCGGCGACACCGTGGCCGACCCGTCCGCTGGTCCGATGGCCACCTACGAGGTCGAGGAGATGCGACAGATCCTGGCCGACGCCATCAACCAGATGGCCGAGCGGGAGAAGCTGGTCCTCACCCTCTACTACTACGAGGGCCTGACCCTTAGCGAGATCGGCCAGGTGCTCGGCGTAAGCGAGAGCCGGGTCTGCCAGATTCACACCAAGTCCGTGATCCACCTTCGGGCCAAGCTCGTCGCCACCGAGCGCGAGAGCGCCTGAGCCCGTCTTCGCTCCGGCCCGACACCGCCTCCTAACCTTCACGCCGTGACCCCTGATCCCTGGCGCACCTGACGTGACCGACGACCGCCTCCTGCGCGACGACATCCGACTGCTGGGTCGCCTGCTCGGCGAGTCGCTCCAGCGCCAAGAGGGCCAGGCGCTGTTCGACCTGGTCGAGCGGGTGCGCCGCCTGACCAAGACGGGCCCGGATGTCGAGCGCCGGGATCTCAACCGCCAGATGGACGAGTGCCTGGCTGAGGTCGACGTGGACACCGCCACCTCCTTGGTGCGGGCGTTCTCCGCCTACTTCAACCTGGCCAACATCGCCGAACAAGTCCACCGTGCCGACGAGCTGGCCGTGCGCTCCGGTCCCGAAGGCAGTCGCCTGGCCTCGACCATCGACGCCATCGAAGCTGCCGGCGTGCCCCAGAAGGAGGTCCAGGCGCTGGTCGACCGCCTCGAGCTGCGCCCCGTCTTCACCGCCCACCCGACGGAGTCGGCCCGACGGTCGGTCTTGACCAAGCGGCGACGGGTGGCCGAGCTGTTGGACCAGCGCGCTGATCCGAGGTCCTCGCCCGAGGACCGGTCCCGGATCGACCAGCGCCTGGCCGAGGTCATCGACGTGTTGTGGCAGACCGACGAGCTGCGCCGGGAGCGGCCCCAGCCGCTCGACGAAGCGGTTTCGGTGGTCTTCTACGTCGACGAGATCATTCGGGAGGTGCTCCCCGACCTCCTCGAAGACCTCAGCGTTCAGCTCGCCCGCCTCGGTGTCGTGCTCGCCCCCCGGGCGCGTCCCATCCGCCTCGGCTCGTGGGCGGGGGGAGACCGCGACGGCAACCCCCACGTCACACCCGAGGTGACGCTGCAGGTTTTCCAGCTCCACCGAGACCGCGCCATCGGCATCGCCCTGGCCGGGATCGAGGAGCTCATCGCCACCCTCAGCCAGTCCACTCGCATCGTCGCCGTCTCCTCCGAGCTCGACGAGCGCCTGGCCGGCTACCGCAACCGCATGCCCGGCGTCTACCTACGGTTCGTCCGCCTCAACATCGAAGAGCCCTACCGCTTGATGTGCTCCTACGTCCGCCACCGTCTGGAGGAGACCAGAGCCCGGTCCTTGGAAGCAGGCACTGTCGCCGGTCCCGACGACGTTTCCTACACCACGAGCGACGAGCTGCTCGACGACGTGGAGGTGATGCGCCGCTCGCTCCTCGAGCATCGTGGTGACCTGGTAGCGACCGGAACCCTCGACCGCCTGTTGCACCCCCTCGCCGTGTCGGGCCTCGCCTTGGTGGCCCTCGACGTCCGCGAGCACGCTCGTCGCCACCACGAGGCGGTGGCTGCTCTGTTCGATCGGGCTGAGGCTCTGGAGGTTCCCTACGCCACGCTCTCACCCGCCGAACGGGCCCGGGTGTTGTCGGCCGAGCTGGCCAGCCGGCGCCCTCTTCTCGCCTCCGCCGCCACCCTGGAGTCGGTGGCCGGTGCCCCGGCGCAGGTGTTCACCATGATCCGTACCGCTCTCGACCGCTACGGCGACGAGGTGGCCGAGAGCTACGTCATCTCCATGACCCAAGGTGCCGATGATGTTCTTGCCGCCGTGATCCTGGCCCGGGAGGCGGGCCTGGTCGACCTCCATGCTGGGGTGGCCCGCATCGGCTTCGTGCCCCTCTTCGAGACCATCCAGGAGCTGCGCCGAGCCGGGCCTATCGTCAGCGAGCTGCTCGACGACCCTCACTACCGCCGGCTTGTCGCGCTCCGAGGCGAGGTCCAGGAGGTCATGGTCGGCTACTCCGACTCCAACAAAGACGGTGGCATCACCACGGCCCAATGGGAGATCCACCGGGCCCATCGGGCGCTGCGCGACACCGCTGCGGCCCACGGCGTCCACCTCCGGCTGTTCCACGGTCGGGGCGGGACGGTCGGCCGCGGCGGCGGCCCCACCAGCGAGGCGCTCTTGGCCCAGCCCTTCGGCACTTTGGACGGCTCGGTCAAGATCACCGAGCAGGGCGAGGTCATCTCCGACAAGTACGGCGTGCCTGCCCTCGCCCGCCACAACCTCGAGGTCACCCTCGCCGCCCTCCTGGAAGCGTCGCTGCTGCATCGGGAGTCTCGTGTGTCCGAGGGGGTCCTGGCCCACTGGGACGACGTCCTCGACTCGGTGTCGGAGTCCGCCCTCGTCGCTTACCGCCGCTTCGTGGACGACCCCGATCTGGTGGCCTACTTCTTGTCGTCCACGCCGGTCGAGGAACTCGCCGGGTTGAACATCGGTTCGCGCCCGGCGCGGCGGACCGACGAGCCGGCGGGAGCGGGCCTCGCCGACCTGCGGGCCATCCCCTGGGTGTTCGGCTGGACGCAATCCCGCCAGATCGTCCCCGGCTGGTTCGGGCTCGGAACCGGCTTGGCCCGGGCCCGAGAGGCGGGATGGTTGGGCGAGCTGCGCGACATGCACGCCTCGTGGAACTTTTTTCGCTCGTTCTTGTCCAACGTTGAGATGGTCCTGTTCAAGACCGATCTGACCGTCGCCCGTCACTACGTCGATCGCCTGGTCGACCCGGCGCATCGCCACCTCTTCGACGTGATCGTGGACGAGTACGAGCGCACGGTGGCCGGTGTCCTGGAGGTTTTGGGCCAGGAGCGGTTGCTCGAGCATCATCCCCGGCTCCGGCGTACCCTGGAGGTGCGCGACACCTACCTGCGGCCCCTCAGCCACGTGCAGGTCGCCCTATTGGCCCGGGCCCGGGCCACCCAGGAGCCGGAGCCGGCGCTGCGCCGGGCCCTGATGCTCACCGTCAACGGCATCGCCACCGGGCTGCGCAACACCGGGTAGGCGATGGCACCATGACCGTGGTGGAATCGTCAGAGCTGGCCAGGGTGTTCGGGGCCCACGGGGTGGCCGTGGCGTACCTCTTCGGCTCCCGAGCGTCGGGGGCACCAGGGCCGACCAGCGATCACGATGTGGCGGTGCTGTTCGACCTGGCCGAACCGGCGCTCGATGCAACGGTGCGCCTCGGCCGCGAACTGGCGGCGGTGCTGGGTACGGAGGTCGATGTGGTCGACCTCGACCGGGCGCCCCTCGAGCTGCGGGGACGGGTCGCCGGCGAGGGGCACCGGCTTTACGTCGACGACGAGGTCCGGCGGGTGCGCTTCGAGGTCGACTCGCGGCTTCGGTGGATCGAGTTCCGTCCGGTGGTCGAGGAGTTGACCCGTTCCTATCTACGTCGGGTGGCCACGGCAGGGCTCCGTTGCGGGGAACCGGTGATGGTTGACGAGGATCGCGTCAGGCGGCTGCTGACGATGCTGGAGCGGTACCGATCGCTGAGCAGGCGGTAACGAAAATTGCGGCACTTCGTTGGCGGTCTCACGACTGACGGCGGAGCGCGATGCCGGCTCCGACGTGGGTAAAGATCGCAGCCAGGACGACGGCAATGACGAGTCCGAACAAGAAGGCTCCTGCAGCGTAAGAGGAGTCGTAGAGGATCATTCGCACGAATCCGACCACGGCCGTCGGAATCACGAACAAGACCGCTGCCTTCATCGGTGCGCGGGGGAGCAGCCATCCAGCGGCGAACGCAGCGACGATGAGAACCACGGGCCCAAGGGGGTCTGGCAGGAACGAAACGAGGACTCCGCCAGCGAGACCAGCCCCGACAGGACCCCAGCGTTCATCCATGGCCCAGATTGCCGGTTCGCAGTACCGCTCAGCCAGTCTGCACTAGATCCGTGATGCCCCTTCCACATCCGGGTGCTGGTCCGGTAGGGTTCGACCAGCGGCACTGATCGGCGCGTCACGTCGTAGCGTCTTTTGCTTCCCCTTTTTCGGCACTTCCCCCTGCCGTCACCCTTCCTAGGGGGAAGCCATGCCGTTGTCCCGTCCGGGCCCTGCCGGCCCTGCTCCGTCTCTCGTCGCGCCCCGTCCCGGCCGCCCAGTTCGTCCACCACCCACCGCTCGCGCCGCGATTCCGCGGTTGGCCGTCGCTGTGCTCGCCGTTTGCTTGGTGGCGAGCTCAGCTCTCGTCGGCGAGGCCGCGGGTGCCACCCAGACCGTCGTCTACCGCCCTCCTGTCGACGGGCTCGTGGTCGACGGGTACCGCCCGCCGGCCTCGCCCTACGCCCCCGGCAACCGCGGCCTCGACTACGCCACCGTTCCGGGCCAGGCGGTCGGCGCCGCGGCCGATGGTGAGGTCGTCTACGCCGGGCGTATCGGGCCCTCTGCCCATGTGGTGGTCCTTCACGCCGACGGCATCCGCACCAGCTATTCCTTCCTGGACAGCGTCAGCGTGGCCCGAGGCGACCGCGTCACCGGCGGCCAGGTCGTGGGGACGGCCGGTCCGGTCCTGCACTTCGGGGCCCGGGCGGGTGAGGGCTACATCGACCCTGCCCTGTTGCTGGCGTCGGGTCCTCCCGAGGTCAACCTCGTCCCCGTCCCGCTACGAGAGCCCCAGGCCGAGGCCCGGGAGCGCACGTGGCTGGTCGAGCTGGTGGGCGACGCCGTGGGCCTGGCGTGGCAGGGGGCGCGCGCCGGTGGCGGCCTCAGCGTGGTGGCGGGCGAGACCCTGGACGAGGCCTTGGACGATGCCTTGGCCTGGGCTGGCGACGCCGCCACCATGGCCGCAGCCGAGACCTGGTCGCTGGCCAAGCTTGCTGCCACCAAAGGCTGGGAGTACGTCGAGGGCGAGGTCGAGACCCTTTGGGCCCAGGCCCAGCTTCTGGCCCACTACGCCAGCCAGCTCCCGATCAGCCCCCTCTTCCTGGCCCATGTCCTCGGCCAGTGGGAGCGGGCCGAGCGCTTTCGCGACGCCCAGGCGGGCTGTACCCCGTCGTCGGTGACCGCTCCTCCGCCACCACCCGGACGCCGCATTGCCGTGATGGTGGCGGGGTTCGGCTCGTCCTCGACGGGCGAAGCCCAGGTTCTCGACGTCGACGTGGCCTCCCTCGGCTATTCCGTCGATGACGTGGCTCAGTTCTCCTACGCCGGAGGTCGAGTGCCGACGGTGGGCGCCGTCAGTGGGGTGGCCACCAGCGAGTACGGGCCCGAGGACGCCAACGGTGACCTCGACGTCGCCGGCCAGCGCCTGGCCGAGCTCCTCGATGCCATCGCCGCCGCCCATCCCGGCGTCCCCGTGGACGTCATCGCCCACTCCCAAGGCGGGATCGTGGCCCGCCTGGCCTTGGCCGACCAAGACCCAGCCGGGCCGGCGGTGGCCAACCTCATCACCCTCGGGTCGCCCCACCACGGCGCCGACGTGGCTACGGCCAACGCCCTGGTAGGCACCACCACGACGGGAGAGCTGGCCCAGGCAGGGGCCGACTGGGTCACCGACGGCTCGACCGACGGGACCTCCGATGCCGCCGCCCAGCTCTCGGAGACGTCGGAGCTCATCCACGACCTCAACGCCGAGCCGTTGCCGGCGGGGACACGACTGACGTCCATCGCAGCACGGGGCGATCTCACTGTCGCCGGCCTCCAGAGCTCGCTCGAGGGGGCGACCAACGTGATGGTTCCCCTCGATGGCATCTCGGCCCACTCCGAGCTGCCGGGGTCGGCACTGGCACAGCGGGAGATGACCCTCGCCCTCGCCGGCGCCAGCCCCACCTGTCGGGCACTGGCCGGCGACCTCGCCTTGGCCGCCGCCATCAGCCTGGGGGAGGACACCCTGGGCCTGGCTGCGGGGCTGGGCGCCCTGTGGCTCGACCGCAAGATCCCCGGCGTCGACGTGCCCACCCGCACCCCTGGTCCCATCAGACCTCACGGCCCCCGCCGGGCACCGTCGCCCGACCAGGTCAGCTCCCCCAGCGGGTAGTCTGTGGCTTCCCAACCTTGCTTCCCTGCCCCTCACGGTCGCTCTCTTGGAGAGCGTGGCGGCGGGAGCCCTCCAACCGTGAAGAGGAGAACGCCATGGCGGCGGTCGTAACCATGAAGCAGATGCTCGAGGCGGGTGTGCACTTCGGGCACCAGACCCGGCGCTGGAATCCCAAGATGAAGCGCTTCATCTACGGGGAGCGCAACGGGATCTACATCATCGACCTGCAACAGACCTTGAAGCGGATCGAGACGGCGTACATCTTCGTGCGCGACCTGGTCGCCGACGGAGGCTCGGTGCTGTTCATCGGCACCAAGAAGCAGGCTCAGGACCCGATCGCCGACGCCGCCGTCGGCTGCGGCATGCCCTACGTCAACGAGCGCTGGCTGGGCGGCATGCTCACCAACTTCTCCACCATCAGCGGACGGGTGAAGAAGATGCAAGAGCTCCAGCGCATGCGCGACGTGGGTGACTTCGACGTCATGCCCAAGAAGGAGGCCCTGCAGAAAAGCCGGGAGCTGGAGAAGCTCGAGCGCAACCTCAGCGGGATCCGCGACATGGCCAAGCTTCCCCAGGCGGTGTTCGTCATCGACACCAAGAAGGAGCACATCGGCGTCACCGAGGCCAACAAGTTGAAGGTGCCGGTGGTGGCCGTGGTCGACACCAACTGTGATCCCGACCTCATCGACTTTGTCATTCCCGGCAACGACGACGCCATCCGCTCGGGCACGCTCATGTGCCGGGTCATCAGCGACGCCGTCAAGGAAGGACGCTTCATCGCCGAGCGCCGGGGTACCGCCCCCAAGCCCGTCCCGCCCCCTCCGCCGGCGCCGACGCCCGAGCAGGAGGCCGAGCGCAGCCGCCAGCAGGAAGAGGCCCGAGCGGCTGCCGCCCGTCAGCGCGACGAGCGCGAGGCGCGCCTCGCCGCCGCCGCCCCCACCGAGGCGGCTTCCGGGTCGGCGGAGGAGACCGATGCGGTGGCTCCCGGCCAGGCTTCGCCCGAGATGGGCGAGGAGCGCGGGGGCGAGCCCGTCCCCGCCGTGCAGCCACCACCGTCGGATGCGGTGGAACCCAACCCCGGTGCGGTGCCCGCCCGCAACGACGACATGGCCGTGGCTGCTCAGTTTCCCCAGACCCAACCCGGCTCCGCCGCCGACGCCCCTCTGGGATCGCACGGTGATGTCACCACGACCGGCACCGCCCACGGCCAGGACGACCAGCCGTCGGCACCGGCCAACGCCGGCGCCACCGCCGACGACCTTGCCCCCCCAGCCTCCTCCGAGGCTGAGGGGGCCATGCCCGACGAGCCCCCCACCGCCCAGGAGTGACCCGATGACCACCTTCGATGCCAAGGACGTGAAGCGCCTCCGTGACCAGACCGGTGCGGGGATGATGGACGCCAAGAAGGGGTTGGTGGCCACCGACGGCGACTTCGAGGCGGCCGCCCGCTGGTTGCGTGAGCAGGGCCTGGCTGCCCAGGAGAAGCGGTCCGACCGGGAGAACTCGGAAGGCGCGGTTGCCCTGGCGGTCCGCAACGGCGTCGCGGCGGTCGTGGAACTGCGCTCGGAGACCGACTTCGTGGCCAAGTCGGCTGAGTTCACCGCTCTGGCCGACGCCCTGGCGGCGGCGGTGGCCGAGCGGGGCGAGGAGGCAACGGCCGAGCTCGCCGGTCGCCTCGACGACCTCAAGGTCACCCTGAAGGAGAACCTGGAGCTCGGGCGGGTGGTCCGGGTGGAAGCGGCCGAGGGTGCAGTCCTCGACACCTACCTACATGTGCAGAACGGCCGGGGAAAGAACGCGGTGGTGGTGGAGCTGGCTGGCGGCGACCGGGAGCTGGCTCACGACGTCGCCGTGCACATCGCCTTCGCCCGTCCCCGTCACCTCAGCCGGGAAGAGTTCCCGCCTGAAGCTGTGGCCGAGCGCCGGGCCGAGCTGGAGGCGCTGTCGCGCAACGAGGGAAAGCCCGAGGCGGCCCTGCCCAAGATCGTCGAGGGCCGTATCACCGGCTTCTTCAAGAGCGTTCCCGGCGGTGCCTTGCTCGATCAGCCCTTTGTCAAGGACGAGAAGCAGTCGGTGGGCCAGGCCCTCGGGTCGGCCACGGTCATCCGTTTCGAACAGATCGAGATCTGAATCACCGCCGAACCGGAGGTTGGCCTCCCCTTCTCTCTGCGGCTGCTCTTGGATCTGGGCGTGGGGTAGGTTCTTCCTCCGATGAACGACGACGAGCTCGGGGCGGCCCGATGGAAGAGGGTTGTGCTGAAGCTTTCGGGCCAGGCCTTCTCCGACGGCAGTGGGGCATCGATCGACGGTGACGTGGTCAGCCGCATCGCCCGCGAGATCGTCGATGCCCGGCGGAATCTGGGCGTCGACATCGCCGTAGTCGTGGGTGGAGGCAACATCTGGCGGGGAATGACCGGCGCGGGGGCCGGGATGGACCGGGCTCAGTCCGACTACATGGGCATGCTCGCCACCGTCATCAACGCCCTGGCCCTCCAAGACGCCCTGGAGCGCCTGAATCAGCCCACCCGCGTCCAGACCGCCATCCAGATGGCCCAGGTGGCCGAGCCCTACATCCGGCGCCGAGCCATGCGTCATCTGGAGCAGGGCCGGGTGGTGATCCTGGCCGGCGGTCTGGGCAATCCCTTCTTCACCACCGATACCCCCGCAGCCCTGCGCGCCGCCGAGATCGACGCCGAGGCCATCTTGAAGGGAACCCATTCGGGCATCGACGGCGTCTACACCGCCGATCCCCGGCTGGACCCTTCGGCCACCAAGCTTGACGAGCTGACCTACATGGAGGTCCTCAACCGTGGGCTCAAGGTGATGGACCCGACATCGATCACCTTCTGCATGGATCACGACCTTCCCATCGTGGTCTTCGATGTGCTGGAGCAGGGCAACATCCGCCGCGTCCTCGTTGGACGGGAGCAAATCGGTACTCTGGTCAGGTGATCGAGGACATCCTTGCCGACGCCGGCGCCAAGATGGGCAAGGCGGTCACCCACACCTTGAGCGAGTTCGGGGGGATTCGTACCGGCCGGGCGGCGCCGGCGCTGGTGGAGAAGCTGAGCGTGGAGTACTACGGCTCGGAGGTGCCCCTGCAGCAACTGGCCGGCTTCAGCGTGCCCGAGGCCCGCCTGCTGGTGATCCAACCGTTCGACCAGGGGGCCATGGGCGCCATCGAGAAGGCCATTCAGAACTCCGATCTCGGCATCAACCCCAGCAACGACGGTCACGTCATCCGACTGTCGTTCCCGCCCCTTACCGCCGAGCGGCGCAAGGACTTCGTGCGGGTGGTCAAGCACATGGCCGAGGAGGGCAGGGTGGCGGTGCGCAACCTGCGCCGGTCCGCCCGCCACGAGCTCGACGCGCTGGAGGGCGACGGCGGCGTGTCCGCCACCGAGCTCGATCGGGCTCAAAAGGAGCTCGAAAAGCTCACCAGTCGCCATGTCGGCGACATCGATACTGCGCTGGAGCACAAGGAGCGCGAGCTCCTGGAGGTCTAGGAGGTAGGGGACCAGCTGGTCCCATCCGCGATAGGAACCCGACCGAGGAGGTCCCGATGGACGAGCGTCCGTTCTGGGAACGCCCTGAAGACGACACCGATGCCGTACCGAGCGCACCAAGCGCTTCGCGCCAGCGTGAGCCCGAGGCCACCGAGGGGGTGCGGATCATCGGCGCCGACGAAGCGGCCGAGGCCATAGAGCGGGGCGAGGTGGCCCCCCGGCGAGGAATGGGCACACCTCGCTACGGCGACCGCCCCGAGGCCCCTCCCGAGGACGCCCGCCCCGCCTTGCGCTTCCCCCTCAGCGCCACCGGCGACCCAGCGGACGTAACCCGACCGCGAGTGAGCGGGGCACCTCAGGCACCCCTCCAGCCCTGGACGGAAGCCCCCAGCGGCGAGGTCCCCGTGATCGTCCCCGCGGCCAAGGGCGACGAGACGGCCGACGACCTCGATGCCTGGTCGAGCTTCGCCAGCTCCGGGCCCCGGTGGCGCGACCAGTCGAGCGATTGGGCCGAACCCGACTACGACGACGCCACCATGCTCCACGACGAACAGACCCGCATCGGTGCCCTCGACACCTCCGATCGGCCCGCCCCCGACGACTTCTTCGCGCCGGAGGAGCCCGAGGAGTTCCCTCCACCGGTACGGGTGGGGCGCCAGACTCGTTCGGCGCCGGCGGCCGAGGTCGGCAGTCGCCGGCGAGATGCGCTTCCTCGCCGCGCCCCGACCCAACCCACCGACGAGGCTCTTCCCGAGCGCGACCTGCGCCAGAGCGCCATCGCCGGAGTGGCCTTTGGGGTCGTCGCCATCGGGGTGTTCGCCCTCGGGCCGGCGCCGGCGGCGGTCCTGGTCGCCGGGGTGGTCGCCATCTGCGCCGCCGAACTCTTCGACTCGTTGCGGCGCGGGGGTTACCAACCCGCCGTTCTGCTCGGACTGGTGGCATCGGTGTCTCTCGTGGGCGCGGCCTACTGGAAGGGCGAGGTCGCCCTCCCGCTGGTGATGGGTCTGACCGTGGTGTTCGCCCTGTTGTGGTACCTGCTGGGCGTAACCCGGGCGGCACCGACGGTCAACCTCGCCCTGAGCATCTTCGGTGTGGCCTACATCGGGCTGCTGGGGTCCTTCGCCGCCCTCATGCTGACCTTCCCCAATGGCACCGGCGTGCTGGCCGGGGTGGTGCTGGTGGTGGCGGTCAACGACGCCGGCGCTCTCTTCGCCGGTCGTCGCTTCGGGCGCCGTCCCCTCGCCCCCGACATCAGCCCGGGCAAAACCGTGGAGGGCGTGGTGGGCGGGGCAGTGGCCGGCATCGCGGTGGCTTGGCTGGCCCTCGGCATCATCGGTCTGGCCCCGTGGGACTCGGGCAGCTCCGTCGCCCTCGGGCTGGTCGTCGCCGTGGTGGCGCCGCTCGGCGACTTGTGCCAGTCGATGATCAAGCGTGACCTCGGGCTCAAGGACATGGGCAACGTCCTGCCCGGCCACGGCGGCCTTCTCGACCGCTTCGACTCCCTGCTCTTCGTGCTCCCCGCCGCCTACTACCTGTCCCGGCTGTTGGAGGTCTTCTGACCACCACGGTTGCGGTGATCGGCTCTACCGGGTCGATCGGGACCCAGGCGCTCGAAGTGATCGGGGGAGAGCCCGAGCGCTACCGGGTGGTGGCGCTGGCGGCGTCGTCGTCGGTGAAGCTGCTAGGGGAGCAGGCACGGCGGTTCCGCCCGGCGGTGGTGGGGCTGGCCGACGCCTCTCGTGCCGCCGAGCTGGAGGCGCTGGTGCCTGCCGGCACCGAGGTGGTGGCCGGATCCAGCGCCCTGGCGGCGCTGTCCTCGGAGGCCGACGTGGTCGTCAATGCCGTGGTCGGCTTCGCCGGGCTGCCGGTGACCCTCGCCGCCCTCGGGGCCGGACGCCGCCTAGCCCTAGCCAACAAGGAGTCGCTGATCGCCGGGGGCCCGGTGGTCCAGGGCGTGCGAGATGCCGCCGGGGCCGAGATCATCCCCGTCGATTCAGAGCACTGCGCCTTGCACCAGTGCCTACGGGCCGGGGGGGCGGACGAGGTGACCCGCCTCGTCCTCACCGCCAGCGGCGGACCGTTCCGTGGCCGCTCGGCCCTCGAGCTGGCCGGCGTCACCGTCGACGACGCCTTGGACCACCCCACCTGGAGCATGGGTCCCAAGATCACCGTCGACTCCTCCACCTTGATGAACAAGGGCCTGGAGGTCATCGAGGCCCACGAGCTGTTC
Organism: Acidimicrobiales bacterium; assembly: GCA_038233555.1. Lineage (GTDB taxonomy): Bacteria > Actinomycetota > Acidimicrobiia > Acidimicrobiales > CADCSY01 > JADDRA01. Next base: position 24,874 of record JBBSLT010000009.1, read on the forward strand.
GGGGTGAGCTATGACCGCATCGAGGTCGTGGTCCACCCCCAGTCGGTGGTGCACTCCATGGTGGACTTTCGGGATGGCGCCACCATCGCCCAGCTTTCCCGGCCCGACATGCGCCTGCCCATCGGCTACGCCCTGGCCTGGCCCGAACGGGGCCGACAGCCCTTTGGAGCCGTCGACTGGGCCACGCTCGGCCGGCTCGACTTCGAGGCTCCCGACCTCGACGCCTTCCCCTGCCTGGGTCTGGCCCGCGAGGCGGGTCGGGTCGGCGGATCGGCCCCAGCGTGGTGCAACGCCGCCAACGAGGTGGCCGTGGCCGCCTTCCTCGGTGGCCGCATCCCCTGGACCGGTATTGCCCAGGTGTTGAAACGGGTCATGGACGGCCATGATGGGACCCAGATGGACAGCGTCGAGGCCGTGGTCGAGGTCGATCGCCGGGCCCGGGCGCTGGCTGAGCGGATCGTCGAACGGAGAACAGCGTGAGCGACACCACCCGAACGGACACCTCGGCCCCGGCCGACCAGCCGCCCAGCGGGGCGCCAGGGGCCGGCGGATCACCCGAGGGCGAGGTCACCAGCTGGGTGCGTCGGGCTGCGGTGGCCGCCCTGGTGGTGGTCCTCGGGCTCTGGGTCTCCCTGCCCACGCTGGCCATCATCGCCGCTCTCGTCTTCATGATCTTCATGCACGAGCTCGGTCACTACCTCACCGCCAAGGCGGCGGGGATGAAGGTCACCGAGTTCTTCCTCGGCTTCGGGCCCCGGTTGTGGTCGTTTCAGCGGGGCGAGACCGAGTACGGCATCAAGGCCATCCCTGCCGGCGCCTACGTGCGCATCATCGGCATGAGCAACCTGGAGGAGGTCGACCCCTCCGAAGAGGACCGCACCTACCGCCAGAAGCCGTACTGGCGGCGAATGTCGGTGGCGGTGGCTGGCTCCACCATGCACTTTCTCATGGCCATCGTTTTGTTCTTCGGCGTGGTGACGGTGATAGGCAATCCCGATCCCACCTCCAGCCGCTGGACCGTCGCCGCCCTCACCGACAACAGCGCGGCCGACGCCGCCGGGCTCGAGCTCGGCGACCGCATCATCGAGGTCGACGGCAACCGCTTCGACAGCTTCGACGAGATGTCGGACTACCTGCGGGACAATCCGGGCCGAGACATCACCCTGACCGTCGAACGCGATGGTCGCCAGCTCACCTTGGCGACCACCCTCGGCACCACCAACGACAGGGGAGAAGAGGTGGGCTTCCTCGGCGTGGGGCCCGAGTACCCGAACGTGCAGGTGGACCCTCTCACTGGAGCGGTCGAGTCGGTCCAGGCCACCGGTGAGACCATCTGGCTGTCCATCAAGGGCCTGGGCGCCTTCTTCTCCCCCGGGGGCCTCGCGGGCTATGTCGACACCCTCACCGGCAGCGATCCGGCTCCCGTGCCGGGCGAGATCGAGGGCGAGGGCCGGATCATCTCGGTGGTCGGGGCGGTGCAGCTCGCCAGCCAGTCGCCCGACATCGCCGGCGTCCTCTACTTCCTCTTCGCCATCAACGTGTTCATCGGCGTGTTCAACCTGGTCCCGCTGCTGCCCTTCGACGGCGGCCACGTGGCCATCGCCACCTATGAACGCATCCGCAGCCGCAAGGGCAAGCGCCACTTCGCCGATGTAGCCAAGCTCATGCCCGTCACCTACGCAGTGGTCGCCCTGCTCGCCTTCGTGTTCATCAGCTCGCTCTACCTCGACATCGTCGATCCCATCTCCCTGTGATCACGTCTCCTGTGATCACGTCTCCTGTCATTACGTCCCCTGTCATTACGTCCCCTGTCACCACGTCGTCGTGACTACGGTGTCGCCGACCCGGCGTCCGACGCGCCAGGTGGTGCTGGCTCACCCCTCGGGTCCAGTCGCGGTGGGCGGGGGAGCGCCCATCAGCGTGCAGTCGATGACCATCACCAAGACGGCCGACCACGAAGCGACGCTGGAGCAGATCTACGCACTGGCCGGGGCGGGGGCCGACATCGTGCGCTGCACCTGCAACGACGACGCCGCCGCCGAGGGACTCGCCCGCATCGTGCCCCGCTCGCCGGTGCCGGTGGTGGCCGACATCCACTTCCAACACCGCCTGGCCCTAGCTGCGCTGGAGGCAGGGGTATCGTGCCTGCGCCTCAATCCGGGCAACATCCGCAAGCCCGAGCACATCAAGACGGTGGCCGCCGAGGCCCGTGATCGGGGGGTCCCCATCCGTATCGGGGTCAATGCCGGCTCCCTCGATCCCGACATCGAGGCCCGCCACGGCATCACCCCCGAGGGCTTGGTCGCCTCCGCCGAGCGGGAGCTGGCCCACTTCGCCGAGGTCGGCTTCGACGACGTCAAGATCTCGGTCAAGGCCTCCGACGTGCGCCTCATGGTCGAGTCCTACCGGATGCTGGCCGAGACGGTCGACTTCCCGTTGCATCTGGGGGTCACCGAGGCGGGTCCGCCGCCCGGAGGCCTGATCAAGGCCAGCGCCGGCATTGCCACGCTGTTGCTCGAGGGCATCGGCGACACCATCCGCTACAGCCTCACCGCTGATCCGGTGGAGGAGGCCCGGGCCGGGCGACAGCTCCTGGAGGCTCTGGGTTTGCGGGAGCGCACCAACGTCGACCTCATTGCCTGCCCGAGCTGTGGTCGGGCCGAGATCGACGTCATCGCCGTCGCCGGCCAGGCCATGGCCGCCTTCGCCGAGCGCAAGCTTCCGGTGCAGGTGGCGGTCATGGGCTGTGTGGTCAACGGCCCAGGGGAGGCTCGCTCGGCCGACCTCGGTATCGCCGCCGGGCGTCGCCGGGGCCATCTGTTCATCCGGGGTCAGGTGGTACGGGTGGTCCCCGAAGAGGAGATGGTCACCGCCCTGGTGGAGGAGGCCGAGAAGCTGGTCACCGAGGGCGTCGAGGCCCGTCTGGCTGCGGCCGACGCCGGCGCCGCCGCCGAGGCCGAGGCCGACCGGGCTGCCCTCCTGGCTGACCAGGGCGACGACGTCAACGCCTCCGAAGCACGGGTCGAGCTCATCCGCTCCCGCACCGCCGGCTGACCCCCGCCGCCCGCCCTCGGCGCGGCCTGGTCTGACCCCGTCAGGAGGCGAAGGGCCCCTTGGGAGCGGCGGCCGGCTCGACCTTGAGGGCGTCGAGCAAGAAGGCGTAGACGAGGGCTTCGTCGCGCCAGGCGTCGTAGCGGCCGGAAGGGCCCATGTGTCCCGCCCCCATCTCGGTCTTGAGCAGGAGCGGGTTGGTGTCGGTCTTGGTGGCTCGCAGGCGCGCCACCCACTTGGCCGGTTGCCAGTAGGGGACCCGGGGGTCGTTGATGCCCGCCGTCACCAAGAGGGGCGGGTAGCTCCGGGCCTCCACGTTGAGGTACGGGTCGTAGCCCTTCATGTAGGCGTAGGCCTCGGGTGACTCGACGGGGTTGCCCCACTCCTCCCACTCCAGGACCGTGAGCGGCAGCGAGGCGTCGAGGATGGCTTCCACCACGTCGACGAAGGGCACCTCGGCCACCGCGGCACCGAAGGACTCGGGGGCCATGTTGAGCACGGCCCCCACCAACAGCCCGCCGGCGCTGCCTCCCCGGATGGCCAGGTGCGAGGGCGAGGTCCAGCCCTGCTCCACCAGGTAGCGGGCACAGGCGATGAAGTCGGTGAAGGTGTTGCGCTTGTGCAACAGCTTCCCCTCGGTGTACCAGCGCCGGCCCATCTCGCCGCCGCCGCGTACGTGGGCGATGGCGAAGACGAACCCCCGGTCGAGGAGGCTGAGTCGGGCCGACGAGAAGCTCGGGTCCATGCTCGCTTCGTAGGAGCCGTAGCCGTAGAGCAGGACCGGGGACCCGATCTCGCGCATCCGGTCGATCCGGCGCACCACCGAGATGGGCACCGCCGTGCCGTCATCGGCTGTCGCCCAGAGGCGCTCGGTGACGTAGCGATCGGGGTCGTAGCCGCCGAGGACGGGTTGCTGCTTGAGCAGCGTTCGTTCCCGAGTCTCCATGTCGTAGTCGAACACCGAAGACGGCGTGACCATCGAGGTGTAGCCGTAGCGCAACACGGTGCTGTCGAACTCCGGGTTGGCTCCGCCGCCGGCGGTCGACACCTCCTCGGGTTGGTCGATGACGTGATCTTCGCCCTCGAGACCGTCGCCGGACAGCGTCCGCACCCGGATGCGACGTAGGCCCTCGGCTCGCTCGAAGATGATCAGGAAGCGGGCGAAGACGTCGATCCCGCTGAGCAACACGTCGGGTCGGGAGGCGATGACCTCCTCCCAGTTGGACCGACCGGGCGACTCGGCGGGGGCGGAGACCAGCTTGAAGTTCTCGGCCCCGTCGGCGTTGGTCACGATGAGGAAGCGGCCCTGCCAGTGCTCCAGGCCGTACTCGATGTCCTGGCTGCGGGGCTCGACCACCCGGAACGGTCCGGTCGGGTCTGAGGCGTCGAGCACCCAGACCTCGCTGGTGACCTTGCTCTCTAGACCGAGCAGCAAGTAGCGCTCGTCCTTGGTGGTGCCCACCCCGAGGAAGAAGCGCTCGTCGTCCTCGGTGTGGACGAGCACGTCGTCGTCGGCCGGGGTCCCCAAGCGGTGGCGCCAGAGCTGATACGGACGCATGGCGTCGTCGGGTCGGACGTAGAAGAAGGTGGCGCCGTCGCCCCCCCACGCCGTGCCGTAGTAGGTGCCCTCGATGACATCGTCGAGATCGGTGCCGGTGGCGAGGTCGCGAAAACGCATGGTGTAGACCTCGTCACCGTCGGTGTCCGACGACCACGCCAAGACGTTGGCGTCGGGCGTGGTATCAAACGCGCCCACGGCGAAGAACTCGGCGTCGCCGGCCTCGACGTTCTGATCGAGCATTACCCGCTCGACCTCGTCATCGGCCGGGCTGTGGCGGTCGTCGGGCCTGGCCGCCTTGCGACAGTGGATCGGGTACTGCGCCCCCTCCTCGGTGCGGGAGTAGTACCACCAGTCGCCCTTGCGCACCGGCACCGAAAGGTCGGTCTCCTTGATGCGCCCCTTGATCTCTTCGAACAACTGCTCGCGTAGCCCGGCCAGCGGGGCCATGGCCGCCTCGGTCCACGCGTTCTCGGCCTCCAGATAGGCCCGTACCTCCGGGTCGTCCTTGTCTGGGGTGCGCAGCCAGGCGTAGTCGTCGACCACCACGTCGCCATGGCACTCTCGTTGCGACGCCACCCGCCGGGCGGCGGGAGGAGTGGGAGGATGGCCCGGTCGGGTAGGATTGTTACTATCCACGTAGGAGAAACTCCTGCCCGCTAGGAAGCGATAGGAAGGACAGCCCAATGGCAGTCACCGATCTCGATCTCGGACGCTACAAGCTCGGCTGGAGCGATGCCGAAGAGTACGTCTTCAAACCCAAGCGGGGACTCAACACCGACATCGTCAACGAGATGTCGTGGATGAAGGGCGAGCCCGACTGGGTGCGTGAGCGTCGGCTCAAGGCGCTGCGCCACTTCGAGCGCCGGCCCATGCCCACCTGGGGTGGCGACATGTCCGAGATCTTCCTCGACAACATCTACTACTACATCAAGCCCACCAACAAGCAGGTCGACGCCTGGGACGACCTGCCCGAATCGGTCAAGGCCACCTACGAGAAGCTGGGCATCCCCGAGGCCGAACGCAAGTACCTGGCCGGGGTGACCGCCCAGTACGAGTCCGAGGTGGTGTACCACAAGAACCGTGACGACCTCGAGGCCCAGGGCGTCATCTTCACCGACATGGACACCGCCATGCGTGAGCATCCCGACCTGGTTCGTGAGTACTTCGGCAAGATCATCCCCGCCAACGACAACAAGTTCTCGGCCCTCAACACTGCGGTGTGGTCGGGCGGCTCGTTCATCTACGTGCCCCCCGGGGTCGAGGTGGAGATGCCCCTGCAGGCCTACTTCCGGATCAACGCCGAGAACATGGGTCAGTTCGAGCGGACGCTGATCATCGCCGACGAGGGTTCCAAGGTGCACTACATCGAGGGCTGCTCGGCCCCGGTGTACACCTCCGACTCCCTCCACTCGGCCGTGGTCGAGATCGTGGTCAAGCCTTCGGCCCGGGTCACCTACACCACCATCCAGAACTGGTCCAACAACGTGTTCAACCTGGTCACCAAGCGGGCCCGGGTGGAGACCGAGGGCCACATGGAGTGGATCGACGGCAACATCGGCAGCCGCCTCACCATGAAGTACCCGGCCGTGGTCATGGTCGGCCCCAAGGCCTCGGGTGAGGTGCTCTCGGTGGCCTACGCCGGCGAGGGCCAGCACCAAGACGCCGGGGCCAAGATGACCCATGCCGCCCCCGAGACCACCAGCCGGATCGTCTCCAAGTCGATCTCCAAGGACGGTGGGCGTACCAGCTACCGGGGCCTGGTCCGGGTGGAAGACGGCGCCTACGGCTGCAAGAGCCACGTGCAGTGCGACGCCCTGATCCTCGACGATCACAGCGTCTCGGACACCTACCCCTACATGGAGATCGGCGAGCGCGACGCGGTGGTGGGTCACGAGGCCACGGTCTCCAAGGTGGGCGACGACCAGCTCTTCTACCTGATGAGCCGGGGCCTCTCTCAGGAGCAGGCCATGGGCATGATCGTCAACGGCTTCATCGAGCCCGTCACCCGCACCCTGCCCATGGAGTACGCCGTGGAGTGGAGCCGGTTGATCGAGCTGCAGATGGAAGGGTCGGTGGGGTAACCCCCGTTGCTGGGGAGCGGGTCCTGTCACCGAGCGGGCCCCTCCCAAGGGTCCTCGCTTCGCTGCGGCCCTTGGGCCCCTCCCCTCGGTGCCACCCCCTCCCCACCAGCTACCCCACTTGTAGCTGAAGGGCGGGGCGGGCCCCTTCCGTCGGTGCCACCCGCTGACGCTACGCCACCCCACCTCGGGCTGAAGACGGCGGCGGGGCTCTCTACACTTGGGGCTATGCCTATGCGGGTGGAGTGCAAGTACTTCGAGAGCCGCTCGTACGCCAATGGGGAGACGGTGAGGAAGTGCCATCTCGATCTGGCGCCGGAGGCGCCTTGGCGTTGTCCTGAGCAGTGTCCTCGGTTCAAGCGGCGGTTGGCTGATGTCGGGTGGGCCCACGGGACGATGGTGGCGCCGCCGACGCCTCCGGAGCCTCCGGGCGTGGGCGTGGGGGAGGGAGTGGGCCGCCTGCTCGATGAGGCGGAGGAGATCCTCAACGCCGCCGGGCCGGCCATCCTGGCCGAGGTGGAGGCTGAGCGATCTCGGCAGCGCTCCGCAGATGTTCCGTGGTGGCGGCGGCCCTTCGGTCGCATACAGAAGCCACGCCGCCGCCGCTGACAGCCTGCGGGGATGCGTTTCGCGCTCGTGTACATGGGGAAGCTTGGCGGCACGAGGTTCTCGACGCGGGAGGCATAGGCCATGCGTGGACTCAGCCAGGTAGAGAGCGGCAAAGACCGCAAGACGTTCATCCACGATGCGGGGATGGGCTCGGTCTCGTTCCTCAGCATCCTGGCGGGAACCTTGGTGGCCTTCGCCTCCTTCGCCGTCCTGCTGGCCATCGTGGGGGCCATCCTGGCGGCGGTCGGCCTCGACACGGCCACCCTGACCGCCAACGACTACGAGCGACTGGGCATCGGTGGAGCGGTGGTGGCCGCCCTGGTGCTGTTCCTGTCCTACTTCTTCGGCGGCTACATCGCCGGTCGTCTGGCTCGGCGGGCCGGCGCCCTCAACGGCGGGTTGGTGCTGGTGCTGGCCATCCTCATCGGGGCCGTGGTGGCCGTCCTCGTGGGTACCCAGACCGACACCGAGTCGGTCGCCGCCGACCTGCGGGTTCTCGGCGTGCCCACCTCGGGATCCGACTACGGGGCCATCGCCACGGTGGCCGGTGTCGTGACGCTGCTCGCCATGATCGCCGGTGCCGTCCTTGGCGGCCTCAAGGGTGAGCGCTGGCATGGCAAGCTGGCGGCCCGGGCTTTGCGCCCCGACGTGGGTCCCGCCGCCGCCGCCTATCAAGTGGCCGACCAAGAGCAAGCGCAAGCCGATCAGCGCCGGCAAGAGCGGGAGCGCCAGGAGCGGGAGCGGGAGGCGGAGCGGGCCCGCCGGCCGTGGGACAAGAGTCCCGACCAGCCTGTCGGTGCGGACGATGACGACGACCAAGACGATTACGACGACCAACCGGAGCCCGAGCCAGCCCCCGCCCGCAGTTTCGAAGGCTCCGATGACTCGACCGACGTGGCGCCCCGCCCCCGGCGGGAACGGCCGCTGCGCAGCGGCCGTCGGGGCTAGCTCAGGCGGCCGGTAGTATCGGACTTTGGCGGAGGCACTCGTCTCCCCGGTCCTGGAAGGGGTTTCTCCTGAGCGCGTTCACCGCCGAAGCCGTGGCCAGCTTCACCGGTCCCGACTGGCTGGCTCGTCGCCGCTCGTCGTCCTTCGAGCGCTTCACCACCACGCCGCTGCCTACCGTCGAGGAGGAGGTGTGGCGCTACAGCCGCATCCCTGAGCTCGACCTCGACGGCTATGCACCAGTGGCAGGCGCCGTCGGCGACCCCGCAGATGACGCCAGTGCCGTCCACGCGCTCGGGACCGTGCGTCAGAGCCTGGGGCCGTGTTCGGCCGTGGTCGTGGTCCGCAACGGTCGCGTGGTGCACGTCGAGCTCGACGATGCCGCCGCTGCCAGTGGGCTGCAGGTGGGAAAGCTGAGCGAGATCGACCGAGACGGTGCTGTCCTCGGGTCTGTCGCCGGCGAGGCGACCAACGCCTTCGGGCTCCTTCACGACGCCTTCATCGGTGATCCGGTGCTCGTTCGGGTTCCCCCCTCGGTGGTGGTGCCGGCGCCGGTGGCGATCCTGCACTGGACCGACGCCGAGGCCAGCGCCACCTTTCCCCATCTCATCGTCGACGCCGGCGAAAACAGCGAGGTCGTCGTCTACGACCACGCCGGGTCGGCCGACGTCGATGCGCTGATCCTGCCCGTCGTCGAGCTCCACGCCGGGCCCGCTGCTCGGCTGCGCTACGTCAACGCCCAGGTCCTCGGGCCGCGGGTGTGGCAACTAGGCCGCCAGGTCAGCCGGGTGGAGCGCGACGCCGCCTTCGCCACCGCCATGGTGGCCCTCGGTGGCGACTACGCCCGTCTCCAGGTCGAGTCCTCCCTGGTGGGTCGGGGGAGCTCGGGGGAGATGCGGGCCGTCTACTTCGGCGAGGCCAACCAGATGCACGACTTCCGCAGCCTCCAGGACCACCTCGCTCCCCGGACCACGAGCAACCTGTTGTTCAAGGGGGCGGTGCAGGGTCGGTCGCGCGCCGTCTACACCGGGCTCATCCACATCGGCAAGGACGCGGCGGGGGTGGACGCCTTCCAGACCAACCGCAACATCAAGCTGTCCGACGGGGCCTGGGCCGAGTCGGTGCCGAACCTGGAGATCGAGAACAACGACGTGCATTGCAGCCACGCCTCGGCCGTCGGACCGGTCGACGAGGACCAGCGCTACTACCTGGAAAGTCGGGGTATCGACCCGGGCACGGCTGAGCGCCTGATCGTGCTCGGGTTCTTCGAGGAGGTCCTCGAGCGCTTGGCCGTGCCCGGCGCCGTGCCCGCCTTGCGGGCGGAGATGGCGGCCAAGCTGAGCCGTCGAGAGCTCCAGGAGGCGAAGGCCGGTGGCTGAGCGACGGGAACGGCTGTGCTCGACGGGCGAGGTGGACTCGGGCGCCGCCCGGCGCTTCGTGGTCGGCCCCCACAAGATCGCCCTGGTGCGGGTCGGGGAAGATTTCTACGCCATCGGTGACACCTGCAGCCACGCCGACTACTCCCTCAGCGAGGGCGAGGTCGATGTCGACACCCTCCAGATCGAGTGCTGGAAGCATGGCAGTTGCTTCTCCCTCAAGACCGGCGAGCCCGACACGCTGCCCGCCACCCAGCCGGTACCTAGCTACGACGTGGTCGTCGAGGGCGACGACGTGTGGGTGGTCATCAGTGTCTGAGCTGATCATCAGCGGTCTGCGGGCGGCCGTGGGGGGCAAGGAGATCCTGCGGGGGGTGGATCTGACCGTGCGTAGTGGCGAGGTCCATGCCGTCATGGGGCCGAACGGGTCGGGGAAGTCGACCCTGGCCCATGTGGTCATGGGCCGGCCCGGCTATGAGGTGCTGGGCGGAAGCGTGACCCTCGACGGAGTCTCGCTGTTGAGCCTCGAGCCTTGGCAGCGGGCCCGGGCCGGGCTGTTCGCCGCCATGCAGTATCCCACCGAAGTCCCCGGGGTGGCGCTGGCCGACATGCTCGAGGAGGCCCTGGTGGGGGTGGGCCGCGGCGGAGGCGACGTGGCCGGGCGGATGCGGATCGAGGCCGAGCGCATCGGCTTCGACGAGCGGTTCCTGTCCCGCCCCCTCAACGTCGATCTCTCGGGTGGCGAGAAGAAGCGGAACGAGACCTTGCAGCTCGGCGTGCTCCAGCCGTCGATCGCCATCCTCGACGAGGTCGACTCCGGCCTCGACATCGACGCCCTGCGCAAGGTGGCCCGCCGGGTGGAGGCCGAGACCGAGGAGCGGGGCCTCGGCGTGCTGGCCATCACCCACTACCGACGCCTGCTCAGCGAGCTGCGGCCCGACATGGTGCACGTGCTCTCGAAGGGTCGGGTGGTGGCCACCGGTGGCCCGGAGCTGGCCGAACAGCTCGAGACCACCGGCTATGCCGGCTTCGCCGAGACCGACGGGGAGCGTCGATCATGACGGCGACCCTGAGCGCAGACGAGGTGGAGGAGCGCCTGGCCGGTCTCGAGGGGTGGACGGTGGCCGAGGGCAAGCTCCACAAGGACTTCACCTTTGCCGACTTCAACGCCGCCTTCGGGTTCATGACCCGCGTCGCCCTGGTGGCGGAGAAGATGAACCACCACCCCGACTGGTCGAACTCGTGGAACCGGGTGACCATCGACATCGCCAGCCACGCCGCCGGCGGCATCACCGAGGATTGCGCGGCGCTAGCCGCCGCCGCCGACCGCCTCGCTTGACCCGACCTCTTCCGTCCACGTCTTCGTTCTGGCCCCAGAATGGCGGGGATTACGTCCCGCTCCTCGGGTTAGAACGCCGTGTTCGAGCCACCTCGCCGATGGTGAGCCCACGATCCGGAATGTGGAAGCGGATCACCTCGTCGCCGGCGCCGACCTCGCCCTCCCGTGAGATCCGTAGGTAGGCCCCGGGTCGCCCGGCGGCGGAGAAGCGGGCCGGGAAGCCATCGTCGCCCATGCGCAGGCCGAGCTTCCAGCAGGGCGTGCGGGGCTGGCACACCTCCAACACTGCGGTACCCACCAGCCAGCGCTCGTCGACCACGGCGGCGGCGAGGTCGATGCCCTCGACGGTGAGGTTCTCGCCCAAGGTGCCCGGCGCCAGCGCCCGGCCCAGCTCCGCCTCCCACCAGGCGTAGTCCTCGACGGCGTAGGCGTAGACCGCCTTGTCGGGGCCCCCATGGAAGCGTCGATCGGCCTGGTCGTCGCCCTCCAGGTTCACCCCCCGCACCGCCACCGGGCCCGCCACCGGCTCCTTCCAGATCCCGGTCGTCACCTCTCGGCCCCGGTGCTCGACCCGGCGGATAGCGCCCACGTTGACCGAACGCACCTCGCCGATCACCCGCATGTCGTCCAAGGCCGAGCCGGACGGCTCATTCACAGAACGAGACTCCCGGTACTGCCATGGTGACGACCGACTCGGTCGTCGGGTTGACGATGAGCTGGTAGACGCCGCCGTCGTCTCGGATGACGGTGACCACCCAGATCCCGAACATGTCCTCGACGCTGCGGTCGACGTCGACCGTCGCCCCCGTGGCGTAGGTCGCCTCGACCGTCGCCAGGGTGTCGCCGATGGCGGTGCCCTCCTCGGTGGTGGTCCCGCCGGTCACGCTGATGATCTCGAGCGCACCGCCAGCGAACTCGGCCGCACCGTCGATGGCGCCGGCGGCCGC
>JBBSLT010000010.1:0-34795 GCA_038233555.1 Acidimicrobiales bacterium
CGGTCGAGGTGGTCTAGGGCCTCCAGCACGAAGGGCGACAGGGGCTGGTTGAGGGAGAAGTCGGACTGGAGGTCGACGGCGACCCGAGCGCCGACCCCGCCGTCAGCTTGGGGCACCCGCTCTATCACCCCGGCGGCGAGCAGCGATCGGGCGATGGACACCGCTCGCCGGATGTGGCGGCGCTGGGTGGCCCGGGGCTCGTGGTTGTCGACCAGCAGCCGCCGCAGCGCCGCTACCCCGCCGTGCTCGCGGTCCAACACGTTGAGCAGCATGGAGTGGGAGACGGCGAAGCTCGATTCCAGCCGCTCGGGCTCGGCCGTGGTCAGGCGGGTGAAGGTGTCGTCGTTCCAGGGCACGTAGCCCCGCTCGGGGGCCTTGCTCCGCACCACCTTGCGCCGCTTCTTGCCGGCGTCGTCGGCCTTGGCCATGGCCCGTTCGTTGGCGATGACGTGCTCGGGGGCCTGGGCCCACACCGTTCCGGCGACGTCGTAGCCCGCCCGCCCCGCCCGCCCCGCCACCTGGTGGAACTCCCGGGCGCTGAGCAGGCGGGTGCGGGTGCCGTCGTACTTGCAGAGCTGGGTGAAGATCACTGTGCGGATGGGCACGTTGATCCCCACGCCCAGGGTGTCGGTGCCGCACACCACCTTGAGCTGGCCTTCCTGGGCCAGCTTCTCCACCAGCAGGCGGTATTTCGGCAGCATGCCGGCGTGGTGGACGCCGATGCCGTGGCGGACGTAGCGGGACAGGTAGCGCCCGAAGCCGGGGCTGAAGCGGAAGTCGCCGATGGCGTCGGCCAGCACCTCCTTCTCCGCCTTGGTGCAGACGTTGACGCTCATGAGCGACTGGGCCCGCTCCACCGCCGCCGCTTGGGTGAAGTGGACCACGTAGACCGGCGCCCGCCCGGTGGCCAGCAGCTCGTCGATCGACTCGTGCATCGGGGTGTGGCGGTACTCGAAGTCGAGGGGCACGGGCCGCTCGGCGCTGCGGACCACGGTGCAGGGCCGGCCGGTTCGAGCCACCAGGTCGGTCTCGAAGCGCCCCACGTCGCCGAGCGTCGCCGACATCAACACGAACTGGGCCTGGGGGAGAGCAAGGAGCGGCACCTGCCAGGCCCAGCCCCGGTCGGGGTCGGCGTAGAAGTGGAACTCGTCCATGACCACCTGGCCCACGGGGGCCGCCATGCCCTCGCGCAGGGCCAGGTTGGCCACGATCTCGGCCGTGCAGCAGATGACTGGCGCTCCCGGGTTGACGCTGGCGTCGCCGGTGAGCATCCCCACCCGCTCGGAGCCGAGCTGGCGGCACAGGGCGAAGAACTTCTCGCTGACCAGGGCCTTGATTGGCGCCGAGTAGAAGCTGCGTTGGCCCCGGGCCAGGGCGGCGACGTGGGCGGCCAGGGCCACGAGCGACTTGCCCGAGCCGGTGGGGGTGGAGACGATGACGTGGTTGCCGGCGAAGGCCTCCAGCACTGCTTCTTCCTGAGCCGGGTAGAGGGTCAGCCCCGACGCCGTCACCCAGCCCATGAAGGCGTCGAGGGCGGCGTCGACGCCGTCATGGGCCCGCTCCAGGTGGTCGGCCAGCAGCGATGTGGGCGTCCGTGGTTCCGCTGGTGTCAGCTGGCCCCGCCGCCCCCCTGGTCGCGCATGCCGGCGACTGCCGTCGCCAGCGCCTCGGCGTCGAGCACGTCGGACATCACCCCGATCTGGTCCTCCCAGACGTCGTCGGGGACCTCGGCGCGAATGGCGTCGTCGAGGATGTGGAACACGTCGAGGTCCAACTGGACCCCGGCCAAAACACCTGCGTAGGAGGGATCTCCCGCGGTCACCGTCTCAGCGGTGATCTCGGCGGCCTCCGGGTCGGGAGCTCCGATGATCACCACGAGCGACGATGCCCCGTGGAGCTCCGACAGCTTGAGGATCTGCTCCTGGCTGTCCAGGTCCATGGCCCCTGCGGCCGTTCAAACGAAGCACTCGGTGGCGACAAAGGCCACCGTGGCGCCGGCCGCCTCCGCACAGGCGGCGATGGACGGGCCGGAAACGCCGTCGCGCTCACCGAGGGCGATGACGTGTCTGTCCTTCAACATGGGTTCACCTTCTTGTCTGCTCTGGTTCTTTGTCGGATGAGCAGTGCGAAGCACGGTGCATCCGACAAAGAACGGTCAATGTGAAGACGGGTTGCGCTCGAGGATGACGCTCATGCCGTCGGACAGTTGCGACATCCGCCCGAGGAAGAGGCTTCCCTTGGCGATGAGCATGGCCCGGGTGGCGTCGCCTGAGGTCAGGCGGTCGAGGGCGTGGGGCAGGTAGCACAGGCTCGAGGCCAAATGTCCCTGGGTGGGGGCGAAGCCGGGCATGCCGCGGGTGGCCACGAAGGTGTCCATCTCGTCACGGGTGATGTCGCCCCGGCGCATGGCCAGGGCGGCCAGCGTGCGGTAGTTGCGCTCGGGGACGTTGCCCGAGCCCTGGGGCTCGGTGACCTCGGGGTTGTGCAACTCGGTGGCGAAGTCGTCGACGTCGGTGGTGGCCAGGCCCAGGCGACCGAGGGGCTCGAGGGCCAGGGCCTCCATGATCTGGGCGGCGGCCCCGCCGGCGGCCACCCGGTGGCGGCCCACGCTGTCGAGGCGGATGGTGGGGGACGTGCCGTCGTCGGCCTGGACCAGGAAGGCCGACCCGCCGATGACATCCTCCAGGACGGGCAGATCGTGGCGCAGGTGGCCCTGGAACTTCATGCCCAGCTTGGCCAAGCTGCCGCCGGCCACGACCGCGACCCGCTGGAACACCCCGGCCTGGACGAGGCTGGCGGCGATCACCAGGGCCGGCACGGGGGCGGCGCAGAAGTCCTTGATGTCGGCGCCCGAGGCCTCGCTGCAGTGCGCTGACTCGGCCACCGCCTTGGCCAGGTTGCCGCCGCCCCGCTGGTAGCGGTCGCCGATGGCCTCCTCGCCGCAGCCGAGCACGTAGTCGATCGAGGCCGGTTCGATGTCGTGGTCGTGGAGCAGGTGCAGCAGGGCCAGGGTGGCGCTGGCCTTGGCCGCCAGATTCTCCATGAGCACGGCGGCGGCCAGCGACTGGTCGACCTCGTCGCCGGGGCGCACCACCGCCTCGGGGCCGTCTCCCAGGTCGACCGAGCAGGCGCCCTTGCCGGCGGCGGCCTGGCCGGCGTCGCCCCGGGCCTTCTCCAGCTGGGCCAGGTCGAGGTGCTTGGCCAGGGGGTGGGCCTCGAGGGAGGCCAGGGCCCGGGAGGCCAGGCCGCCGCCCAGGGTGGTCAGGCCGGCGGTGTCGACGCTGGCCATGAGCCCGAGGAACTCCTCCTCGGGCATGACCTCGCCCCGGCCAGCCCATCGGGAGGCGCCGGTGCCGGCGATGGCGGTCCAGGGCCGGGCCGGGAGCTGGCGGGGATGCAGGCTTGCGATGTAGGCCTGGTTGGGCGGATAGGCCACGGCCGACTCGAAGCTGCGCAGCGAGGCGAGGAAGTGCTTGGCCACCTCAGGATTGGCGGGCAGCTCCCTCGACGGCTTAGAGCCGTGAGGCGCCAGATGAGGAGTGTGAGCGAGCACCTGGCTGGCGCACACCACGACCGGTCCGCTCACGTCAGTCCCCCTCGCCGTCGACCTCGAAGATGGTGGGACCCGGCACCGCCGTGGCCAGGGCCTCCAAGGCCCGCTCCACCAGGCGTCGCCGCCACGCCAGCTCCTCGGCGGGAGCGAGCGACGGATCGCCGGTGGGGAAGGGGATGCCCCGGGTGGCCACGATACGTGGCGCACCCACTCGCTTGGCGATCGACACCAGGTTGCAGAGCAGGACGGTGGGAATCCCGGCCCTTTCCAGTTCTTTGGTGAGCGTTGCCCCGCAACGCGTTCCGGTTCCTCACGTCGCCGTCAGTATGGCGGCCCGAGCACCTGATCGGCGCAGATCGGCCGCCCATTCCACCCCGAAGCGCCGGGCGTTGCCCACCGAGGTGCCGTTGCCGGTGGTGACCAGGTACTCGCCGTGCAAGGACCCGATAGCGCCTTCGCCGACCAGGGCCCGGGCGACGTCGAGGGGCACGATGCGGTGGGGGTCGTCGTTGGCGTACACCGTCGAGAACCCGCCGTGGACCGACTGGTACTCGCCCGAGGCCAACACCTCGAGGCCGTCGATGGGGTAGCGCAGCCAACGAGTGGCCCGGGCCGACTCGAGCCGGTCGGGGTTGCCCTCGGGGACGAGGCCGCCTTCGCTGACCAGGACCACGGTGGCCGAGGAGAGGTCGTCGACGGGTGGTGCCGGCGTCACCTGGTCGAAGGTAGGCAGGGGGATCTCGCTGGCCTGGCGATCGCCGCCCAGGCGGGCCAGGACCAAGTCGACGGCTCGTACCGCGGCCCGCTCGTCGGTGGTGGTGACCACCCGCCGGGCCCGGCCTACCCGGCCGTCGTCGGCGGTGAGCACCTGGCCGGCGACCACGATCTTGGCCGCCGCGGCCAGGCGATCGAGGGATGGGCCCATCTCTCGGGCGGCGGCACCGGCGGCCACCACCGGCGCCCCCTTGGCCTCGTCGACCCCAGGATTGTCCGGGTGCATGGCGGCCACCACGGGTACGCCGGCGGCGGTGGCGGCCGCCGCCAGACGGGCGCACACCAGGCCGTAGCGGCCGCTGGTGAAGGCGGGGCCGGCGACGAGCAGATCGGGCTGTTCGGCCTGCACCAAGGCGAGGATCTCCTCGATGGCCTCGGTGCGGCCGCTGGCGTCGTCGTCGCCACAGTGGACGGTGGCCACGATCTCGAATTCGTCGCCGAGGAGCTGGGCCAAGCGGCGTCCGGGGCCGACGGCGCCGTGCAGGCGGTCGGGGCCGCTCCCGGCGGCGTCCTCACCACCCTTGCCGGCGAAGAACTGGTTGACGTAGTGGACGACCCTCGTCATCAGGCGGCGTCCTCGCAGCGCAAATGGCTCCACCCGAGGGGGCTGAGCGAGCAGTAGATGACCGCCGTGGGCAGGGCGAGCTCGGCGGTGGCGTCCAGGTCGACGAGGTTGACCACCTCCCCGCCGTAGGCCCGCTCCACGGCGGGAAGCACGAGCGCCTCGTCGTAGTTGCCGGTGCTGATCATGGCCGTGGCCCGGTTGGGCGGCACCACGATGGAGGGGCCGGTGCCGTCGGGGCCGGGCATCTCGGCGAAGAGGCCCACGGCCACGATGCCCCGATCCTCCAGCTCGTCCATCTTGAGGGCGATATCGGCATCGGCATTGCCTCCGCCCTCCTTGGTGATCACGGCGGCGTCGAAGCCGACGAGGACGCACAGCCGGGCCGTGGCCGCCGCCACCGCCGCCTTGGAGTCCTGGTCGACAGGCTCGGGGCAGATCACCAGCCCAGCGACGCGCAGGTCGACGCCGTCACGCGCCCGCAGGGCGGCGACGACGGGGTTGTTCTGGTGCAGGAACGTCGGGTTCTTCAGCGCCGGGTGGCCGAACTGGCCGCTCACCACCGCCCCGTCGTCGAGCTCGTTGGGGTCGAGCAGGGTCGGCCACGAGCCGGCGAAGCTGCGACCGTGGACGAAGACGTCCTTGAAGGTGCCCTGGGTCTGGAGGTTGACGATGGCGCCCACCCGGGGAAGCCCCTCTGCTTCCTGGGGCGCTCGGGCGGGAATGTCGTCGACGGTGTCGGGAGCGATGTCGAGGGCGGCCTCGGCCAGGTAGGCGGCGAGGGCGAGAACACCTCGGCGCAGGGCGAGGTCGACCTCTTCCCAACTTGCCGCCGCCGCCTTGGTGAACTCCACCACCAGGTTGTGGGTGGCTCCTAGGGGCGAAAGTGCGGCGGCGGGGCCCGACATCTCGACCACCGCCTCTTGGGCTCGGGGAAGGAAGCCGGCGGCGACCACCGCCACGCCCCGCAGAACGTGGGTGGTGCCCACGCCTTGAGGACGGGCTGCGCCCACGAAGCCGGGGAAGATGCCACCGCCGCCGTGGCCCTTGGTGCGGGGCTCGACGGCGTCGAGGACCTTGACGATGCGAACCGGCTCGCCCGGCGACGCCCACGAGAGGTCGACGTGGTCCAGCGCGGGGGAGGTGAGCCGCGCCATGGCGTCGTTGCGGTCGACGGTCAGGGTCGATCCGTCGTAGCCGGTGTTATCGGCGAAGGCGACGTGGCGCACCAGGTGATTGGCTCGACGGAGTCCGCCGTCGGCCCGTTCGGCGCTCAGCGCCCTGTTCGCTTCCGAGTCGGGGCGGTCGGGGCCGCAGCTTTGCGGGCAACCTTCTTGGCCGGAGCGGCCTTCCGAGCAGGAGCGGCCTTCCGAGCGGGAGCCTTCTTGGCCGGAGCCTTCTTGGCCGGAGCCTTCTTGGCCGGAGCGGCCTTCCGAGCGGGAGCCTTCTTGGCCGGAGCCTTCTTGGCCGGTGCGGCCTTCCGAGCGGGAGCCTTCTTGGCCGGAGCCTTCTTGGCCGGAGCGGCCTTCCGAGCCGGAGCCTTCTTGGCCGGAGCGGCCTTCCGAGCCGGAGCCTTCTTGGCCGGAGCCTTCTTGGCCGGTGCGGCCTTCCGAGCAGGAGCCTTCTTGGCCGGAGCGGCCTTCCGAGCGGGAGCCTTCTTGGCCGGAGCGGCCTTCCGAGCGGGAGCCTTCTTGGCCGGAGCCTTCTTGGCCGAAACCTCTCTGACGGGAGCGGGATTTCGCACCGGAGTCTTCTGGGAGGGGGCCGCCTCCTCGTCCGCAGGTGGAGACGATTGTCCTCGCCCAGGTATGGCCGACTCCCACACCATGGGCTCGGGGTTGTTCGCCACCGGAGAGCTGGAGGTCCATGTACCGGCGAAGCCTCGTGACTGGGTCTGGGGTACCGCCATACGCCGGGCCGGCTTGGCGAAGCGAGCCTGATTCTCCATGGCCAGACGCAACGCCCGGTCTCGGGCATCCTCGGCCTCCGAAGGGTTCAGGCGGGACATCACGTGGTCCTCGAGGGCTCCCTTGCCGCCCCACCGCTCGGCCATCTGCTGGATGGCCAGCTCGGTGACCGTTTCCTCCTCCTCGGAGACGCTCAACCCGTCGGTGACCCAACTGCCGGATCCCCTCGGACCGCCTGAAGGCCCCTGATCCTGCCTCCACGGGGGCGCCGCCTCCGGGCGCGTGGTAGAGGAATAGGAGGATGACTGGGGTGCGAGCGACCGCCGGATCGACCGGTTCAGCTCGGCGGCGGCCTCCTTTTCGATCTCCTCGCGGTTCGGCTGCCTCTTCTTGGCCACGCCAGAACCTTACATCGGCGGGATCACTCAATGGCAGCCCAGAGCTGGTTCAGCCGACCAGGGAGCGCATGACCATGCCGGTGCGGGGCTTGGGAAAGAAGTAGCTCGTCTTGGGGGGCATGCGAACTCCCTTGCGGGCGCTCTCGCCGATCTGGTCGACGGTGGCCGGTCGCAACAGCACGGCCGCGGCACCGGTGCAACCGGCGACCCGTCCGATGACCGCGTCAGCTCCGTGGTGGTAGGAGACCTCATGGGGAGCCAATCCGGCCCGGGCGACCTCCAGCCGGCTGGCGTCGAGATCGGCGAGCCCGTCGGGGAAGGCGTCGTTGCGGGGCACGAGCAGCCAGGACGTTCCGTCGGGAAGGGCCAGACCGAGAGCCCCGGCGCGAACCATGGCCGACGTCAAGGTGCCGTCACCGTCGTAGGGCTCGGGGCGGAACCACGGTGACAACGCCTCGGCCACGTCGAGGTCGGGGGGCAAGCCGTCGAGCACCCGGTGGATGGCCTGCACGGTGAGCTCGGCGTCGGCCAGCTCGACCACCAGCGCCAGGATGAAGTCGTGGCCGCCCTCGCCGGCGCCCTCGGCCCGGCGCTGGTCGCGGTAGGCGAGCGCCGTCTCGTAGCGATGGTGGCCGTCGGCGATGATGACCGGTGCGGATTCGACGACCTCCATCAGGCCCTCGACCACTGCGGGAGAGGTCACTCGCCAGAGACGGTGGTGGACGCCGTCCTCGTCGGTGCAGCGGGCGAAGGGCGGGCCCATCGGCTCGGCGAAGGCGCTGAGATGGCGGGCCGAGGAGAGGCACCAGATGGGGGAGAGGTTGGCCTTGGTCGCCTGCAGGAGTTGGAGCCGGTCGCTCTTGGCTCGGGGGGTGGTCTCCTCGTGGGGGAGGATGTCGCCCTCTCCGGGAGCCGAGAGCTCGAGGGCGCCGATGACGCCGGTGGTCTGGCGGGCGTTGCCCTCCTCGTCGTGGTAGCCCATCCGGTAGAGGTACAGCGCAGCAGGGTCGTCGGGGGCTAGAATGCCCCGCGCCCGCCACGCCGCCAGTTCACGGGCGGCACGTTGGTACCGGTCGCCGCTGCCGTCGTCCTCGTCCACGGGGAGCTCCACATGCACGGCGTTGAACGGGCTGCAGGCGGCCAGCGCCTGGCGTTGCTCCTCGTCGATCACGTCGTAGGGAGGCGCCGTCACCTCGCTGATGTCGGCAGACATTCGGTAACGTAGGCCGGCGAAGGGCTCGAATCGGGGCACGGTCTCTGCCTAGCAGGTCGGTGTTGACTACGTTGGCCTCCATGGCATGGGTGATCGACCTCGACGGCGTGATCTGGCTCGGCAACGAGCCCATCGAGGGCTCGGTCGACGCCGTCGCCCGGCTGCGCTCGGCGGGCGTAGACGTGGTGTTCGTCACCAACAATGCCGAGGCGAGGGTCAGTGACCAGGAGGCCAAGCTGGCTTCGTTGGGCATCCCCGCCGAAGGAGCGGTCATCACCTCGGCGGTGGCGGCGGCGTCGATGCTCGAGCCCGGCACCAGCGCCGTGGCCTGCGGAGGGCCGGGCGTGGTCGAGGCCCTGGAGGCCAGAGGTGTCGCCGTGGTTCCCGAGGGCCCGGCCGACGCCGTGGTCGTCGGCTTCCATCGCACCTTCGACTACCAGCGACTACGGGTGGCGCACCGCGCCGTGTGGCAGGGCGCCCGGCTGATCGGGACCAACGCCGACCCCACCTATCCCGACACCGAGGGGCCTATCCCCGGCGCCGGGTCCATCCTCGCCGCCGTGGCCACCGCCGCTGGGGTCGAGCCCGACGTGGCCGGCAAGCCGTTCGAACCCATGGCCGAGCTGGTGCGAGCCCACGTGGGCGAGGGCGAGCACCTGGTGGTGGGTGACCGCCAGTCGACCGATGGCCGCCTGGCCGGCGCCCTCGGCACCCGCTTCGCCCTGGTTCTCAGCGGGATCGCCCACGTCGAGACCCCGCCCGGTGAGCCCGAGCCCGACGTCGTGGCCGACGACCTTGCCGCCCTGGTCAGCATGGAGCTGGGCGATCAGTAAGGCGACCGGCGGCCGCCGCCCGAGAATGGGTCGGCGTCGGCTTCGAGGTAGTGCTCGCGCCAAGCGATGCCACGAGCCGCCCGGCTGAAGCGCACCAGTGCGGCGATGGCGGCGCCGAAGACGAAGCCCCCGACATGGGCCATCCACGCCACCCCGGCGTTGGGGTTGATGAAGAACTGGGAGATCAACCAGAAGCCCAGCACCCACTTGGCCGCGATCTCCCGGAACAGGATCAGGATGAAGAAGAAGGCGGTGAGCACCCGGGCGTTGGGGAACCACACCAGGTAGGCACCCATCACCGCCGCCACCGCCCCGGAGGCGCCGATGAGGGGGATGGTGCTGTCGGGTTGCACGGCCACGTGGGCGAGGGTGGCCACCACGCCGCCGATGAGATAGAAGACCAGGTAGCGCAGGGCCCCGAGGTGGTCCTCGATGTTGTTGCCGAAGACCCAGAGGAACAACAGGTTGCCGCCTAGGTGCAGCACGCTCCCGTGGAAGAACATCGAGAACAGCATCGCCAGCCACACCTGCTTGTCGGGGAAGACGGGGTCTCCTCGCCCGGCGTCGCAGTTGTCGATGTCGCCTTGGGCGGTGGGCACCTCGTCGACCGAGAGGGGCTCGCCGGTGGTGACCTCGCAGGGGATGGCGGCGTATTCGAAGGTGAAGCGGTTGGCCTCCATCTCGGCGTCGATCTGGCCGAAGAGCTGCTGGCCCTGAGGCTGGACGAGAAAGTAGATCCCGATGTTGACCAGGATGAGGACGATGGTGACGTAGGGCACCCGCCGCGTCGGGTTGGCATCCCGGAGGGGGAACATGGCGGGAACCTACCCGAGAGGCGAGGTGGCATCGGTACCTTGGCCGGATGCGCAGGAGGCTCGACACCGAACTGGTGCGGCGGGGACTGGTGGGGACCCGCAGCCGGGCGCTGGCCGAGATCGCCGCCGGCCGGGTGACGGTGGCGGGGGCGCCGGCCACCAAGGGGGGCCACCTGGTGGCCGCCGGGCAACCCATCGAGGTGCTGGGCCCGCCGCCACGCTTCGTGTCGCGAGGGGGGGAGAAGCTCGACGCCGCCCTCGACGCCTTCGGCCTCGACGTGGCCGGCGCTTGCGCCCTTGACGCCGGCTCGTCCACCGGCGGCTTCACCGACTGCCTGCTACACCGGGGTGCCAGCCGGGTGGTGGCCGTGGACGTGGGCTACGGCCAGCTCCACGAGCGCCTGCGGGCCGACTCGCGGGTCGAGGTGCGCGAGCGCACCGACATCCGAGCCGTGGCTGCGAACGATGTGGGAGGCCCCTTCGACGTGGTGGTGGCCGACCTGTCCTTCATCTCGCTGCGAACCGTCCTGGCATCGTTGCTCGCCTTGGCCGCAGCTGGCGCCCCGGTGATGGTGCTGGTCAAGCCCCAGTTCGAGGCCGGCCGCCAGGAGGTCAGCCGGGGACGAGGGATCGTGCGCGACCCGCTGGTGTGGCGTCGAGTGCTGGACGAGGTTGTTGGTGCCGCGCTGGCCCAGGGGGCTCGGCTGGTGGCCGCTACGGTTTCGCCCATCACCGGCGCCCAGGGCAACGTCGAGTTCCTGGTCCACCTTGTCCACCCGGTCATGCCGGGTGCCGGCGCCGGCATGGGGCCCGCCGAGGTCGACCTCGGGGCCGTGGTCGACGAAGCCGTCCGCCTCCACGTCGACCCCCTGCGCTGACATGGCCCGCGTCGCCTTCCTCCTGCATCACCGCCGGCCCGAGGCCGCGGCGCTGGCCCGTGAGGCCGCCGCCTGGTTGGCGGCCGAAGGCCACGAGGTGCGTCTGCCCGAGCCCGACGCCCGCCACGCCGGGCTCGACCACCTAGCGTGTGACCTGGGGGAGCTGACCACCGGCCTCGACCTGGCGGTGAGCCTCGGGGGCGACGGCACCATGTTGCGAACCGTCGATCTCGTCGGTGACGACCAGGTGCCCGTCATCGGGGTCAACCTCGGCCACCTCGGCTACCTGGCCGAGGTGGAGCCCCAGCACCTGTGCCCGTCGCTCGGCCGCTACTTCGCCGGCGACCACGAGGTGCAGGAGCGGATGCGCCTGACCGTGACCGTCGATTCCCCCTCGATGACGGGCCCCGGCCCGGGGCCCTACCCGGCGCTCAACGAAGCGGTGCTGGGCAAGACCCCCACGGGCCAGATGGTGCGCGTCAGCGTGGCTGTCGACGGTGAGGCCTTCACCACCTATCCGGCCGACGGCATCATCGTGGCCACGCCCACCGGTTCGACCGCCTACGCCTGGTCGGCCGGGGGGCCGATCATGGCGCCCGACCATGCCGCCTTGCTGCTCACGCCTGTCGCCCCCCACATGGTGCTCGACCGCTCGCTGGTCCTGTTGCCCACGGCCACTATCCGCCTCCAGGTGGTGGGCGACCGGCCGGCCACGCTGTCGGTCGACGGGCGCAGCCTGGGCCTGCTGGCGGTGGGCGACGCCATCGTCTGTACCGCGGCCGAGCACCCGGCCCGGGTGGTCACCTTCGGCCGGCGGGGCTTCCTCGGCATCCTCAAGGCCAAGTTCGGCCTCAACGGATAATCGCACTCACTCGCTTCGCTCCGTTCGTGCGAGCTGATGGAGCCCCGACCGGCGGCGGAGCCACCGGTCGGGGCGCTGAACACTTCCCGGGCCAGCCCGGCGATCAGGTGACGAAGACGTCGAGTGCCTCGAAGCCCGTGAACTGGCCGGGGGGAATGTCGGGGCCGTGGACCTGGTGCAGGGCCGGCTCGAGGCGCTCGGCCGCGAATCGGTCGGCCTGGGCCTTGGTTTCCCAGACGGCGACGACGGCGAGGCCGTCCCCGGTCTCGCCTGCGTAGCGGGCGAGGAGGCCCTCGGGGGGACCGTCACCCAGGTAGCGCCCTACCTTCTCGTAGTCGGCGTAGGGGACGCCGGGGACTTGGCTGATCGTGGTGTAGGTCATGGGTCGATGATGATCTGACCGGCGGCCGTCGCCATCCGCCGAATGACTCATCTCCTCTACTCAACGTTGCAGATCCTGGTCCGGTGGCCTCCTAACATGGCGAGCGGTGGAGCAGGAGCTGGTGGGGCGCCGGCGTGAGAGGGTGGTCCTTTCCGGCTGGCTCGAGGAGGCCGCCGGTGGTCAGGGTCGCCTGGTGCTCGTCCGCGGCGAAGCGGGCATCGGCAAGACGAGCCTGGCCCGAGCGCTGGTAGCCGACGCCCGGGCCCGAGGACTGCGGGTGGCCTGGGGCCCGTCGCCCGAGCACCTCGGGGCTCCTCCGTTCTGGCCCTGGCTGCGGGTGCTGGCTGCGCTGGGCGCCCCTGACCTACTCGCCGGCAGCGAGAGCGTCGATCCTGACGGGGAGCGCTTCGCCCGCTTCGAATCCGTCCGCCAGTGGCTGGCAGTGATTGCCCAGGCCGGCGCGACGGTCCTGGTCTTCGACGACGCCCATGTCACCGACGAGCCGTCACTTCGCCTGTTGGCCCACGTCGCTGCGGCTGTCGACGAGCTCCCCGCCCTGCTCCTCGTCACCCATCGCGACACACCGGCCGACCACACCCCGGGCTTCACCGCTGTCCTCGACGACCTCCATCGACTGCCGGCGACGCGGCGGCTGTACTTGGCCGGTCTCGACCGTCCTGCCGTTCGCGAGCTGCTCGGTGGCGCCGCCGGCGAGCAGACCGTGAGCCATGTCGCCGAGATCACCGGTGGCAACCCCCTCTTCGTCGTCGAGCTGGCGAGGCATCTGGCCACCGGTGGCCACGTCGCTTCGGTGCCGCCGACCCTGCGCGAGGCGATCGACCGCAGGGTCGGCAGTCGCTCGGGGCACTGTGGCGATGTCCTGCGGACCGCAGCCGTCATCGGCCGGACATTTCCCGCCGGGCTGGTGGCGACAGCGATGGGCCAACCTGCTCTCGTGTGTCTCCAGGCGCTGGCCGAGGCTCAGACCGCCGGGCTGGTGGAGGCCAGTGGGGCGCCGGGGACCTTCCGCTTCGTGCACGTCCTCGTGCGCGACGGCGTCGAGGCCACCCTCGGGCCCGCTGCCCTCGCCCAGGCCCACCGCCGGGTCGCCGAGGCCACCGAGGCCTACTACGGCGCCGGCGATGCCCAGGCGGCCGATTTGGCCCGCCATTGGAGGCACGCGGCGGTGCTGGGGGGTCGCCGCCGGGCGGCGACCTGGGTGGAGCGAGCGGCAGACGTGGCCGAGCGGAGCCTGGCCTGGGAGGAGGCAGCCGGGCCCGGTTGCTCGGCCAGTTGGCATCGGCCTGCTTCTACGTGGAGCCGGACCGGCTCGACCGTCTCAGCCGGGAGGCGATGGCGCTGGCTGACGAGGTCGACGATCCCCTCGCTGTCGTCGCCGCCGCCCGAGCCCGACAGATGGCTTGTGCCCATCCCTCGGAGGCCTTGGAGCGCCTGGTGTTGGCCGAGAGGATCGGCGAGGCGGGCAGGGCGCTGGGGCGTCCGGCGGTCACCGTGTGGGAGCACGTCTGGCGGATCGACGCGCTGTTCGAGCTCGGTCGCCTGCCCGAGGTGGTGGCTGAGACGGTGACGCTGCACCGGTGCGTCGAGCAGGCCCGGGCGCCAGTGGCCCAGTGGCACCTCCTGCGCATCCAAGCCACCACCGCCCAGGCCCTGGGCCGTTACCAGGAAGCCGAGGTGTTGGCGGCGTCAGCCCGTGACCTGTTCGCCACCATCGACGACGCCTACGGCGCCCGGTACATGTGGCTGGGGTTCCGCACGTCGGTCGCCCTTCACACGGGCATCGATCAGGAAATCGTCGACGGCTGGGCAGGTTTCGACCCCGCCAGTGGCCCACCCTTCCTCGGCGACATGTCCGTGTTCGGACCGATGATGGCCTTTGCTGGCGTCGGTGACCGCCAACGTGCCCTCGCCCTTTACGACCGCTTGGCCCCGATCGACATCTGGCAGCCACCTCGCTTTCTCTGGACGATGCTCCATTCCATGCGCCTCCATCTCGCCGTCGACCTCGGACGGCTCGCCGACGTGCCCCGGCTGCTCGAGGCACTGGGGAAGCTCCGAGGCTTCCACGCCTGCGCCAGTGCCGGTCCGATCGTGTACGCCGGACCGGTGGAGCTGTGGCTCGGCATCGGAGCTCGCGCCCTCGGGCGATGGGACCACGCCGTGGTCGACCTCGAGGCAGCCTTGTTCACCTGCCGGAGGATCGGAGCCCGTGGCTTTGCCGTCCAGGCCGCGGTCGAGCTCGCCACGGCCTGGCGAGACCGGGGCACCGGCGACGATGTCGAGCAGGCGACGACGCTGCTGGCCGAGGCGCGACCCGAGGCCCATGCGCTCGGGATGGCGCCCTGGGTCGCCCGCATCGATGCCGTCCTCCCGAGCCTCTCAGGGCCCGATTCGCCGCTGTCGGCCCGGGAGTCGGAGGTCGCCGCCCTGGTCGCAGATGGCCTGAGCAACCGCCAGATCGCCGCCCGGCTCTACCTGTCCGAGCGCACCGCCCAGAACCACGTGCAACACATCCTCACCAAGCTGGGCTTCTCCTGCCGGGCCCAGATCGCCTCCTGGCACACGGCCCGCTCGGCTTCTTCGCCCGCCGCTGTCCGTTCAGCCTGACGGGACAGCAGATCTGGGTCAGAGATCGCCCAGCCAGGCCG
Organism: Acidimicrobiales bacterium; assembly: GCA_038233555.1. Classification (GTDB taxonomy): domain Bacteria; phylum Actinomycetota; class Acidimicrobiia; order Acidimicrobiales; family CADCSY01; genus JADDRA01. The sequence goes on from JBBSLT010000010.1 coordinate 14,847, forward strand.
GCGCCCGCTCCAGCAGATAGCGGCTGACCGCCAGGCACCGGTCGAGGGTCTCGCACAGGGCTTCCTCGCCTTGGAGGACCTGGGAGAGCGAGACCCGCAGGCGGGCCACGATGGTCAGGCTGCGCTCGGGCGCGTCGGTCACCGACGCGTAGGAGTCGATGGCCGACACCTCCAGCGGCAGGTCGGGCCCGCCCACGCCGGCCAGCTCGGTGGCCAGGAGCAACAGGTCGGGGCCCTGTGGCAGGGGCGGCAGGGCCCACGTGAAGGTGAGCGGAAAGTGGAACTCGTCGGGCGGGTTGTCGTCCTCGTCGTCGAGCGCCAGGACAGCGTCCTCGAAGGCCAGGAGCACCCGGGGGTCGACCTCCAGGGAGAGGTGGAGGTCGAGGGGACCCTCGCAGCCCTCCTCGGGGTGCAGGTCGACCTCCCACGCCTGGCGCAAGGAGTAGGTCTCCACGAAGTGACGCTCGTCGTGAACGTGGAAGGTGTGGTCGACGGCGTGGTCCTTCAACTCGGCCACATAGCCGGCAACGTCGATGACAGCCACCCGAGGGAGGGTACCGGCAGGGTGGGGGCAGGGGTCCCTCACGGCATGGGGGTACGGTCAGGCGGTGCACGACGACGAGCTGCTCGACACCCTGGTGGTGGCGGCGGAGCGGGTGCGCCTGGTCCTCTCCGAGATCGACGACTGGCTCCCGGTCACCGAGCGAGCCGGGCAGTACCGCATCGACCTGGCCGCCGACGCCGTGGCCGTCGAGGTGCTGGTCGGCGACGGATTGGGAGTGCTCAGCGAGGAATCGGGCGCTCATTATCCCGACCGGGAGGTGGTGGTGGTGCTCGACCCGGTCGACGGCTCCACCAACGCCAGCCGGGGCATTCCCTGGTACGCCACCAGCCTGTGCGCGGTCGACGGCGACGGACCACGAGTGGCGTTGGTGGTCAACCAGGCGTCGGGGGAGCGCTTCGAGGCGATCCGGGGCGGCGGCGCGCGCTGCGACGGTCAGCCGGTGCGCCCGTCGGGCTGTGAAGACCTGGGCCAGGCCATCGTCTGTCTCTCCGGCTTCCCGTCGCGGCATTGGGGGTGGGGGCAGTTCCGAGCCCTCGGAGCGGCGGCCCTGGACCTGTGCTACGTGGCCGCCGGCCGCCTCGACGGCTTCGCCGGCATCGCCCGTGACGGTCTGGGACCGTGGGACTATCTGGGCGGATTGCTGGTGTGCCAGGAGGCCGGGGCGGTGGTGGTCGACGAGGCCGGGCGCGACCTGGTGGTGCTCGACCACGAGGTCCGCCGCTACCCCCTGGCGGCGGCCAACGAGACGTTGCTGACCCAGCTCGCCGCGGCCTCGGCCTTGCCTTCCGACGGAGATGGAGTGCCCGGTGGCCGGTAGCCGGGGCGACCTGGTCGCCCAGGGCCATCTCGCCCTGCTGCACGTGTACCGGCGGCTGCCCCGGAGGCTTCGGCTGTTCATCGTCCACCGGATGACGCCGTCGTTCACCGTGGGCTCCATCTGCGTGGTAGAGCGCGATGACGGTGCCCTCTTGTTGGTCCGCCACTCCTACCGCCGGCGCTGGGGGTTCCCGGGGGGGCTGGCCAATCGAGGCGAGGAGGTGGCCGACGCCGCCCGCCGGGAGGCCAAGGAGGAGGTCGGGCTGACCATCGAGCTGCTGGGCGAGCCGGCAGTGGTGGTCGACCCCGATCCCCGGCGGGTTGACATCGTGTTCCGGGCCCGGGCCGTCGAAGCGGACTCGGCCGCGCCGGGATCCCCGGAGATCGTGGAGCTGGCCTGGTTCGCCCCCGACGAGCTGCCGGAGCTGCAACACGAGGCGTCGAGCGCGCTGGTGGCGCTGGCTCGGGCCCGGCACCGGGTCGAGCGGCCGTAGGGTTGGTCCCCATGCCCACCAACCCCAGTCCATCGTGGAGCATCGAACCGGTGGGACCGCTCCACGGCGACGTCACCGTCCGGGGTTCCAAGAACGCCGTGACCAAGCACATGGTGGCGGCGGTAATGGGCACCACGCCGAGCACCATCCGGAATTGCCCCCACATCGGCGACATCGAGATCACTGCATCGATGCTGCGGGCCCTCGGGTGCGGAGTCGAGGTCGACGACGACACGGTGCGGGTGGAGCCCGATGAGATCGACACGGGCCGGGTCCCGATCTCCTATGGAGGCCTCAACCGGATCCCCATCCTGCTGGTGGGGCCGCTGCTGCACCGCATGGGCGAGGTGTTCGTCCCCCTGGTGGGGGGAGATCGCATCGGTACCCGATCGCTCGACTTCCACATGTCGAGCCTCGAAGCCATGGGGGCCGAGGTACGGGTGACGCCCGAAGGGCTCGAGGCCAAGGCCCTCGGCCTGCACGGGGCCCGCATCCGCCTGCCGTTCCCGAGCGTCGGGGCCACCGAGACCGTGCTGCTGACCGCAGTGCTGGCCGAAGGGCGTACGGTGCTGGAGAACTCCGCCATCGAGCCCGAGGTGATCGAGCTCGCCCTCTTCCTCCAGCGCATGGGGGCCCGTATCGAGCTGCGTCCCGACCGCCGCTTCGTCATCGAGGGCGTCGACCGCCTCGAGGGAGCCGAGCATCGCCTCGACGGTGACCGCATCGAAGCCTTCAGCTACCTGGTGGCGGGCCTGGTGACCGGTGGCCGGGTGCGGGTGCACGGGTGCGCCCAGGGTCGTCTGGTGACGGCCATCTCCACGCTGCACCGCATGGGAGCGCACTTCGAGATCACCGACGACTGGGTCACGGTCTCGGCTGAGTCGCTACGCCCCGCCGTCGTCCAGACCGACACCCATCCCGGGTTCATGACCGACTGGCAGTCTCCTCTCGTCGTGCTGTTCACGCAGTGCGAGGGCATGTCTGTGCTCCACGAGACGGTCTACGAGGACCGCTTCCCCTACGTGCAAGCGCTCAAGAAGATGGGGGCCGAGATCGAGCTGTTCGACTCATGCCTGGGCGGCAGCAACTGCCGGTTCAACGAGAGCACGGCCATGCATTCAGCCGTGGTGAGGGGGCCGTCCCCGCTCCAAGGAGCGGAGATCACCGTGCCCGACATCCGGGGCGGGTTCGGCTACGTCATCGCCGCCGCAACCGCCGAGGGTCCATCTCTGCTTCACGACGTGCACCACCTCGAGCGGGGCTACCACCGGCCGCTCGAGGCGTTCGCCCATCTCGGCCTGCACATCAGCCGGGAAGGCCCGCCCGCCCCGTCCTAGGCTGGCCGCCCGGGCGCTTAGCTCAGTTGGCTAGAGCACCTCCCTTACAAGGAGGGGGTCGGGGGTTCGAGTCCCTCAGCGCCCACGACGAAAGTGCTGGTGAAAGCAGCAGTCGAACAGCTCCCCCAGGTTGAGCCCCTGGGGACCGGGCCCGTCGCAGAAGTCGCAGCGATCGATCTGGGCGTGGCTGGCCACGAAGCGCCGCAGCCCCTCGTCGCCGATGCAGCCCGGGCACACCCCGAGGTGGTCCTTGGCCAGATCGAGGTAGTAGCCGGCCTCGTCCTGCTCGATCTGGCGGTTCTTGCCCCCTCCCACGAGGGCCACTGCAACTCGCGATTCTTTGCCTATCGCGAGTCAACCAGGACGAGTTGCATCGAGTGCAGAACTCGTCCCGCAGAGCGTATTCTCTCAGGAAAGGCCGCTGTTCCTGTCGGCGATCGCCGGCTGGGGACGGCTCTCTTACCGCCGAGCCGCAGAACTCTTTGAGGGCGGCCCCCTAGCACCCACCTGGTACGGGGCCGTCAGCGCTTCAGCGCCGATCGGACGGGCCCCGTGCCAGGTGGGGCCCGTCCCGGATCGGGCCTCTCAGGGGCTGACGCTGCCTGGGTCGATCCCCTCAGAGCACCAGTGCATGTCGCTCGTCGGGCAGTCGTCGTTCGGGAACCTCTCGTTCGCCCGTTCGGCAGCGGTCGGAATGCCCCCTTTGCCTTGGCCCCCCATGATGGGCGCCATGGGGCCGTCCTCGCCCTTCGGGTACTGCATCTTCTCGATCGCCCCCTTGTCCCACGCTTGCCCGGGCGCCGGCGTGGCCAGGCATGCGAACGCCGGGGCGGCGAGGAGCAGCCCGGCGGAGATCAGCGAGACGGCAAACTCACGGTGCGCTTCATATCTCTGCCTGCCTTTCGTTTCGCGTCTAGGGTAGCTCAACATCCTGCCCCGTATTGACGCATTTTACAACCGCAACAACTGCGTAACCGAACGAGGCACGATCGCTGCGGCGGCGTCAGTTGCGGCCGTCGCCGCCGAAATCCTGCGATCACGGCCGCCGGGCGCGCATCCACGGCGCCGACCACGATCTCCTGGGCGGCGCTGTAGCTGTCATCCCAGAGGACGATGTCGCCGGCGTCGACCTCCAGCATGGACTCGACGTAGGGCATCGCGTCGCGGTACCCGCGGGCTTGCACCAAGGGTTGATCTCGTGGCGGGGCTCTCCGCTGCTCCCACCGAAGTTGGCGTGGTCGTAGAGCAACACGGCGAAGCCAGCAGCGCAGAATGGGACTCGAACTCGACACTCACGAACATCTATTCATTGTCCTCCCTCCAAGGGACGCCGGCGTCCCGCTGCTCCACTGGTCTGGCCGCATCAGGCCGCGGCCAGGCCCGCGGGAGGCCGCGGGAGGCCGCGGGAGGCCGCGAAACACGGGGTACCGGCGGGTAGCACCGGACAGAGAAGGCCCTGTTCAGAGGCACTTTTAGTCACTTGCGGATCCTCATCGGGCGTCCTGATAAGGATGAGGTCGCTGGTTCGATTCCAGCTAGCCCCACCGTTGGTCGATCTGGCCGTCGAGGCCCTCCAGGCCGGCTTCCTTCACCGTCGTAGGCGGCCTTAGGGCAGTATTCGCCTATGACGAAACTCGTGGTCCTTGATCAGGGCGGGACGATCTCCATCTCCTTCGATGACCTTCTGAAGTACCACGGCAGGAGCTCGATCGCTGGCGTCGCCCACGCCTTCAAGGCGATGGAGCGCGCCTTGCCCCTGCTGTCGCCTGGTGGACCGCCGGAGCGCTATGACATCACTGTCGAAAGCGGGTTCCCCGGCGGGGGCGCACGCGACGCGTTCGAGATGGTCACCCGGGCGGTCACGGGCGACCGTTACCGGCTGGCATCCGAGGCGCCCGGGGCCGAGGCACCGGAGGCCCCGGGCGGCCACTTCTTCTACCGTCTCGGCTACCGGGGAACAGTGGTCGACCTGGTTGCGCGGGCCGGCCTCGTACCGGAGGAGTTTCTCCAACTCGCGTGTAGGGAAGCCCCGACGCCGGACGAAGCCGTTCGTGCCCAGCATCTCAAGGAGGAGATGGCTGAGCGATTGTTGAGCCTGCCGGCGGAGGAGGTCTATGACGCCAACCTCCGCTGACAGGTGCTCCGGGTCAAGGGTGGGAACGTGTCTAGCAGACGGTCTCTGACGCAGCCTCGGCTACCTGCTGTTGAGCGCCACCCCGGCTGAACACCGACGGGCCAGGTAGTGACACCAAGGACGGTGACGAGTTAGGGGCGACCTTCGGGTTGCCCTTCTTCGCGCCAGGCGACAGCGTTGTGGAAGGGCCGCTGGAGCCCTTTGTTGTCGCGTACGGGGCGGCGGCTGCAGGAGTCCGGCTACACGCCGCTGACGATCGTCGTCGAGCTGCGTCAGGTAGCGCATCTCAGTCGCTGGATGCAGGACGCCCACCTTTCGGCGACCGACCTGACGACCGAGCGCCTCGAGCAGTTTCTCGCGCCACGCCACGTCGCCAAGGGCCGTGATCCTCGGCGAAGCGATAGGGCCACGGGAGGGGTCGGATCACCGGGGAGAGGACTACCCAAGGCTCAGATTGAGCGGCTCGTTCTCTGGGGGAGCACGCACCATGGCCACCCCTTCGATTCGGTGCCGGCGCAGGTAGGCGATCATCTCCTGCCACGCCGGTCTGGCTTCCGACGACATACTGGAGGCGCTCCAGGGCAACGATGGTTCACCTACCGGCTCAGCCGGGCGGTGTACAGCGACCAGGTCGGCGGATCGCTGTCGCGCCAACTTGCCGGTCTCGATGTCGATCGTGAGCCTGAAGTCGGTGCGGTGCCCGACCCTTTTGATAATCCTTGACCTAGTAGGCCGATATCAAGGAAGGGGTTGCGATGCGCACGGTCGTGGACATCGACGAGGACTCACTGCGCGAGGCGCGCGCCGCGCTGGGAACGACAACAAGGGTGGCGACGGTCAACCGGGCGCTCGTCGAGGTAGCAGTCCTGGCGGCACGGAGACGCGACCTGAAGCGTCTCGTCCACGGTGATCTAGAGTCCCTCGGCGACGAGGAGTTCTACGACGCCGCGTGGCGGTAGCCACCCACCTGGCCGACAAGAGCGCCCTGTCGCGGCTGGGCCACGAGGCGGTCGGTCGGCGCCTCGGTCCCATGATCGAGGCAGGGCTCGTAGGCACTCATTTACGCAGCCGGCGAGGCGGAAGCGGTGGTTGGACGAGGTGGGGACCGACCGGAATGCGCCTCGAGGTGGTGACGGTGGACTTGAATGGCGAGCCAGCCGAGATCCTGAGCTCAATATCCGCCATCGCCGATCGGGTATGTGCACTGCGCTCTCTGTCGCAGGTGTCCGTCCTGAAACCGTAGGTATGTAGCCCCCCAGAGAACGGCTCGCACCCCCCCCTCGACGTGGTCTGGCCAGCCCCGCATAACTGGTCGTCCTAGTTCCTGGCCCCGGTGACAGGCAGCCCTTCAGGCGGCGTCGGGGTCTCGAAGCTCGGCCTTCTCGGACATGTCGAGGGCGAGGGCGGTGGCCACGTCGCAGATCCGAGCAAGGCTGGCCGAGCGGTAGGCGGTCGATTCGTAGCGCTGGACCTGTTGCTCGGCGACCCCGAGCGCATCGGCCAGCCGGCCCTGAGTCCAGCCCCTGGCGATGCGTGCCTTGATGAGCAGCGTCGCAACGTCCGCCAGCGAGGTTGCCTCGAAGGTCAACACTGCTCCTGACCGCAACCTCTCGTACTCCTCGATCTCGGTTCGCAGGTCGTCAGCCTGAGCGCAGACGGCGTCGAGCTCGAGCTGCTCGAGCTTCGAGCGCTTCCCTGAGTCGGTCCGGACTCCAAGATTGACCGCCGCCTGTTCGAACTGGCGGAGATGGGCCTTGGTTGCTCGGTACTGCACCTCGTTGGTGATCACTGCTGGCCTCCAATCGTGATGAGGACGATTCCCCTTGCGGCTGCCGTTCCGCTCGTTCTGGAAGAAGTCGGAGAACGCCAGGCCGGACGCCACCTCGACCACGTTCGGCAACAGCTCGCCACCGAACCTGCCTTCGGGTGGCAACACGGAACAACACTATCGTTGGGGCTCACCACACCGCCACACATTCGGTCGAACCCGAGGTACGTAGGGCCCACGCCGATCGAGTTTGCCGAGGCGCTCGTAGCGTCGAGTCGACGGTCCCTTACGCCCGTGTCGTCCAGGCCTGTGGGGACCAGGAGGTCGCCAAGACGGGGCGAGGTGTCCGTCGGTTGATGACTGCCAGATGATCCGGCGTCTCCGAATACAGGGGCACAAGAGCCTCGTCGACGTCGATGTCGATGTCGATGTCGATGTCGACGTGGAGCTGGCGCCGCTGACGGTGGTGTTCGGTCCCAACGCCGCCGGCAAGGCACGTGGGTCCTTTGCCGCCCGCTCCGGCCCTCGTGTCTGGCGATGCGACTCGGCGGAGGGGCACCTCCTCACCCCGCCGCTGCTCGGAACCGGCAGGTACGCCGGTGTCCGGGCGAGCTACGCGACGTCGAGGTAGCGGCGAAGTGCCCGACGGATGATCTCGCTCGTGGTGAGATTCTCGGCCTCAGCCCGGGCATCGACGGCGCTCTTGAGCTCGGGATCGAGGCGGACCGGCACGACCTCGGCAGGCGCCGACCCCAGCAGCGGCCGACCCCGACGGCGGGTCTTCAGCTCTTCGACGTCGTATTCGGCGTGTTCGACGTCCTTGGCGATGGCGTCGAGGTCGTCGTCGGTCAGCACCCGGCCGGCGGCGGTCGTATAAGTCTTCGGCTTCGTCATGAGTCGTCCTCCCCGCTCGGGAGCAGGTGGTAGAAGGTGCGGCGGAGTGGCATGGCGTGAATCACGATCGGTGCCCGGTCAGGGAACTCCAGCCAGATGATTTCGAGCAGGTTGCCAGCCTCGTCCGGCCCGATGACCAGGATGCGAGGCGGATCGGCGTCGGGTTCGAGGTCCACGACGACCAAGGCATGTTCGATGGCGCGGACCATGGCGTCATCGCCGACGCCATGCTTGCGGGCCGATCGGTGAACCTCCACACACGATTATCGTAATACGAAGACCACCCAGGGGGCAAGGTCGCATTCTGGGTGAAGCCTCGTCCACCGCTCCACCTCGGGGCGCTTCGGCCAGTCGGGCCGGCTGGAACCGGATGACGGCGCGGTCCACCGCAGCGACGTCGGCTGCAGTGAGGCGGTGGCCGGCCGGGATGTCGACGCCGATCGGGCGGAGCGACCCACGGTGGTCGGCGAGCGATTGAAGGGCAACGGCCACCTGCTCCGGGTCGTCGTCGAGGACACCGATCAGGTTCTGGCGTTGGCCACGCAACCAGACGGTGACCGGGATGCCGTTCCGGAAGTGCGCCCGCCACGGCGCGGGCGTGAAGGCCACGTGACCGGAGTCGATCTCGTGCCAGCCGACCGGGACCAAGAACCGGCGAGCGCTGCGTCGCCCCGTGAACTCGAGGAGGGCGAACGGGCGGACCATCCGGCCGAGCGGGGTGCGCAGGAAGACCCGCATGATCAGGTTCATCATGCGCACGAGGGAAAGCGGCGGCCGGGCATCGCGGGCGGCGACGGTCATCATCCTTCGGCCTCCACGATCTTCCCCACGGCGGCGTCAACCCCACCCTCGCCAACGTCGCCCGGCTCGAGGTAGAAGCGGGCCCAGGCGAACTGGCTCCCCGCCACGCCGAAGACGATCACGCCCCCGGAGCAACTGCGCCACGCCATCTGGTCGGGTACCGTCCATCTCCCACTCCGACCACACCGCCTCCCCGTCGACGGCCGTCCGTAGCACCCGGGCGGTGATGTTCGGAATGCCGGCGAAGCTGCCAGTTGGTGCGCACCTGATCACGGCCCTCGAAGTCCCGCCCAGGGTGCGCCGGCCGACAATTCGCAGTACCTCGTCGAGGGTGGGCACCTCCGCTCCGGCGTCACCGCCGACGAAGCCCGCGACGTGCTGTGGCTCTGCACCTCGCCCGAGCTCTACGAGCTGCTGGTCCTCCGACGGGGTTGGTCGGCGGCAAGGTTCGGTGCGTTCGTCGCCGACGCCATAGCCGGCGCCCTCCTGTGAGCTCGAACATCACCCCGAGGCCACTGACGGCTGCCCCGAACGCCGGGACGGGTGGTCCGGTGCGATCACCGGGCAAGCTTTCCGTCGGTGTTGTCGTTTCGGGGTGGTGCTGCCCGTCATGGTGGTGCCGGCGGTGGTCGCCGGCTAATGAGGTAGAGGCTGGAGGCGTCGGACCGAGAGGCGGCCGACGTCCTGGGTCAACTGATCGACGGTGGCTGAGATCGAGGTTCTCAGCGACCTGATCCCGGCTACGAGGAGCACCGCAGGGTCTGGCATCGTCATCCACACCGACCTCGCCGGGCTCACGCTCGGCGGAGGCATCGGCTGGATCATGCGCAAGTACGGGCTCACGTCCGGGGGGCCGGAGGCGACTTCGGGATCGTGAAGACTTCGAGTTCCGGCTGAACCCGCTCGGTCCCCAGGTCGTGGCCGGCCCGGTCTTCTGGCCGATGGAGGACGCCCCGGAGGTGCTCCGGTTCTACCGGGACTGGATAGCCGACTGCCCTGACGAGCTCATGACGATCGTCGTGCAACGGAGGGCGCCGGCGCTGCCCTCGGTCCCGCCGGCGCTGGTGGGCAAGCTGGTCGTGGCCGTCGCCACCTGTTACGCAGGCCCGATCGAAGACGGTGAGCGGGTCGTGCGGGCCCTCGGGAATTCGGGACTCCGGTGCTCGACCTGTGCCAGCCCAAGCCGTACCTGGCCCCGCCCATCTCGAGCATCGCCCTCTGGCAGATGGGGGGAGCGGCCGCCCGGGTCGGGGAGGACGAAACCGCGTTCAACGGGTGCGACGCCGAGTTCACCTTCAACATCAACGGCGACGTGAAGACGGCCGACGGCTTCGAGGCCGAGCGGGGGTGGGCACGCGGCTACTGGTCAGCGTTGGCCCCGTACCACAAAGGCGTCTACGTGAACTTCCTGATGGAGGAGGGCGAGGAGCGGGTCAGGCGGGACTCGAACCCGTCAGCGCCACGGGTTCACCACGTCAAGGTCGTCGAACCGGTCGAAGTCCTTCACGTTGCGGGTGACGACTGCCATCCGGTGGACGAGGGCCGTCGCTCCGATGAGCGCATCCCGAAAGGGTGCAGGGTCCGGAACGTGGAGCGCCGCCGCACGGCGGGCGACCGTCTCGTCGATCGCCAGGATCCGAGCGGCGAAGGCCGAGGCAACGCTCTCGTCAAGCCAGAGGCGCAGGACGGCACCCCGCTCGGGATCGGTGCGCTCGGCGAGCAGGACCCCATGTTCGAGCTCGTGGATGGTGATCGACGAGAGGAACATCTGGCCCGATGGCACACCGCGGGCCCAGTCGGCGACGCCCGAGTTCGCCTTGCCCGCTCGCACCTTCCGGAGCTCGGATACCACGTTGGTGTCGAGCACGAACATCAATCGAAGCTCGCCGGCCATGCCCCATCCTCGGAGGTCGGAGTGGTGAACTCGATGTCCTCGATCCCTGCCGGCTCTGCGAGTCGGTCGAGGACTCGCTGTGCGCCGAGCAGGAGTTCGTAAGCCTCGTAGGTCAAGAGCACATGCGCCGGACGGCCACGGTCGGTGATGTACACGGGGCCCCGCTCGGCCGCCTTCTTCGCACCGCTGGTGTCCTGGTTGAACTCTCGACTGCTCATCGGCGTTGGCACACTCGGTCCCTCCCTGATGTAGCTACGTTGCTACTCTACTCAGGAGGCGACCGTTCGCACCGACCGGCGTCTGCCGGCTGTGCCCGGGCCCGCACCTGGCTGCAGTTGGCCGGTGCGCTCTTGCCCCCCGAGCCCACCACGGCTGAGGTGCGGGCGTGGGCCCGGGCCCGGGGCTTGGCGGTCAGCGACCGGGGCCGGGTGCGACCCGAGGTGTGGGAGGCCTATCGCAAGGACCACCCGGTCGACTGACGAGGCTGCGCATTCGATTCGGGTCAGCGCCCGCTCAACCGGTGTTACGTCATTGAGGAGAGTCGCCCCCACTCTCCACGGGAGCCGGTCGGGGAGTCCGGGCATGGAGACGAAAGGTCAGTTCGGTGAGCCTCAAATGGCTTGACCGCCGATCCGCAGATGGAGTCGGTCATCGACCCGGCCGAGGTCGATGCCGATGCTTCTGGCGACCCAGGCAGGGGCAAAAACGTGCTCGCTTCCGCTGTCGACCAACCCCACTTGGATGGGAAGCGTCTCCTCCGCGGCCATGCTCACGAGCACCACAGGCCGGAGCGAGGTTCTGGCCACGCCGGGACTCCTGTTCCTCGGCGAAGCGATAGAGCCTGGGAGGGGTGTCGGATCACCTGGGAGAGGACTACCCAAGGCTCAGGTGCAGCGGCTCGTTCTCTGCGGGAGCACGCACCATGGCCACCCCTTCGATGCGGTGCTGGCGCAGGTAGGCCACCATCTCCTCAGCGGTTGTCAGTGTCGCAGCCCTCAGGAGGCGAGGCGGGTGGTGAGCTCCTCGAGGTAGTCGGGAAAGAAGCGAGAGACGTCGTCGAGTGAGAACTCGGCCATGATGCTCGTGGCCGGCTCCCTGTCCATCAGGAAGCCGATCGTCTCTCGCACGATCGACGGGGCATCGCCTTCGAACAGGCCGAGGTCGTCGAGCAGCGAAGGCGGGACTCGGACGAGGTGGCTCGTGGTCAACGTGCCCTCAGTGACCTCTACGGCGAAGTGGAGTGGCTCCATGGCGGTGATGTTGATCTCGCTCATGCCTGAGCCCTGCCCTGATCGGAGCTACGGGCAAACCGGCGCACGGAGCAGCCGGTAACGCCACGGAAGGGGTCAGTCGGTCGAGCCCCCGAGGGAGCCCTTCAGTGCCTTTTGCACGTCGGTCACTTGGAAGCCCACGGTCGCTCTCCTCGTCTCGGAGGGCCGGCGGCCTGCTCCTGCAATGGTTTCCCTGGGTCCGCTCGAACAAACAATTCGGAACGGCATCAGCGACCGAGGAGGTCGAACGCTGAAGTTGAAACCTCCTCGGCGCCGACCCGAACTACGAATGAGCCGGTGTGCCGGCGAGGGCGGCGGCGAGGCCGTCGACGTCGGCCACGGTTACCGTCAGGGCCGGGTGGCGGAGGCGACCGGTGGGCTCGATGCCCCGCACGGGCTGGCGGAAGCGAATGCACAATCCCCGGCGGGCGTTGGTGGCAAAGGTGAGGCCTCGGTCGGCGATCGAGAGGCGGGCGGGCCCGATGACCAGCAACGTGGCGTAGGGGCCGGTGGCCTGGGAGCCTTCGACGTTGTCCAGAGGCGTCAAGAACCGCCACGGCCCGAACCGGGCCAAGAGTTGACCATCCTTCACGTCGACACCGGTCGTCGATGGGGTGATCCCGAAGGGCAGCGCCAGCGCCCGGGGCAGGCGGTCGAAGGAGAACTTGAAGGTCACTTGGGTGTTCCCTCCTCGCGCTCGAGGGAGTCGCCGATGAGCCAGAACATCGGCGGCCACAGGCCCACGAACAGGGCCCGACGCTCGGCGTTGTCCCGCTCCTCCTGGTCAACGGTCTTGGCCCGTATCCACAGCGCGATGCAGAGCACGATGCTGGCCATCGAGCCCAGATGAAAGTGTCCGCCCCGTAGTCTCCGGTTGTGCAAGAAGGCCGTTAGCATCGCCGTCAAGTTACCCGCTGCCATCCCGTGCCCCGCCGACCGACCCTCTCCCGCCGTCTCGCCACGGCCGCCGTCTGGCCTGTAGGGATTGCCCTCACCTCGTGGCACTACCTGTGGCGGATCACCCCGTTGCATCGCCGTGAGGTAGCGGGCTCGATGGAGGAGGATGCCCCCCCCGAGCTTCCGCCGGGTGTTTTTCGCCAGGATGCCCAGTTGTCCGACGAGGGGGTCGGACCACTGTTCCACCGCCGCTACCAGGCTCGGATCGCCGCGCCGGAGCTTTCCGCCGAGCAGCTCATGGAACGGATCATGGTCGACCCCAACAAGGTCGCCCCCAAGGAGTTCGCCCGCTTCACCAAGGTGTACGGCGACAAGGGAACGATGGCACCGGGTGACGAGTACGTCGTGCGCATGCCCGGCCCGTGGGACGGTCCGGTACGGGTCGTCGCCCTCACCTCGACCTCGTTCCGTCTGCTCACCCTCGACGGTCACCTGGAGGCGGGCCAGATCGAGTTCCGGGCGAGCGACGATCGGGACGGCGGCGCCGAGATGTGCTTCACCATCGAGTCCTGGGCCCGGAGCGGAGACCAGCTCTCGCGGATCATGTACCAGCGGGTGCACATGGCCAAAGAGGTCCAGCTGCACATGTGGACGTCGTTCCTGGAGCGGGCGGTGAAGCTCGCCGGTGGCCGCCTGACCGGCGGGATCGACGTGGAGACGAGGATTGTCGATGACGGTTACGGCCAGGAAGGTCGATCCCTCCTCAGTTCCAAGGCTCGGCGCGTCCTCGACGAGTTGCACGACAAGGGTTTGAACTTCGACCTCGCCGAGCGGGCCAGCTTCACCGCTGAGGACGGCTGGTTGTCCGATGACTACCGCCAACCCCTGCCCTCCGAGCCCCCTGGGCCGCCTCGGCCGGACGGCAGCTGGGAGGTCGCTCGGCGCCTGCTACGCGACTACGAGTTCGCCGACCCTTCAATCGTCCGGGCGCTCTACCAAGCCGACCGGCCCCTGCAGGAGCGGGACATGCTCTTGGAGTTCCGCTTCTACGGCCTGCGCTTCCACTTCGGCGTACGCGTCGGTGGCGTGGTGGACGAGACTCGCACCATCGAAGGCCGAGAGGTCAAGGTGTGGGGCTGGAACTACCGGACCCTGCAAGGCCACCTCGAGATGGGCCAGATGGATTACGAGGTGTGGAAGTGGCTCGACAGCGGCGAGGTGGAGTTCCACACCTGCCGCTTCTCCCGCCGGTCTCGAAGCGGCAACCCGATCGTGCGGCTGGGCGTACGCATCTTCGGCCGTCACCAACAGGTCAAGTTCGCCCGTCACGCATGCGAACGCATGGCTCGGTTGACGAAGGCTGGCCTGGAGGAGCGCTGAGGAGGAAGGGAGGGATGGTCTGTCTACCCGACACCGTCCTCGGCCAGTTGGTCGGCCTTGGTAGGGATGCTTGTCGTGCGGGCGCGCTGGCGACGCCGACGGGGGATGAGGCGAGCGAGGTCGCCAGCCATGCCGGTGACATTGTGCGCGGCGATGCGGTGAAGTGCGTAGCGACACCCGTGCTCCGGTTGATGGTGGGCCAATGGGGAGTACCGGTCGATATGCGCCGTGATCTCGTTCTCCCGCCCCATGATGATGTGGAGGCTGTCCCTGGGCGATACCTCTCGCAGCGAGATCTGGCCGCGGTGGTACACCGAACCCAGGCGGGTGTCCCGGCGAAACCGGCCGCTCGCTTCCAGGTCTCGCACCAAGGCATCGGGGTACTCGGTGGTGTAGGAGTGCCCATGCCGTGGCGGAGCGGTGTCGTCGTCGACTGCTCGTGAGAGCTGGAGGCCCAGCTCAGCCAGGCGGTTTGGCAAGGGGGCCGAGCCGGCGTGACGATCCTCCCTCCGCTCGACCCGCACGTCGTGGACCGGCCATCCTGAACTTCTCGCCACCTTGCGTAGGCGACGGTCAGGGTTGATGACTACGGGACGACCTACGAGCTCCAACAGGGGGAGGTCGTTGATGGAGTCCGAGTAGGCCAACGAGGTTGAGAGATCGATCCCGCTACCGGCGGCATACGCCTCCACGGCCGAAGCCTTCGCCGGCCCGTGAAGGATCGGACCGCTCAGCCCTCCGCTGTAGCGCTCATCAGCGCCAACCTCGGCGTGTGTACCCAGCCCTCCGGTCATTCCCAGTCGGCGGGCGACGACCTGGGCCAGTTCGACCGGCGCCGCAGTGGCGACGAAGGTTCGGATCCCTTCGGCCCGGTACTTCTCGATGAGCAGCGCCATGGAGGGGTACACCTTCGGCACGATCCGCTCATCGGCGATCTCCTCGACCAACGCCTGAATCTCGAGTCGGTGTCGACCGCGCACGAAGTCGAGCCCGGCCTCTTTGGACCTGGCCTTCTTCTTCGATGAGTCTGAGCGGCGGGCCCGGAACGCGAGTTGCTCCCAGGCAAAGCGCAGGATCTCGCCCGTGTCGTAGTAGTCCCGCTGGTGGAGTCCCTGAGCCAGCAGGAACATGCTCAGACCCGGTACCAAGGTGTTGTCGAGACCGAAGAACGCAGCCCGTTGGCCATCGGGGCGATGTGGGGCTGTCGGGAGCGGGGCGGCGAGGGGTGAGTCAGAGGTGGTGGGCAAGGTGAACGACCTTTCCTTCGAGGGAGGACGGTGAAGGAGTACCGGCTTCCGGCACCGCCGCTCGAGCGGTGCTTGTGAAGATGTTCACATGGCGGAACCTGGCGGACCGAGCGATTCGTCCTCACGGTACGCCTCCATGATGACCACAAGGTCATGGGGGCGAGGCGGCTGGATGAACAGCAACGCACGGCCCGGCAACCGCGTCACGGCGATGTCGCCATCCTTCAACTCGTGAAGATGACGACGCCGGTACGCTCGTCGCCTTCCAGGAGGTTCACCGATCCCGTTGAAGAGCTCCGGCGTCACCCTTGTCGCCACCGACCTCGTGCGTTTCCACGGTGCATCGCCGATCCTCGACGGGATCAGCCTGACCATCGGGTCCGGCACACGCCTCGGCGTGGTCGGACCCAACGGGGTGGGCAAGACCACCCTTTTGCGCATCCTGGCCGGGCTCGACCAACCCGACGCCGGACGCATCACCTTGGCTCCGCCCACCCTCACCGTCGGCTACCTCCCCCAGGAGGCGGAGCCCGTCCCGGGCGAGACCCTGCTGGCCTTCCTGGCTCGACGCACGGGGGTGGCCGCCGCCGAGGCTCGGTTGGAGTCGGCCGCCGCTGCGCTGGCTCAGGCGTCGCCAAGCGCCGACGACGACTACGCGGTGGCTCTCGATCGCTATCTCGCCCTTGGAGGTCCCGACCTGGAGGTGCGGGCGCTGGTCGTGTGTGCCGACCTCGGCCTGGCTGCCGACCGCCTGGAGGTGGAGGTGGGCCAGCTGTCGGGGGGCCAGGTGGCCCGAGGGGCTCTGGCCGCCATCCTGCTCAGCCGGGTCGACGTGCTCCTGCTCGATGAGCCCACCAACGACCTCGACTTCGCCGGCCTCGACCGCCTGGAGCGTTTCCTCGCCGACCTGGCCGGCGGACTCGTCGTGGTGTCGCACGACCGTGCCTTCCTGGCCAACACGGTCGATCGCGTCCTCGAGCTCGACGAGCACCGGCGCACTGCCAGCGAGTTCGGAGGAGGATGGCAGGGCTACCTGGAGGCCAAGGCGGTCGCCCGCCGCCACGCCGAGGAGGCCCACACCGGCTACCAGGCTGAAGCCGGCCGGTTGGCGAGCCGGGCCGCGGTGCAGCGCCAATGGGCGGTGACCGGCGTCCGCAAGGCCAAGAACCAGGCTCCCGACCACGACACGGCCCAGCGAGGGTTTCGGGTGAACCGGACCGAGAAGCAGGCGGCCAAGGTCCGCATCACCGAAAAGGCTATGGAGCGCCTGGAGGTGGTCGACAAGCCCTGGGAGGGCTGGGACCTCCATATGGAGCTGGCGCCGTCAACTCGAAGCGGCAAGGTCGTCGCTCGCCTGGTCGACGCCGTGGTCGAGCGGGGCTCTTTCCGCCTCGGTCCGCTCGACTTGGAGATCGAATGGGCCGACCGCCTCGCCGTCCTCGGTCCCAACGGGTCGGGCAAGTCGACCTTGCTGGGGGCGCTGCTCGGCGAAGTGCCGCTGACGGAGGGTCGCCACGAGATGGGACCCAGCGTCGTCGTCGGACGCCTCGACCAGGGTCGCCACCGATTCGCGGCGGCGGAGCCGTTGCTCCGTGGCTTCACCGATGTCTCGGGCTTGCGTCCGGAACCGGCCCGATCACTGCTGGCCAAGTTCGGGCTGACCGCCGGCGACGTGGCGCGACCGGCGGCCAGCCTCTCCCCGGGAGAGCGGACTCGTGCCGGCCTCGCCCTCATCATGGCCAGCGGGGCCAACTGCCTGGTGCTCGACGAGCCCACCAACCACCTCGACCTGCCTGCCATCGAGCAACTGGAGCAGGCCCTCGAGACCTACGACGGCACGCTCTTGCTGGTCACCCATGATCGGCGCCTCTTGGAGCAGGTCCGCATCACCCGCACCGTCGAGCTCGGGTAGGGATTCTCGGGTTTCATCGGAGAGTCTCCAAGAGGCCCTCGACAGTCGTGTGCTCATCGAGCAGGCCAAGGGCAAGCTCTCCGCCGAACGGGGCATCTCCATAGATGCCGCCTTCGAGGTGCTGCGCGACCGTGCTCGCAGCAACAACGTCAAGATTCGCTCGGTCGCCCAGGAAGTGGTCGAAGATCTGGGGCGCCCCCCCCGACCCGAACCCGCCGCCGATTACTGAGGGTCCGCCAGCAGTTCAGCGGGTAGGGGGCCGGGGTGACCAAGGACTGCGCCATCCTGCTCGATGTCGACGGCACGCTCGTCGACAGCAACTACTTCCACGTGTTGGCGTGGGCCCGGGCGTTTCGGCGGGGCGGGCGGACGGTGCTGCTCACGGACATCCACCGCCTCATCGGGATGGGCGCCGACCAGATGTTGGCGCGCCTGGTGGGAGGACAGGACGAACAGCTCGAAGCCTGGTGGACTGAGGAATTCGCCAAGTTGCGAGCCGAGATCGCGCCCACGCCGGGCGCCGCAAGTCTCGTGCGTACGCTCTTCGAGCGCGGTGCGGCCACGGTGTACGCCACCTCCGGCCAGCCCGAGGATGTCGATGTGCTGCGCGAGACCATCGGTGCCGACGAATGGATCGACGCCGTAGTGAGCTCCGACGAGGTCGACCAAAGCAAGCCCGCCCCCGACATCTTCGAGCTTGCCCTGCAGCGTGTCGGCGTGGGGCCCGAGCAGGCAATCGTGGTGGGCGACACCGTCTGGGACATCGAGGCGGCCGCCGCCTGCGGGTTGAGCTGCGTCGCCCTCACCACCGGCGGGATCAGCCGCCAAGAGCTCGTCGCGGCCGGAGCCGCCGCCGTCTACGACTCCCCCGAGCACCTCCTTGGCGAGATCGAAACCAGTCCCCTCAGCGTGCTGCTATCGACTCGGGACCAGGCATGAACAGCAATCTCCCGGCCGCTGCCCTGTCGGAGGTCGACGAGGTGGTGGCGAGCCACGCCGGGGACGATCACGGCCACGCCGAGGGCGGTGGCGCCCGTGGCGAGGTGCTTACACCAGGGCGATCTCGTGGTGGACGGGACGTCCGTCGAGCGAGGGCCCGCCGGCCCCGTCGAGGGTGGCCACGCACGCCCAGATGTCGGTCGGCTGCGCCAGGAGTCCCGACAACGCCTTGGAGAGCGGGTCGGTCACGTCGAGGCCGACGCTGAAGAACGAGTACCCGCTTCCTCGCAAGTCATTGTAGGCATCGACGACAAGGGCCCGGAGCACCTCGGGGGCGCCGGGCGGGACGCATGCGTGCACGGCGCTGAGGTGATGCAGCTCGCCGCCGGGGGGCGGCAGACGCGCCGCCTTCAGGGACGGGGTGGCGGCGTTGAAGGCCAGGCGGACGCCGGCCAGGCGGCGCGAGTACCCGGTGACCACCGTCTGTTTGAACGACGACTGGTCCCAGAAGGCGACGAAGCCGAGGAGGCGGCCGTCAGCCCCTCGAGCCAGGCGGTAGCAGGAGGCATCGAGGCCCGGCGCCCGGTCGATCCAGAGGGCCAGCGAGGCGGTGTCGTGGACCGGGGCAAATTGGCGGCCGGGGGCAACCTTCTGCCAGAGCGCCGCCATCTCCTCGATGTCGTCGGGTTCGCCCCGCTCGACGTGCAGTCCGGGCACGGCCGGCGGACGGCGGGGCCAAAGCAGGCTGACCGAATGCGATCGAAGGGTGGTGATCCGGCGCAGATGAGGGAGCCCCCGCGGTCCTTGCAGTCGGCGCTCCATGGCCCGGTTGCCGGCCAGGATGGTGAGGAACGTGGGCACGTGCTCGCCCCCCGCTTGGCGGCACGCCTGGTGGGCGAAGGTGGTGAGCGCGTCGGCCGCTCCGGTGCCCCGGTGGCGGGGATGAACCTTGAGGTCGCTGACGTACATCGATGGCGACGCCTGGCCGTTGAGGTAGACCGTCCGCTCGGCGGTGGAGATGCAGCCCACGGGTCGGCCGTCGGGTCCGTCGACCACGCCCACCCGCCACCGGTCGCCCTCCAGGCGGTTGAGTGCGAAGAAGTCGGGACGGCGCCGGATGCTCAGGCCGATGTCGCCCTCCATCGGGCAGGCGGCGGCCAGCTCGAGCAGGCTGGAGTTGTCGTCGGCGACGGCCTCTCGGGCGACCGGCGGGGTTCGACCTTCGTCGGGTGCTTGGGCCGGGTCGATATGGCATACCGCCAACCGGCGCTGGACGGTGCTGCGGTCGCGGCGGCTGAGCACCTCACCTCGTTCCCGGTCCTCCACCACCGTCGACTGCCAGCGCAACGGCACCTCGGTCCAGCCCACGAAGTTGCGGAACACCAGTCGAGCACCCGGTGCAGCGGTACGTACGACCTCGGCGAACAGGTCGTCGATCTGCTCGGGGTCGAGCCACTCGCAGATGTTGGAGAGGGCGAAGCCGTCGACGCTGGCGTCGGGGCAGCGGCGGAGGTGCTCGACGAAGGCACCGTCGACCAGGCGCAGGCGCCCGGGGGCGTCGGTAAGTCCCGCGGCCATGGTCGGGTCGAGGTAGGGGGGA
>JBBSLT010000011.1:0-33677 GCA_038233555.1 Acidimicrobiales bacterium
GTGTTGGACGAGTAGACCTGGCGGAGGTACCCGGGGGCGTGGTCGGTGTTCATGCCGCCGAAGCCGATGATGGACATCTCCGACTCGCCGGCGATCACCCGCTGGTTGAACGACGGGGTGTCGAGCGCCTGAGGCGTCAGCAACCCCCACCGCCCCCAGCGCACCGACGACAAGGTCCACGACCGGGGACATGCCCGTGACCAGAAGGGTGAAGCGCAGCGGTTGGCGTCGCGCTTGGCGCCGGTCTGGGTCACGTACATCGAACCGGCAGGGAACACCGTCGGCAATCCGCGCAGCATCGACCCACAGCGCCGGTCAGCCCTTGCGGTAGAGGCGGGTCGTCAGGGGCGCGAACACCGCGGTCAGCACGGTGGCCACCACCAACACGGTCACGATGTCGCCGGCGTCGGCGTTGCCGGCCATCAATCCTCGAGAGGCGGTGGCGAGGATCGAGATCGGGTTCACCTCGACGAAGGCTTCGAGCGGGCCGGGGAGCGTCTCTGGAGCCACGAAGACATTCGACAGGAAGGTGAGGGGGAAGATTCCCATGAAGCCGGCGTTCAACACCGCGCTCGGCGTGCGCAGCACCAGCCCGATGGTGGTGAAGACCCACGAGAGGCCGAAGGCGAAGAACACCACCAGGGCCAATGCGGCGATCACTCCACCGACCCCGGCGTCCGGGCGGAAACCCAGCAGCACCCCCACCAGGATGATCACCGTGCCGGCCACCAGGTAGCGAACGGTGTCGCCGATCATCGATCCCAAGAGCGGCGCCGGACGCCAGATCGGCATGGATCGGAAGCGGTCGACGACCCCCTTGGTCAGGTCGGTGTTGAGCGCCACCCCGGAGTAGACGGTGGTGAAGAGCACCGACATCACAAGGATCCCGGGCAGGAGGTAGTCGCGATACTCACCCGTCGAACCGGAGATGGCTCCGCCGAAGATGTAGGTGAACATCACCACAAACATCACCGGGGTAACGGTCACGTCCAGAAGCTGTTCGGGGACGTGCTTGACCTTGAGCATCCCCCGCCAGCCGAAGGTCACGGCGGCCGAAAGGGGACCGGCGGCCGATGGCCGCGGGTTCGAAGAGATGGCCCGCCGGACCGCGGCCTCGTTGGCCGGCGTGAAGTCGGCGCGCAACGTCGGGTTGGTGCTCATCGGGCGGGTTCCTCCTCGATGGGGGTGGTCTGGTCGGGCGGGGCCGCTTCGGCCGGATGGCCGGTCAGGGCCAGGAAGACCTCGTCGAGGCTCGGCTGGCCGAGGGAGAAGTCGGCGATGCGCACCCCAGAGCGGGCTAGCTCGGCGACCGCCTCGGCCCCGCGGTCGCCGTCGGCGCATGTCGCCGAGAGGGCGGTGGGGTCGTTCTCCAGGGTGACGGATCCGAGCGTGCGCTCCAGCATCAGACCGGCGTCCGCCCGCTGGCCGGGGTCGATGAGGCGGACATGGAGGGCGCCCGAACCTACCGACGCCTTGAGCTGGCCCGGCGTCCCCTCGGCGATCACCTTGCCGTTGTCGATGACGGCAATCCCGTCGGCCAACTGGTCCGCCTCCTCCAGGTACTGGGTGCAGAGCAAGATGGTGGTCCCCTCGGCCACCAGGGCCCGGATGATGTCCCACACCTGGTTCCGGGAACGGGGGTCCAGCCCCGTGGTCGGTTCGTCGAGGAACATCAGCTCGGGGGTGACGACGATGCTGGCGGCGATGTCGAGCCGCCGCCGCATCCCGCCCGAGTAGTGCTTGACCAGCCGGCCCGCGGCTTCGGCGAGCCCGAAGGCGTCGAGCAGCTCGGTGGCTCGGCTCTTGGCCGGCGGGCGCTTCAGCCCCAGGAGTCGACCGAGCAGGATCAGGTTCTCCCGACCGGTGAGGTCCTCGTCGACCGAGGCGAGTTGGCCGGTGAGGCTCACCAGACGACGGACGGCGTCGGCCTCCTTGACGATGTCGTGGCCGAGGACCCGAGCGCAGCCGGCGTCGGGGCGGGTCAAGGTGGCCAGCATGCGAATCGTCGTGGTCTTGCCGGCGCCGTTGGGACCGAGCACGCCGTAGACGGTCCCGCGGCGCACGGCCAGGTCGACCCCGTCGACGGCGCGGAGGTCGTCGAAGGACTTGACCAAGCCGGTGGCCTCGACGGCCAGTGGCGAGTGCACGGTCATGCGGACTCCTCGAAGGTCGGGTCGATCGTCGTATGGTTCGTCGTTGAGACCGGGCGGCGTGGCGAAACTCATCGATCATGCCGTTTCGGCGGTCAGGTTAGGCGTCGAACCCGCACGAAGTCAGGGATTTTCTGGCCGGCTCCCGAGGACGCCGCCCCGGGTGAGGGCGAGCACGTCGAGGGCGGCGTCGAGGTCCTCCTCGGCCAGCAGCCCGTCGGCCAGCACCACCGCCCGGACCGTTCGACCGCTGGCCACCATCTCCTTGACCACGGCCGCCGCCCGCTCGTAGCCGAGCGCGGGCGCCAGGGCCGTCACCACCGCCGGGGAGGCCTCGGCGTAGGCCCGACACCGCTCCTCGTCGGCCACGATGCCCGACACGCAGGCGTCGGCGAAGAGCCGGCCCACCGACGCCAGCAACCGGATCGACTCCAACAGGTTGCGGGCCATGACCGGCAGCATGACGTTGAGCTCGAAGCTGCCGGCGGCGCCGGCGAAGGCCACGGCGGCGTCGTTGCCCACCACCTGGGCCACCACCTGACAAACCGCCTCGGGGACCACCGGGTTCACCTTGCCGGGCATGATCGACGAGCCGGGCTGAAGGTCGGGCAGGCGGATCTCGGCCAGGCCGGTGCGGGGGCCGCTGGCCATCCACCGCAGGTCGTTGGCCGCCTTGTAGAGCGACAGGGCCACCACCCGCAGCGCCCCCGAGCACTCCACCAGGGCGTCCTGAGCTCCCTGGGCCTCGAAGTGGTCCATTGCCTCCAAAAGCGGCAGCTCGAGCTCCTCGGCCAACTGGGCGATCACCCCGGCGGCGAAGCCCCCAGGAGCATTGAGCCCCGTGCCCACCGCCGTGCCCCCGAGGGGCAGCTCGGCCAGCCGAGGGGTCATCGCCGCCAGGCGTTCGATCCCGAGCTCGACGGCCCGGGCGTAGCCCCCCAGCTCCTGGCCAAGGGTGACGGGGATGGCATCCATGAGATGGGTCCGGCCGGCCTTGACCACTCCGGCCAACTCACTCGACTTGGCCCGCAGCGCAGCGGCCAGGTGCCCGAGCGCCGGTACCAGGTCGGCGGTGATGCTCGAGACTGCCGCCAGACGGATGGCCGAGGGGAACACGTCGTTGCTCGACTGGCTGGCGTTGACCTCGTCGTTGGGATGGACGGGCCGGCCCGCCAACTCCCCCGCCCGAGAGGCGAGCACCTCGTTCATGTTCATGTTGGACGAGGTGCCCGACCCGGTCTGGAACACGTCGACGGGGAACTGGTCGTCCCAGCGCCCGCCAGCCACTTCGGCCGCGGCAGTGGCGATGGCCTCGGCCACGGCCGGCTCGATCACGCCGAGGTCGCCGTTGACCCGTGCCGCTGCTCCCTTGAGCCGGGCCAAGGCCCGCACCAGGCCCGGGTCGAGGCGCAGCCCCGACACCGGGAAGTTCTGCACCGCCCGCTGGGTCTGGGCGCCCCAGCGGGCCGACGCCGGCACCCGGACCTCGCCCATGGTGTCGTGCTCGATCCGGAAGTTGTCCGCCACGGCGGCACGCTACCGGCCCCGTCGGTGTATCCCCGGCCACCAGCGGGCAGGCAGTGGACCATGACCCACTTCGGCTACACCTTGATGGGCGAGGGCCACGACCCTCGCACCCTCGTGCATAACGCCGTGCTAGCCGAGGAGGCCGGCTTCGAACACGCCGTGTTCTCCGACCATTACCACCCCTGGCTGCCCAGCCAGCACCACAGCCCCTTCACCTGGACGGTGCTGGGAGCGGTGGCCCACGCCACCGAGCGCATGCAGCTGGCCACCATGGTCACGTGTCCCATCATCCGCTACCACCCAGCGATCATCGCTCAGGCGGCCGCAACGGTGGCCGTGATGAGCGAGGGACGCTTCACCCTGGGTCTGGGTGCCGGCGAGCGGCTCAACGAGCACGTGGTGGGTGCCGGCTGGCCTCCGGCCGCCGTCCGCCATGAGATGCTGGCGGAGGCCATCGAGGTCATGCGCCTGCTGTGGAGCGGCGAGTACGTCTCCCATCGGGGGCGATACTTCAACGTGGAGGACGCCCGCATCTTCGACCTCCCCCAGGATGAGATCGATATCTTCGTCGCCGCCGGCGGCCCCGAGTCGGCCACCCTGGCCGCCGAAACGGGCAGCGGCCTGTGCACCACCGAGCCCGAGGCCGAGCTCATCGAGGCCTATGTCGGTGCCGGCGGAAAACGCGAGGCCACCTGGACCCAGATCCCTCTGAGCTGGCATCCCGACGAAGCCAAGGGTGCCGAGCAGGCTCGGGACCAGTTCCGCTTCGGCTACCCGGGCTGGAAGGTCATGGCCGAGTTGCCCAACCCGGTCAACTTCGCCGCCGCCACCGAGACGGTGACCACCGAGGCCATGGCCGAGATGATTCCCTGTGGCCCCGACCCCGAGCGCCACGTGGAGGGCATCCGGGCCTACATGGACGCCGGGTTCGAGCGCATCGCCGTGGTCCAGGTCGGCGACGACCAGGAGGGCTTCCTGAAGTTCTGGTGCGACGAGGTCCTTCCCCGCCTCTGAGCAACGCAGGGAGAGAAGCAGCCCGTCCGCATTGGAGATCGACAAGTCGGTGCAGGTGACGGGCGAGGCCACCAACGGTGTCGAGGCCGTGGGCATGACGGCGAGGGATCAGCCCGACGTGATCCTGCTCGACCTGGCCATGCCGGTGATGGACGGCCTCCAGGCCATCTTCGAGATCCGCCGCTGCTCGCCCAACACCCGGATCGTCGTGCTGTCCGCCTTCGACGCCTCGGAGATGGAGGACCGGGCGCTGCGGGCCGGCGCCATGGCCTACCTGGCCAAGGGCAGCGGGCCGGACAAAATCCTCGCCACCCTGCGTGAGGTCATCGGGAGGGATAACGGAACGCCGGTAGGTGCCCCGCCCGTGTCGCTCCCCGGCTCATCCGACGGCGCAGCACCGATGTCGGTGGAACATTCCTACAAGCGCAAGCACGACCTCTTCCCGCTGCTCACCCATGAGGTGGGGAACCAGCTCACGGTCGTGGGATACGCCGAACTGCTCCTCGAGGGCATCGGTTCACTGCCGTGGAGACCAGCCGCCAGTTCGCCGAAGCAATCGTGCGCACGGCCGGTCACATGGGCGCCCTGATCGAGTCGGTGTCGGACCTGCACAGGCTCGACCTTGGGACCATGGAGGTGCAGCCGATCGAGCTCGACTTGGTCAGCCTGGCGCACGAGACGCTGGCCGACATGGCCCGCCAACTCGGTGAGCGCTCGGTCGACATCGCCACGCCGAGCTGTCGGTGGCCGACGACGGGCCCGGCATCGCACCGGAGCGCCAGGGCGAGCTGTGGAGCATCTTCGAACACGACTACCGTCTCGGCTGCGGAGCCTTCAGCGAGCAGACGGACCCCTTCGGCCACAAGCACCTCGATGGCGGTGTAGGCGTCGTCGTTGGCTTGGTGGAGCTGAGCCGCGACGATGTCAGCCGGAACCATCCCTCCTGACGCGCGCGACCACGCGCTCAGGCTGATCCCAGCAGCGGTGTCGTCACCGATATCGAGGGCGGCGGCGTGCAGCGACTTCGCCACCCCACCGCTTCGGCCAGCTCGCCCAGTCGATAGTGAGAGAAGGCGATGTGCCAGGTAGCAGTGTTGACCTCCCAGCGGTCACCGGTCTGGTTCAACAGCTTCACCGCCTCTTCGCACTTCTCGATGCACTCTCGGTAGCGGGAGGCGGCGTAGAACACCACGCCGTAGAAGTGCAGCGACTGAACTGCTTCAGCACCTCCGCTTCGTGCTCGAGACGAGCACAAACAGTGTCGGCGACTTCGGCGGGCGGCGACCTTCTTCACCACTACTCGGCCCCCCCGCTCGAGTCGGTACCGAGATAGGTGTCGACGCCGTGGCCACTCTTCATGATCTGCCCGCACCGGAAGCGCCCGTGCAAGACAGTGGCACCGGTCGTCATGGCCCCACCATCGACTCCGCCGGCGGCACCACCGCGTGCACCCCGGCCCGCTTCGCCGCGTACAACGCCTGGTCGGCAGTGTCCACCAAGACGTGTGCATCCACCCGGGTCCCGACTCCGGCCCCACACCCGACACTGACCAGGACGCGGTGCCATCGCCCGCCGCCTAGGTCGATCGGTGCCTTCGCCACGGCTGCCCGCAGACGCCCGGCCACCGCCTGCGATCGCTTCAGATCGGTGAAGGGAAGGAGGATGGCGAATTCGTCCCCACCCCACCGGCCCGCCATGTCGTGGGCCCTGAGCATCGAGCGCAGGCTCAGGGCCACGCCCTTCAGAACAGCATCGCCGGCCGAGTGGCCGAACTCGTCGTTGACCGCCTTGAAATCGTCGATGTCCAGCATGACCACGGCCAGCGACTGATGGTGACGGCGGGCCGCGCTGGTCAACTCGCTCAGCCGTTCCTCCACATATCGACGGTTCGGTAGTCCGGTGAGCCAATCGGTCCGACTTTCATGGCCAAGCACGTCGTTGCGCCGCCGCAGCTCGTCCGTTAGGCGCTTCACCCGCAGGGCGGCCTCGACCCGGGCACACAACTCCACCGGCGCGAACGGCTTGGCCAGGTAGTCGTGAGCGCCCCGGGCAAGTCCGTCGACCACATCGGAGGTCGCTCGCCGTCCGGTGAGCAGAATGACAGGGATGTGGCGGAGTCGCTGATCGGCCTTGAGCCGACCCATGACCTCCCAGCCGTCGAGGCGGGGCAGGTTCACGTCGAGCACGATCACGTCAGGGGGCGTTCGGTGGCAGGAGGACAGCGCATCCTCGCCGTCGACCGCGAGGCGAACGTTGCAGCCATGCCCATGGAGATGGAAGCGCACGAGGGCACGCAAGGCGTGATCGTCGTCGACCAGCAGGACAGTTGGTCGGTCGGATACCGGCCTCTCCGGCGACGCAAGCGCTAGGTCTGGAACGGGGAGCTTGTCATCCCACGCCTTACGGTCGAGCGGGATCGAGGGCACCGCCCCTCCCAGCAGTTCACGGACCCGTCCAGCGTCCCGAGCGATGACCTCCGCCAGCTGGCGGGCGGACTCCACCGAGATGGAGCCCAGCCCGTCGACGAGCATCTCAGCGAACCCCTCGATGGCGGTGAGCCGGCCCCCGAACTCATGGGGAAGCTCCCGGCACTCAGAGCCCGGCAACTCCTCTGCCGAGGAGGGGGCTCCCAGACTGCCACGATGGCGACGCATGCCTGCTCGTCGGCACCGATGATCCGGGCCTTGAGAAGGCGTTCCGTGGATCATCAATACTGAGGAGACAGCAGCCCCGTCTGATCTCCCCGAGCTGCCTCCAGCGCCTGGCGGGCAGTGCGACCGGCGTAGCCGTCGCTTTCGGCCTCCTGGGCCAGCACGGCGCTGCCGAGCGGCGAGATGGCAGCCAGCGCTTGCGCCGACTGCTCGCTCAGCGTGTGGGCGGGGTCAAGCAGGAGGCGACGAAGGGCAGGAACGGCTTCAGCTGCTCCCAGCCGACCAAGGGCCAGCACCGCCTGCGCCCGCACGGCGCCGTGCCCGCCGGCAAGGCACGCCAGCAGGGGCTCCACCGCTTGGGGCGAGCCGATGCGACCGAGCGACCGGGCGGCGCGTGCCCGAACCTCGAAAGAGGCATCGTGTTGCAGGAGATCGGTCAACTCCTCGGTGGCGGAGACCGCCTGGAAGCTGGCCGAGATTCTCGACTCCGTCACCGGCACCATGACCGTGGGTGGCGGATGGCTGCGCCGGATCGCCAAGCCCGTGTCGCCGTCGTTCGGCGCCGTGACCGCCGCTTTGGTCGCCGGCGCCGTCGGCTACCTCATCCCTGATCTGGCGCTGCACCGCCGAGCCCGGGCTCGGCGACTCGCCATCCTCAACGACCTCCCCGATACTCTCGATCAGCTCATCATCTGCGTGGAGGCAGGCTTGGGTCTCGACGCCGCCATGGCCCGGACCTCCAAGTCGGGTCACGGCCCGCTCAGCCAAGAGCTGGTGCGGATGCTCCAGGAGCTGCGAGTCGGCGTACCCCGGCCCGAGGCGCTGGAGAACCTCTTGGCTCGTACCGACGTCGCCGAGCTGCGCCATTTCGTCCATGCCGTTATCCAGGCCGAGAACTATGGGATTCCGGTCGCCCGTGTGCTGCGGTCCCAAGCGGCGGAGCAACGGGAGAAGCGCCGCCACAGCGCCGAGGTCCATGCCATGAAGATGCCGGCGAAGATCGTCTTCCCCTTGGTCTTCTGCATCCTGCCCACGTTGTTCATCGTGATCATCGGACCGGCGGCGCTCAACTTGATGGACAACTTCGGAGGGTGACCCGAACTGTTGGCGGCCCTGTTGGCCGCCAAAACTTGCTCGACTCGATCAGCCGCAGGCGGTGACGGTCACCAGGTCTGCGGTGGTCGCCACGGTGGCGTCCCCGTGGACCTCGGCCCACTGACGCCACGCTGCGTCCAACTCGTCCAGGTCGGTGGGCGTATCCATGGCGAAGGCCATCCGCACGCAGGTCTGGCCTCCTTCGTCCCAGGCTACGTAGCTGTCGCCCCCCCACCCGTCGGCTGCCAGCGCCGCGGCATCGGGATCGAGGAACTCCTGGAGGGTCAAGATCAGGGCCCACTGGCCGTAGGTGCCCTCGTTGATGATCTCGCCTCCGGCGGGAGGAGGCGCCACGTCGATCGGGTCCTCTCCCCGGAGGTAGACGGCCGGGTCCTGGATCTCCTCGCTCGTGGTCGGCGGGTCGCGATAGGCCTCATCGATCCTCGCCTCGCGCCCTTCCTCGAGCAGGGCGCCAACGAAGAAGGGTCCGGCGAGGTAGGGGAACTGGGCCAAGCTGGTTACCACCGGAGGGATCGGTGAGCTTCCCGCCCGCTGCGAGAACTCGCCTGCAGCTCTGGCCGACGCCTCCTGGTCCTCGGCGCTGAGGGTCTGGCGGTAGCCGAACTCGACGGAGAGAGCCACCCCTTCGATCAGTGAGGAGAAGGCGAGGGCCGACTCATCGTCGGCCTCGAAGACCTCGGGGCGGTGGAGCTCGAAGTGTTGGTCGTCGAGGGCGTGGGACAGCTCGTGGACCAGCGTCGTCTCCACGTACGGGTTCAATTCGGCGCCCCGAAGGACCAGCTCGTCGGTCTCAGGGTCATAGAAGCCGAGCACGGCGTCGCCGTAGAAGGAAATGAAGGCCTCGAAGAGGTCGACGCCGGGCTCGATGAGCTGGAGCGCCCGCAGCACCTTCTCGATCTGGTCGGTGTCCTCACGGTTTTCCTCGACGTCTTGGAGCAGGCGGTCGACGAACGCCTCGTCGGTAAGGAGCTCGACGTCGACGGGGCGGAGGAACGCCAGCTCTCGCTGGTCGGCCACGAAGACCGACAGCTCGGCCACCCGACGCTCCAGAGCCGTTCGAGGAGCGGTGGTGGGGGTGGTGGTAGTGCTCGGTGGCTCCGTCGTGGTGGTGCTGTCCTCGGCTGGAGTCGAGGGATCGGGACCCGGGGCAACCGGCTCCGAGGTGCCGTCGGCGTCAAACGGCGCACCGCCAGCTTGTTCGCCGCCCCGGTCGACGAGCACCAGAGCGGCGGCATTGCCGGCCAGCACCAGGACCACCGCCACCACCAGGGCCAGGAGACGCGCCCGAGAGATCCCGCCCGCCGTGGTCGATGACATCACCATCGCTCGACCCTAGAGGGCTCGGGAGCAGGTTCAGCCTCGGGGACGAGCCAGCTCCCTCGGCAACTAGTTGTCCTCCTAGGAGACTGGGGCGGTCGTCGTGGTCGTGGGGTCGGGCGACCGGAGGTTGGCGGGCAGCGTGCTCGTGGTGGTGGTGGGCGGCAGGGTGGTGGTGGGCGGCAGGGTGATGACCGACGGCGGGACCGTGACCGTGGTGGTGGTCGCCTCCTCACCGCCGGAGTCAGGCGTGGAGGCGGGGTCGGGCGGCGGGGGCGGCAGCTCGGCCGGCAACGCCGGAGCCGGGCCGACATCGGTCTTGCCGTCGAGGACGTAGACGGCGTCGCCCTTGGACACCAGGTCGGGGAAGTACTCAGCGATATGCATGGGA
The DNA here is from genome assembly GCA_038233555.1 of Acidimicrobiales bacterium. Classification (GTDB taxonomy): domain Bacteria; phylum Actinomycetota; class Acidimicrobiia; order Acidimicrobiales; family CADCSY01; genus JADDRA01. The sequence continues at coordinate 10,167 of JBBSLT010000011.1, forward strand.
ATACGCACACAGCCGTGGGAGGCGGGGTAGGTGGGCACCGAGGACGAGCCGTGGATGGCGATGCCTGACCCGGTGAAGTACACCGGGTTGTAGAGCTTGCCCAGGCGCGACGTGCGCCAGCCCGGGTAGCGCCACATGAAGCGGTGGGCCCCCACCGGGGTGATCGCCGTGCCACAGCCCCCCGGAGCGCAATAGCGCTTGTTGTTGCCCGAGGAGATGTGGCTGATGAGCCGGAGGTCGCCGCCCTCGTAGACGAAGAGGAGCTGGCGGGGCAGGTCGATCTCCACTCGGTCGGCCCCGCCGTCGGGGACGAGAGGCGTCGGCTGGGTGGGCGAGGCCAATGCCGCCTCCACCTCCGAGGTGACCTCACCGGTCGGCTCCAAGCCGTTCAGCTTCTGGAACCCCTGCACCGCGTAGGTGGTGCCGAGACCGAACACTCCGTCGGCGGGACCTGGATCGAAGTTCAACTCCTTCAGGCGCCGCTGGATGGCCGCCACCTGCTCACCCTCGGCCCCCGGGACCAACCCCTCGACCGGGGCCTTGGTGGTGGTCGTCGTCTCCGCCTCGGTGGTCGTGGTGGTGGGCCGGTCGGTGGTGGAGGTGGACCGGAAGGTGACGGTCGTGGAGGTCAGAGGAGCCGAGGCGACCTCGTCACTGCCCGCCGTGAGCCCGTAGGCGGCGCCGGCCACGACGATGCAGGCCACGACCACCCCGATGCTCACCAGATGAGTTCGGTTCATCAGCTTCAACTTGTTTGCCATATGGACCCCTTAGACGCTCGCCACCACCTCGACGTTCCGTCGAGCTTCGCGAATTGCCATGACGGTAGCCGTAAGCCAGCCCGTTGCCGCTCATGGCGTCGTTTCCACCTCGGGGTCCAGGGGTAGCGGGTGGTGGACGAGCCGGGCGCTACGGCGGAGCGCCCGGCTCGGCACACTCTCCATTCGAGCGGTCGGTGGTGTGGTGCCGGCGACGGGAGTCGAACCCGCATGCTCCGTCGGAGCAGTCCCTTTTAAGGGGACCGTGTCTGACCGTTCCACCACGCCGGCCGTCCCACGATAGATGGATGGGGATTCTTGGCCTTGCAGGTGTGACAGGAACTCGCATGGGGTAATCGACGTACCGGTCTATCGCTACGTCCCACCGGCGATGGACCACTCAGGTGCGACCGGCCCTGCCTCGCCCCCAGGCGGGGCCGGTCCGTCACCGGGCACTTGTCCCATGGCCGCTCGGCCCGCTCGCTACCCCGCCTGCTCGGGGTCGAGATCGAGGGCGGCGGAGTTGATGCAGTAGCGCAGCCCCGTGGGGTTGGGGCCGTCGTCGAACACATGGCCGAGGTGGGAATCACAACGGGCGCAGCGAATCTCGACCCTCGTCATCCCAAGCTTGCGGTCGGTCACCCTGGTGATGCGATCGTCGGCGGCCGCAGCCCAAAAGCTCGGCCAGCCCGTCCCCGAGTCGAACTTCTCGTTGGAGCGGAACAGCTCGGTGCCACAGCCGATGCATCGGTACACGCCGGGCTCCTTGGTGTCCCAGTAAGCGCCGGAGAAGGCCCGCTCGGTGCCCCCCCGGCGGGCGACGTCGTACTGCTCAGGGGTCAGGCGGTCGCGCCACTGCTCGTCGGTGCTGGGCATGTCGGCGTCTGTCGGGCGCGGGCCGGGGCTAAGGCTGTCCGTGGTGTCCGTCATGGGACCATGCTACGGGCGGGCTCTCGGGCCCCACGGGAACAAGCCAGCGTCCGACCAGCTCATCCCGACGCTCCTGCCACTCTTCGGCGGTGATGGCATAGCGGAGGTGGTCCTCCCAGACGCCGTTGATCTCGAGGTAGCGCTCGGCCGTGCCTTCGCAGCGCAGACCGAGCTTCTCCACCACCCGCCGGCTGGGCTGGTTGCGGGGGACGATGGCGATCTGGAGCCGGTGAAGACGCAGGTCCTCGAAGGCAAATCGGGTCAGGATAACTAGAGCTTCAGGCACATATCCCCGGCCGGCGTTTCCTTTGTCAATCCAGTACCCCACGTAGGCGCTCTGGAATGGACCCCGCTGGACGCCGTTGAGGTTGATCTCGCCGCACAGGTGCCGGTCGGGTGCGTCGACGAAGATGCCGAAGCCGTAGCCGGTACCGGACTGGCGCTCCCGATCACGGGCTCGGCAGCGAGCAGCGAAGGCCGAACGGCTGCGGATGACGTCGGGCGAGCCCGGCGGGCGCCGCGGCTCCCAGGGCGTGAGCCAAGAGTGGCTGCGAACGCGCAGCGCCTGCCAGACGGCGAAGTCGGATACTCCGAGAGGCCGGAGCCGTACGCGAGCTCCATCCAGGGACACCGGCTCCTCGCTGGACGCCGTCGACACAGTGCGGATCGTAGCCCCAGCCACGCTGCCGGCGTCCTTACTGCGCCGCCACGACGGAGCACGGTCAGTTCGCCGAGCAACCTCCGGTTGGGATGGCGATTCCCGCAGCCATCCCGTCGAGGATGTCGGCCTCCGAGACCAGGCATTCGGCCACCCCGAAGTGCCGGAGGACGGCCACCAGCACGCACAGCCCGCCGACGATCACGTCGGCCCGAGCTTCCTCCAGCCCGGGGTTGTGGATGCGGTCGGCCCTGGCCTCGGTGGCCAGGGTGCGAAAGACGTCCTCAACTGCCGCCCGGGTGAGGCGAAAATGATGGATACGGTCGGCGTCATAGCGGGTGAGGCCCAGTTCGACGGCCGCCACCGTGGTCACCGTCCCGGCCAAGCCGACCATGAGCGCCGCCTCCTTGCTGGCGGGTAGCTCGCGCACGACGTCGTCGAGATGGGCCTCTGCCACCGAAAGGGCGGCGGCCAGCTCCTCGGGAGCGGGAGGATCCCGGTGCAGGTACTGCTCGGTCAGGCGCACGCAACCGAGCTCGACCGAGATGACGCCGTCGGGCTCGCCTCCCCCCGGGCCGACGGCGAACTCGGTCGACCCCCCGCCGATGTCGACCACCAGGAACGGACCGAGGCCAGGTTCGAGCTCGGCGGTGGCGCCGAGAAACGAAAGCCGAGCCTCCTCGGCCCCGGAGAGCAGCTCGGGCCGGGCACCGATGACGGCGGCGGCGGCGGCGAAGAACTCCTCGCGGTTGGCGGCGTCGCGAGCAGCCGAGGTGGCACTGATGCGGATCCGTTCCACCCCGTGGTCGTCCATTACCGCTCGATAGCGGGCGAGCACCTCCAGGGTGCGGGCCATGGCGGCGGGGTCGAGGGTGCCGTTGGCGTCGACGCCAGCACCCAGGCGGGTGATGGTGGCCTGGCGTTCGAGGGTCTCCCGGCGACCGGCATCGCCCCGGGCGATCAACAGACGGGTGGAGTTGGTACCGCAGTCGATGGCGGCGACGGTGGTGCTCACGAAGAGGGTCCGGAGAGATCGCTCGGGTCCGCCGTCAGCCGTTCGGCGACCCACCGGCCGATCGGATCGTCGCCCCCGGCCAGGTGCCAGGCGTAGTGGGCATGAAGGCACTTGACCCCCCGGCGGGTGCCCCCCACGCCCCCGGTGGGCTTCGGGCCGGCGTGGCCAGGGGTGAGAGCGGCCTCGCGCTCGGCGGCGTAACGGCGATGCGCTTCAGCCAGGTCCAGGGGATCGACGGCCTCCTCGGCGGCGCGTACCCCACCGGTGGACTCCAGACGCCCGACGGCCCGGCGCTCCTTGCGCCCCACCAGCCAGTACCGGGTGGGCATGGGGGTGCCGTCGGTAAGGAGCGGTTCGTTGCGGATGACCACGGGTTCGCCTTGGTCATCGTGCACGACCACCTCGAAGGCGGCCCGGGGCCGCCGCCCGAGCAGCTCGGTGACCGCCTGCTCGGCTCCCACGTCGTTCACCCCCGGTGGCGGCGCACCAGCCACCGGTTGCGCCCACGCTGATCCATGGTGGACCAGGTTACGTGAGCGGCGTTCAGACCCGTCGAAATACCGACATGATTAGCCACTAGCGACTGACACCGACGTCGCGAGTGCAGAAGGCGCATACGTTGGCCTTGACCGGGATGGAGCTCACGCAGTGCGGACAGGTCCGCGTTGTCGACGCCACCTCGGGCTCGGTTCGACGGCGCACCATGAGGGCGTTGACGGGACGCACCACAAAGAAGAACACCCCGAAGGCGATGGTCACGAACGCGATCAGGTCGTTCAGGAAGAGGCCGTAGCGGATATCGCCACCACCGACTTGCACTTGGAGATCGTCGAAGTTGACGGTGCCGGGGATGGCCAACAGGGGCGTCAGTGGCTGCGTCTGCGGCCAGCATGCCAAGGCCTACGGCTCATGCTCTTCCCACACCTCGGGTTGGCCAGGTGGCGGGGGCGCCGGAAGTGCAGGCTGGGCGGTGGCGGCCAACTGCCAAACGGTCACGACCGGGCACCGCCCACGGCGGCCAGACGGGCCAGCGTGGCCCGGCGCACCGGTGGCGTCTGGGCCTGCACCAGGTGGAAGAGCGACTCGCGCGCCAAGCGCTGAGCAGGGGATGACAACGACATGCCGGCACCGCCGCTGGCCACCACCAGGGCGGTCGCAGCCCGCACCCCGAGCTCCAAGGCGTGGGCCCGCAGCGCCAGGCGTTCGTCGATGGCTTCGTCGGCCGGCGCCTCGTCGAGCAATCGGTAGGCCGCGGCTCGCACTTCACCGACCTCGGTCGCCAAGGCCCGGGCCAAGGCGATGCCACCGGGCTCGTCCCGCCTCCGGGCGGCCTCCTCCAGGCGGACCACCACGGTGTCGATCAGTCCGAACACCGCCGGGTTGACGTTGGCCTTCTTGGACGCGTCGGTGCGGCGCCAGGCCGCGACATTGACGACGTCGACCACGTCGGCCACCGCCACCTCCAGGCCGGCGAAGTCGAGGCGCACCGTGGCCGTCGCCTCCATAGCGGCCAGGGCCAGCGGAGGTGACGGATCCATGCCCGGTTGGCGACGAGCCGGGACGAGGGCGAGCACGGCCCGGTCGTCGTCGGTGACCGCCCCCACCAGGAGCACCTCGGCCAGCCCCCAGCTCGTCACCCACGAGGCGGTGCCGTCGAAGACCCAACTCCCGGCGTCGCCTGGGCGGGCCCGTACGGTGGGGCCGTCGGTGCGGCGCAGGTGGGCCACGGCGATGCCACCCAGGGCGTCACGACACAGCCGGGGGAGCCAGCGCGCCGCCAGGTCGGTGTTGGCTGAGCGCACGAGGGCGCGTACGGGTGTGGCGTGCTGGGTCCAGACGAACCAGGTGGCGCCGTCGGCCCCCGAGAGCACCTCGGTCACCCGTCGTGCCACCGGAGCGGGGGCGTCGGCACCGCCGGCGCCGAGCGGCCCGTAGACGCCGAGCAGTCCGACCGCGGCCAGCGCCTCGACATGGCTGGCCGGCACGCCCTCGACGTCGACCCGCTCGGCGGCAGGCGCCAACACCTCCTCGGCCAGACGCAGCGCAGCCCGGACGCAGGGATGGCCGGCGTCCCCGGCGTCGGCCTCGGCACGGAGGGCGGGTCCGGTCACGGACACCGACCCTAGCGGCGACCCCTGAGCTGACGGTCCGCCTGGTTCAGGGGGTGAATATCGGGAAGGTTGGTCAACGTTCTCACCTTGTCCTGCCAAAGGAGGCCCCACATGACCCTGTCGACCACGACCGACCGACCCGCCACCGCCGCCGGCACCCTCGGCCTTGGAGATGGCCTCAGCGTCAACCGCCTCGGCTTCGGCGCCATGCGCATCACCGGCGAAGGGATCTGGGGACCGCCGGCCGACCGGGACTCAGCCAAAGCCGTCCTGCGACGATGCCTCGAGCTCGGGGTGAACTGCATCGACACCGCCGACTCCTACGGACCCGACGTCAGCGAGGAGCTCATCGCCGAAGCACTGACGCCCTACCCCGACGACCTGGTTGTCGCCACCAAGGGCGGCATGCGCCGGGACGGCCCCGGCCAGTGGCGGGCCGACTGCCGGCCCGAGCACCTGCGCCAGGCCTGCGAGGGCAGCCTGCGTCGCCTGGGCCTCGACCGGATCGACCTCTACCAGCTCCACACCGTGGACTCCGCCGTGCCCCTGGCCGAGTCCCTGGGCGCGCTGGTGGAGCTCAAGGACGAGGGCAAGATCCGCCACATCGGTGTCTCCAACGTCGATGTCGACCAGCTCTCCCAGGCTCTCGCCATCACCACGGTGGTCTCGGTGCAGAACCGCTACAACGTGGGCGACCGCACCTCGGAGCCGGTGCTCGAACGTTGCGAGGCCGAGGGCATCGCCTTCATCCCCTACTTCCCCTTGGCTGCCGGCAGCATGGCCGACGACGGGGGCCCGCTCGACGACTTGGCTCAAGCGCACGGCGCCAGCCCGGCTCAAGTGGCACTGGCCTGGCTGCTGGCCCGTTCACCTCAGATGCTGCCCATCCCCGGCACCAGCTCGGTGGCCCACCTGGAGGAGAACATGGCCGGAGCCGAGCTGCGCCTCAGCCCCGACGAGGTGGCCTCGCTCTCCGCCGCCTGAGAAAGCACCGGGCGTTCAATCAGCTGCTCCCCGTTCCACGATCCACTGCTGGTCTTGACCGGTCACCTGGGAGACGAGTTCGAAGTCGGCGTCGTAGTGCAGGACGGTGAGATGGCGAGCCTCGGCGATGGCGGCGACGAGGGCGTCGACCAGCGAGAGTGCTCGATGGCGTCCTCGAGCCGAAAGCTCGCCTTGGACTTCGAGCGACCGTCGATGGTCGGCGTCAGTCACGCCCACGAAGACAAAGGCAAGGAGCCGATCGCCCAAGGCTCGGTAGTCCTCATGATTTCGAGCGGAGTATCCGAGCTCGAAGGCCACAGGAGCGCAGAGCGCCACCCGTCCCTCAGCTGCCATGGGTGCGAAGGCCGCCGTCACGGACGGTTGCGTCAAGCGTGCGAACACGCTCGTGTCGGCCAGGTAGTCCGGGCGTGCCACTACTCGTCGGAACCCCAGGCCGTGACGCCAGCGCTGAAGTCGAACCGGCCGTGCTCGCTCAGCATCGAGACCAGCTCCAGACGGCGCCTGGCGTGGACCACCTCTTCCAAGGCGGCGTTGATCGTGGCTCGAAGCGTCGTCGTCCCCAGGATGATTGCCGCTTCCCGAGCGATATCTCGATCGACGTCGACAGATGTCTTTGGCACTGCAAGAACGATACCTCAGGATGTGCGCCCCCGGTAGGATTCGAACCTACGCACCCGCCTCCGGAGGGCGGTGCTCTATCCCCTGAGCTACGGGGGCGACTGGGCCGAGCCTACCTGCCCGAGGGAGTCAGCCGGAAGGCCGCCGGTAGCATCACCTCATGTGAGCGACCGTTGCGCTGCCGTGGCCAGCGAGGTCCGTGTGTTGGTGGTCGACGACGATCCCGTCATCGTCAGACTGCTCCAAGTAAACTTCGAGATGGAGGGCTACGTCGTGATAACTGCCGCCGACGGGGTCCAGGGCTTGCAGGCGGCCCGGGAGCAGTGCCCCGACGTCATCATCTCCGACGTGATGATGCCGCACATGAACGGCCTCGAGCTGGTGGCCGCCCTCCAGGCCGAGGAGGCGACCGGCGCCATCCCGGTCATCCTCCTCTCGGCCCGGGCCCAGGAGACCGACATCAGCGATGGCCTCGATGTCGGCGCCGACGACTACGTCACCAAGCCCTTCGACCCTCTCGAGCTCATCGACCGGGTCCAGCAGTTGCTGGCCCGTCCGTGACCCCGCTTCCCCCTTCTCTGCTTCCCCTCACCGCCGAGGTCGACGCTGGCGGTCGTCTGGCGGTGGGTGGCTGCGACGTGGTGGAGCTGGCCGCCGAGCACGGGACGCCCTTGTTCGTCTACGACGAGGCCCACCTCCGGGCTCGCTGCCGGGAGGCGGTGGAGGCCTTCGGCGACGGCGCCACCTATGCCGCCAAGGCGTTCCTCTGTCGGGCCATGGCCGCCCTGGCCCATGAGGAAGGCATGGCCATCGATGTGGCCAGCGGCGGCGAGCTGCACGTGGCGTTGGCCGCCGGCGTACCCGGTGAGCAGTTGGTGCTCCACGGCAACAACAAGTCAGAGAGCGAGCTGGCCCAGGCGCTGGCGGCGGGGGTCGGGCGCATCGTGGTCGACAGCCACGACGAGCTCGACCGCATCGAGTCGCTGGTGGCCGGGGGTGCTACCCCTCCACAGGTGCTCGTGCGGGTCACGCCCGGGGTGGAGGCCCACACCCACGTCTTTGTGATGACCGGCCAGGCCGACTCCAAGTTCGGCTTCGGGCTGGCGTCGGGTGCAGCCGCCGCCGCCGTCGCCCGGGTGACCTCGTCGCCGGCGACGGAGCTGGTCGGCATCCATGCCCACATCGGTAGCAACGTCTTCGCCCTGTCGTCCTTCGCCCAGGCCGTCGACGTGCTGGCCGAGTTCGTGGTGCCCCTCGGGCTTCCCGAGCTCAGCCTGGGCGGGGGCCTCGGCGTGGCCTACGTCGAGGGCGAAGAGTCGCCTTCGCTCGGTGAGTGGGCCCAGGTGCTCACCAAGGCGTGCGCCGAGGCGGGGATTGCCTCCCGTCTAGCCGTCGAACCGGGTCGGGCCATCGTCGCCGCCGCCGCCCTCACCCTTTACACCGTGGGCACGATCAAAGAGCTTCCCGGCATCCGCACCTACGTGTCGGTCGACGGGGGCATGAGCGACAACCCCCGGCCCGTGCTTTACGGCAGCGGCTACGAGGCCTTCCTGCCGCGAGCCACCTCGGCCGAGCGGCCCCGGGAGGTGCGGGTGGTCGGCAAGCACTGCGAGTCGGGCGACGTGATCGTCCACGACGCCCGGCTGCCGACCGACCTGGCCGTGGGCGACATCCTCGCCACCCCGGTCACCGGTGCCTACGGCCACTCCATGGCCTCCAACTACAACCGGGTCACCCGCCCTCCCGTGCTCTTCGTGCGAGACGGCCGGGCCAGGGTGGTGGTCCGCCGGGAGACGCTCGACGACCTCCTGCGCCTCGACGCCTGAGCGCCTCCCCTCCCCTCCGTACTTCGTCGCGTTGTGCACACGGCCGGTGCGAAAGGCGACAAAGTTCGGGGCGAGTCGGCCCCAAGGCGCCCTCCAGGCGCCGGCCGGTAGCGTGGCGGGCATGCACGTGGACCCTGCGGTGGTGCGCCTCGGCCTGTTGGGCTGCGGCAACGTCGGCGCCGCCCTGGTGAGCCTGCTCGCCGAGCAGGCCGACGTCATCGAGGCCCGCACCGGCTTGCGTCTGGAGGTGGCCCGGGTGGCGGTGCGCAACCTGGCCAAGACCCGCCCCGTCGAGCTGCCCGCCGGGGTGATGACCCACGAGGCCGGCGACGTGGTGAACGACTCCGACATCGACCTGGTGGTCGAGCTGGTCGGGGGGATCGAACCGGCCCGAAGCCTGGTGCTCGATGCCCTCAAGGCGGGCAAGCCCGTGGTCACGGCCAACAAGGAGCTGGTGGCCAACGTCGGCACCGAGCTGTTCGCCGCCGCTGAGGGCGCCGGCGTCGACCTGCTCTTCGAGGCGGCGGTAGGCGGAGCCATCCCTATCGTGCGGCCGCTGCGGGAGTCGCTGGCCGGCACCCGCATCCGGCGCATCACCGGCATCGTCAACGGCACTACCAACTACATCCTCACCCGCATGAGCGAGGAGGGCGCCACCTACGCCGACGCCCTGACCGAGGCCCAGAGCCTGGGCTACGCCGAGCGTGACCCGACCGCCGACGTCGAGGGCTACGACGCCGGGGCCAAGGCCGCCATCCTCGCCACCATCGCCTTCGGGTCCTCGGTGGTGGCGGGCGACGTCTCGCATGAGGGCATCGCCGCCGTGACTCCCGCCGACATCGCCTTCGCCCATCGCCTCGGCTACGAGATCAAGCTGCTGGCGGTGGCCGAACAGGGTGATGACGGGCGCATCGCCGTGCGGGTGCACCCGGCCATGGTGCCCACCACCCACCCCCTGGCCAGCGTGCGAGGCAGCTTCAACGCCGTGTTCATCGAGGGCGATGTCGTAGGCGAGATCATGCTCTACGGGCGTGGAGCCGGGGGTGGTCCTACCGCCAGCGCCGTGCTCGGCGACGTGGTCGTCGCCGCCGGCAACCTGAGCCGGGGCACCTGCGCCACCATCGGTGCCATGCCCCGGGCCGTCATCCGCCCCGTCGACGAGGTCTGCTCGGCCTACTATCTGCACCTGGAGGTCCTCGACCGCCCGGGCGTCCTCCACGCCGTGGCCGGGGTGTTCGCCGAGCACGAGGTGTCGATTCGTTCCATGGAGCAGGAAGGCCTGGGCGACGAGGCCCGCCTCATCTTCATCACCCACGAAGCCGCCGAATCCGCCGTCCAGGCCACCCTGCGCTCGCTGCGGCGCCTCGACGCCGTCGACCGGGTCACCAACGTCTTGCGGGTGGCGGCCGGGTGAGCACCACACCATGAAGTACGTCAGCACCAGGGGCGAGGCCCCCGTCCTCGGCTTCGACGACGTCCTGCTCGCCGGCCTCGCTCGCGACGGCGGGCTCTACGTCCCTGAGACCTGGCCCACGCTGACGCCGGCCACGTTGACGAGCTTCGCCGGGATCCCCTACGGGGAGGTCGCCACCCGGATCATGGCACCCTTCCTCGGGGGCGGCATCGACGAGAACCTGGTCCGGGGCATCATCGCCGAGGCCTACGCCCGCTTCCGCCACCCCGCCATCGTCCCCCTGCGCCAGGTGGGTGACAACGAGTGGGTGCTGGAGCTGTTCCACGGTCCCACGCTGGCGTTCAAGGACGTGGCCCTGCAGGTGGTGGGGCGCCTCTTCGACGCCGAGCTGACCCGCCGGGGCGAGCGCCTCACCATCCTCGGCGCCACCTCGGGCGACACCGGCCCGGCCGCCATCGAGGCCTGCCGCGACCGTGACGCCCTCGACGTGTTCATCCTCCATCCCGCCGGTCGGATCTCCGAGGTCCAGCGCCGCCAGATGACCTCGGTCGACGCCCCTAACGTCCACAACCTGGCCGTGGAGGGCACCTTCGACGACTGCCAGGACCTGGTCAAGACCATGTTCGCCGACGCCGCCCTGCGCGAGGAGCTTCGCCTCTCGGCGGTGAACTCCATCAACTGGGCGCGGGTGCTGCCCCAGGTCGTCTACTACGTCACCGCCGCCGTGGCCCTCGGCGCTCCCAGCAGGCCCGTGGCCTTCTCCGTGCCCACCGGCAACTTCGGTAACGCCTTCGCCGGCTGGGCCGCCCGGCGCATGGGGGTACCCATCGCCCAGATGGTGGTGGCCAGCAACCGCAACGACATCGCCTCCCGGTTCCTCGCCTCGGGGGTGATGGAGGTCCAGGAGGTGCATCCCACCACCAGCCCGGCCATGGACATCCAGGTGTCGAGCAACCTCGAGCGACTCCTCTTCGAGCTCCTCGACCGTGACGCAGGGGCGGTGGCCGATCTCATGGCCCGCTTCAGCGCCACCGGACGCATGGAGATCGCCCCCGAGCGCCTCGCCCCGCTACGTGAGATATATGCCACCACCCAGGTCGACGACGAGACGGTGGCCACGGCCATGAGCGAGCTCTACCAGGGCTCGGGCCACATCGTCGACCCCCACACCGCCGTGGGGCTGGTCGCGGGGCGAACCTGTCGGCGTGACCCGGCGATCCCGCTGGTCACCCTCGCCACCGCCCATCCGGCCAAGTTTCCCGACACCGTCGAGGCCGCTACCGGCGTGCGCCCCGAGCTGCCCGACCACCTGGGCGACCTGTACGACCGGCCCGAGCACTGCGCCACCCTGGCCTGCGACCTGGGCGCCGTACGCGACTACGTCGTGGCCAACGCCCGGGCGTGATCGGCTTCACTCGTTTCGCTTCGCTCCACTCCGTTCAGCCGAGCTGACGGTGACCGTTCTCAGCTTGGGTCGCTGATGTCGGTAGGGTCGGCTCGATGAAGTATGTGGTGTGCGTCCCCGACGGGTGTGCCGACGAGCCCGTCGCCGAGCTGGACGGGCGCACCCCGCTGGAGGAGGCGTCGATGCCGATCCTGGCCGGCCTGGCGGCCCGGGGCGAGGTCGGGCGGGCCGCCGTCATCCCTGCCGGGCTGCCTCCTGGCAGCGACGTGGGCAACATGAGCATTCTCGGCTACGACCCCACCCGCCACCACACCGGGCGGGCGCCCATCGAGGCCGCCGGGCGCGGCATCGCCTTGGCTCCCGAGGAGGTGGCCTACCGCTGCAACCTGGTGACCGTCGGCCCTGACGACACCATGGTCGACTTCGCCGGCGGCCATCCCAGCACCGAGGAGGCGGGCAAGGTGATCGCCGCCCTCCAAGAGCAGCTCGGTGGCGGCGAGGTCCGCTTCCACGCCGGAGTGCAGTACCGCCACCTGCTGGTGACTCCGCCCGAGTGGCTCGACGCCGAATGCGTCCCACCCCACGACCTGTCGGGTCGGGGCGCCGTCTGGCCGACAGGGCCGGCCGCTCCCCGCCTTCAGGCACTCATGGACGCCTCGCAACCGGTGGTCCAGAGCTTCGGCGGCGCCGCCACCCAGATCTGGCTGTGGGGGCAGGGCACCGCCCCAGTCCTCCCCTCGTTCCAGGAGCGCCGGGGGCTCCGGGCCGGACTGACCACCGCCGTCGACCTCATCCGGGGCCTCGGGGTCCTGGCCGGCATCGAGGTGGTCGAGGTTCCCGGCGCCACCGGGTGGTACGACACCGACTACGAGGCCAAGCGCGACGCCTGCCTGGCCACCCTGGCCGCCGGCGCCGACCTGTTCGTCATCCACGTCGAGGCCACCGATGAGGCCGGCCACGCCGGCGACCTGGGCGAGAAGATCACCGCCCTCGAGCACTGGGACCGGCGCATCCTCGGCCCCCTGGTCGAGGGCCTCGACGACCTCGGGCCGTGGCGCCTGCTGCTGCTGCCCGACCACGCCACCCCGGTCGCCTTGCGCACCCACACCTCGGACCCAGTGCCGTGGTTGCTGGTCGACCACCACCTCGACGGGCCGGGGGGCGTCTACAGCGAGGCGGGCGTCGCCGCCGCCCCCGTGCTGGCCGGTCACACCCTGATGGATCGCCTGACCGCCCGGCGCTGAGCTTCCTCGCGGCACCCCGCCCCGACCTGTCGGAGCGTCATCGTCGATACGCTGAGAGAGTCATGTCGGCCACGCCTTCGGATCCCATCCCCACCGACGACGGCGCTCGCGTCCTGTGGGACTGCTACCGCCACCCGGGCCAGGAGAGCGGCGTCCGCTGTCGGCGCTGCGAGCGGCCCATCTGCCCCGACTGCATGATCAGCGCCCCGGTCGGCTTCCAGTGCCCGTCCTGCGTAAAGGACGGACCCGAGGTCCGGTCCCTGCGGACGCTGGTGGCCAAGCCGGTCGTCACCCTCGCTCTGATCGCTGTCAGCGTGGCGCTGTTCATTCCGACGCTGGGAGGCGGAGACCTCCTCGGCGGCGGCGGCGGCGGGCTCACCGAGATGCTCGCCCTCAACGGCCCCGATGTGGCTGCCGGGGAGTGGTGGCGCCTGATCACCTCGGGCTTCTTGCACTACGGCCTGATCCACGTCGGGTTCAACATGGCCATCCTCTACCAGCTCGGCACCATGCTCGAGCCGGCGCTGGGGCGAACTCGCTTCGCCGCTCTCTACGCTGCCTCCCTGCTGGGCGGAGCCTTCGGTGCCCTGCTCCTCGACCCCTTCGCCTACACCGCCGGTGCTTCGGGAGCCGTCTACGGCCTGATGGGCGCGGCCTTCCTCGGCATGCGCCGACGAGGCATCGATCCCATGCAGTCGGGCATCGGTGGCCTGCTGGTGATCAACCTCCTGTTGACCTTCGTCATCCCCGGCATCTCTATCGGCGGTCACCTCGGTGGCCTCGCCGCCGGCGCCGCCGCCGGCTCCGTGCTCTTCGCCACCGAAGGCCGAGACGCCGGTCGCCGGGCGCTGGGTCTGGCTGGCTGCGTCGCCATCGTCGTCGCCGCCGCCGTCGCCTCGGTGGTCACGGCCTCGACCCCCCTTTGGCCCTTTTGAGTACATCGTAGCGATGAACGGCGGATGAGATCTTTCATCCCGACCTGAAAGGGGCGACCCGGCCGGGGTACCCTTGTGAGAACCATCACGATCCGGTCGGGGCGGGACATGGCAGAAATCAGTTCGGGTCGTTCCGAACCGTCATCCGAGTTCCCTGGTGATCGGACCAGAGAAAGGAACCTGCTGCCATGCCGTCATTCGTCCGCTCGCGAGGTTCGCGAGCCCTACTCGTCGGGGGGATGGGCTCGCTGCTGGCGCTGTCGACCCTCGTCTCCGCCGACGCCTCCAGCCACCGGGAAGCGCCCATGATCTCCAAGGACCCGGTGGCTGACAACACCGACCTCTACGCCTTCGTCGATCCGGCCAATCCCCGAGCCGTCACCCTGATCTCCAACTTCCAGCCTTTCCAGGAGCCCGGCGGCGGCCCGAACTACTACGAATTCGGCGACGACGTGCTCTACGAGATTCACATCGACAACGACGGCGACGCCGTCGAGGACGTCACCTACGAGTTCCAGTTCACCACCAACACCGTCGATCCCAACACCTTCCTCTACGCCACCGGGCCCATCGACAGCATCAGGGACCCCGACTGGAACCGGCCCCAGAACTACTCGGTGACCAGGGTGGTCGACGGGACCCGGACCACCATCGGCACCAACCTGCGCACGGCGCCGTCCAACGTCGGTCCCCGCAGCACCCCCAACTATGAGAGCCTCGCCAGTGAAGCCGTGCAGCGGCTGAGTGGGCGATCTGGCCGGGTGTTCGCCGGCCAGCGTGACGAGGGCTTCTACGCCGACATCGCCGCCATCTTCGACCTCGGTGGTCTGCGACCGTTCAACCAGGCACACATCATCCCGCTGCCTGTGGAGGACGGGGTCGACACCTTCGCCGGCTACAACGTCTCGTCCATCGCCCTGCAGGTGGACAAGAACGACCTGCTCAACTCGGAGTCCGGCGACCCCGTGATCGGCGTGTGGTCCACCACCTCTCGCCGTGAGACCCGCACGCTCAACACCGGCGCTCCTTCTACTTTCGGCGGCGGCTGGGTGCAGGTCTCCCGCCTGGGCAACCCCCTGGTAAACGAGGTCGTCGTGCCCCTGAAGGCCAAGGACGCCTACAACGGGCTCGAGCCCGTCCAGGACGCCGACGTCTTCCCCACCCTCTCGGCACCTCCGTATTCCACCGAGGGTCCGATCCCGCTCGTGACCGACCCGATCCTCGGCTTCTACCTCGAGGCGCTGTACGGCATTGACATCCCCGAGCCTCCCCGCGACGACCTGGTGTCGGTGTACCTCACCGGTATCGAAGGGGTCAACATGCCCGCCGGAGACGTGCGACCGGCTGACGTCCTGCGGTTGAACACCTCGACGCCGGGCGCATCCTGGCCCAACGGCCGCAATATCGGTGACGACGTGGTCGACACCTCCCTGCAAGCCGTGGCCGGCGGGTACGCGCTGACCCCCGAGTTCAACATGGCACCCAACAACGCACTCACAGACGGGGCCAACGAGAACGACGTGCCCTACCTCAGGTCCTTCCCGTTCCTGGGGACCCCCCACCAGGGCTACGAGCTCGACAACCCGGAGCGGGTCGCTCCGTAGCACGAACCGGGCAAGAGCCATGGGAGGCTTCTCCCATGGCTCTTGACCCTGATGCACTCCCCCAGGCGGTGCTCGGCTTCCTCAGCGGGCGCCACCTGGCGACACTCACGACACTGCGAGCCGACGGGACGCCCCATGTGGTGCCCGTCGGTTTCGCGTTCGACCCCGGAGCCGGCGTGGTGCGGGTGATCACCGGTGCCCGGAGCCAGAAGGCGGCCAACGCCGCCCGGGGCGGTCGGGCGGTGGTGTGCCAGGTCGACGGCGGACGCTGGCTGGCCCTGGAGGGCACGGTCGCCCTCACCGGCGACCCGGCACGGGTGGCAGCCGCAGTGGCCGGCTACACCGCCCGCTACCGCCCGCCCCGGGACAACCCCGATCGCGTCGCCATCGAGATCACCGTCGACCGGGTTCTAGGGCACGCATGAACCTTCCGATGTGAAATCCGGTGTCCCTCCCCGCCGGATGTGAGACCGTTTTCGTGGGGCGGTGTGACGTCGCAGCTCCCGTCCGGGAAAGGGGGGACCATCGTGGTGAGCAGCACGTGCGCACGGCACGGGCGCCTCCAGTACGTCGTCGACGACGCCGGACGTCGCTACGAGCCTGAAGAGGGGACCATCGAGCCGTTCCTGGAGATCCTCAACCCCGACGAGGCGGGCAGGCTCACCCTCGCCTTCGTCGTCCCCGCAGAAGCCAGGATCGAAGAGCTCGAGGTGCACAGCTACCCCGGCAGCCTGGGCGCCCGCATCCGGGTGGAGCCCGGAGTCCCCGACGCGCCCTGAGCAGAGCGTCCCGGAGCCGGCTCAGCGCCGACCCCGGGCGCTCCTAGGTCTGTTCGGCGGGGCCGGCCTCGGCCAGCTCCACCGGCGGGGGCTCGAAGCCCTCGACGGTGCGGAACACGATCTCGCCGTCTTCGGCGTCGACGATGATGGTCTCGCCGGCGGTGAACTCCTTGAACAGGATCCGCTCCGACATGGGGTCCTCGATCATGCGCTGGATGGCCCGGCGCAGTGGGCGGGCTCCCAGGGTG
The DNA here is from genome assembly GCA_038233555.1 of Acidimicrobiales bacterium. GTDB lineage: Bacteria > Actinomycetota > Acidimicrobiia > Acidimicrobiales > CADCSY01 > JADDRA01. The sequence continues at coordinate 26,717 of JBBSLT010000011.1, forward strand.
GGGTCGTAGCCCTTGTCGGCCAGGACCTGCTTGGCCTCGGGCGTCAGCTCCAGGCCGATGCCCAAGCCCACCAGCTGGCCGGTGACCCGCTTGATCATGAGGTCGACGATGCTGATGACCTCGGCCTTGGTGAGCTCGTGGAAGACGATGGTCTCGTCGATGCGGTTCAGGAACTCAGGCCGGAAGTGCTGCTTGAGGGCATCGTTGACCTTCTCCTTCATCTTGGCGTAGCTCACCGCCTCGTCGGTCTTGGAGAAGCCCACCGCCGCCTTGCGGAGATCGGCCGTCCCCAGGTTGGAGGTCATGATGAGCACCGTGTTGCGGAAGTCGACCGAGCGCCCCTGGGCATCGGTGAGACGACCCTCCTCCAGGATCTGGAGCAAGGTGTTGAACACATCGGTGTGGGCCTTTTCGATCTCGTCGAAGAGCACCACCGAGAAGGGCTTGCGCCGGACGGCCTCGGTGAGCTGGCCGCCCTCCTCGTAGCCCACGTAGCCCGGAGGCGAACCCACCAGGCGGCTGACCGTGTGCTTCTCCATGTACTCGGACATGTCGAGGGAGATGAGGGACGACTCGTCGCCGAAGAGGAACTCCGAGAGCGTCTTGGCCAACTCGGTCTTGCCCACGCCCGATGGGCCCAGGAAGATGAACGAGCCGCTGGGACGCTTGGGATCCTTGAGGCCAGCTCGAGTGCGGCGGATGGCCTGGGACACCGCCTTGATGGCGTCCTCCTGGCCAATGACCCGCTTGTGCAGCTCGTCCTCCATGCGCAGGAGCTTGGTGGTCTCCTCCTCGGTGAGCTTGTAGACGGGGATGCCTGTCCACACCGAGAGCACCTCGGCGATGGCCTCCTCGTCGACCTCGTCGAACAGGTCGACCCCGGACTCCTTGATCTCGAGCTCCTTGGCGGTCTTGCGCTCGAGCAGCGCCTTCTCCTGATCTCGGAGCTTGCCCGCCTCCTCGTAGCGCTGGGCCTCGACCGCCTCCTTCTTCGACTGCACCACGCGACCAAGCTCGTTCTCGAGCTCCTTGTAGTCGGGCGGGGTCTGCATGCGGCGGATGCGCATACGGCTGCCGGCCTCGTCGATGAGGTCGATGGCCTTGTCGGGCAGGTGGCGATCGGCGATGTACTGGTCGGCCAGGTTAGCTGCCGCCACCAGGGCCTGGTCGGTGATGGTGACGCGGTGGTGGGACTCGTAGCGATCCCGCAGGCCCTTGAGGATCTCGATGGTGTGGGCCACCGAAGGCTCCTCCACCTTGATGGGCTGGAAACGTCGCTCGAGAGCGGCGTCCTTCTCCAGGTGCTTGCGATACTCGTCGAGCGTGGTGGCCCCGATGGTCTGTAGCTCTCCCCGGGCCAGCATGGGCTTGAGGATGGAGGCGGCATCGATGGCCCCCTCGGCGGCGCCGGCACCCACCAGGGTGTGGAGCTCGTCGATGAACAAGATGATGTCGCCCCGGGTGCGAATCTCCTTGAGCACCTTCTTCAAGCGCTCCTCGAAGTCGCCCCGGTACCGGCTGCCGGCTACCAACGCCCCCAGGTCGAGGGTGTAGAGCTGCTTGCCGGTGATGGTCTCGGGCACGTCGTTGGCCGTGATGCGCTGGGCCAGGCCCTCGACGATGGCGGTCTTGCCCACACCGGGCTCGCCGATGAGCACCGGGTTGTTCTTGGTGCGCCGGGAGAGCACCTGCATGACCCGTTCGATCTCCCGGGCCCGGCCGATGACCGGGTCGAGCTTCTTCTCTCTGGCCTGCTGGGTGAGGTTGCGACCGAACTGATCGAGCACCAGCGAGCCGGAGGGCGATTCGCTGCCGCCGCCGGTGCTGGCCCCGGCCTTGCCCGCCTCGGGGCTCCCGGCGCCGGAGTAGCCCGACAAGAGCTGAATGACCTGCTGGCGGACCCGCGAGAGGTCGGCCCCCAACTTGACCAGCACCTGGGCCGCCACCCCCTCACCCTCACGGATGAGGCCGAGCAGGATGTGCTCGGTGCCGATGTAGTTGTGGCCGAGCTGCAGCGCTTCGCGCAGCGACAGCTCGAGCACCTTCTTGGCGCGGGGCGTGAACGGTATGTGGCCTGACGGCGACGAGCCGCCCTGGCCGATGATCTCCTCCACCTGGCTGCGTACCGCTTCGAGCGAGATGCCGAGCGATTCGAGGGCCTTGGCCGCCACCCCCTCACCCTCGTGGATCAGCCCGAGCAGGATGTGCTCGGTGCCGATGTAGTTGTGGTTGAGCAGGCGCGCTTCTTCTTGAGCAAGCACGACGACCCTTCGGGCCCGGTCAGTGAACCGTTCGAACAAGGGAACCGCCCTCCTCGGTTGGGCGTTACGTGATGCGAGTCTACCGACCCGCCTGCCCTCCGTGCGGCGGCGCTGGTGCGGTTCTTGCTCAGCCCCAGACCGCCGTGGGCAGGTGGGTGAGGATGGTGCCGTCGGCCGTCGCCAAGCGAGGCCCGGTCAGGAACCTCAGCTCCACCTGGGTGTCGAGGTCTCGTCCGGGCACGACCCATCGACGAGGGCTAGCGACGCCCGCCCGACTAGCGTGGCCCGGTGGCTGCCCTCGCCCCACTCCTGCAGCTTCCCGGGATGGCCGAGGAGCTGGCCCGGGTAGAAGCGGCCCTCCGGGCGGCGGTGGTGACCGCCGACCCCTTCCTCACCGAGATGACCACCCATCTGGTGGCGGCCGGCGGCAAACGTTGGCGACCGGCGCTGGCCATCGCCGCCGGGAGCTGCGCCGGAGCCTCGGGCCCGCGCCAGGTGAGCGACGAGGTGGTGCTCGGGGGCGTGGCCGTGGAGCTGGTGCACCTGGGCTCGCTCTACCACGACGACGTCATGGATGAGGCCGCCACCCGCCGGGGGGTGGAGTCGGTCAACGCCCGCTGGGGCAACCTGCGGGCCATCCTGGCCGGCGACTTCCTCCTGGCCAAGGCGTCGGAGATCGCCGCCTCGCTGGGGACCGAGGTGGCGGCCCTGCTGGCCGCCACCATCGGGGACATGTGCGCCGGCCAGGTCCGAGAGCTGCAGACGGCGTACAACGCCGGGCGCGACGAGGAGCAATACCTGGCCGCCATCGACGGCAAGACGGCGTCGCTCGCCGCTGCCGCCTGTCGGATCGGCGCCTTGGTGGCCGAGCTGCCCCGCCCCCAGGTCGACGCCCTCACCACCTTCGGGCAGCGCTTCGGGATGGCCTTCCAGATCGTCGACGACGTCCTCGACGTGGTGGCCACCGACGCTCAGCTGGGCAAGCCTGCCGGCAACGACCTGGCCGAGGGCGTCTACACCCTGCCGGTGATCCGGGCCCTCGCCGCCCCGGGCGGTGCCCCCGAGCTGGCTGAGTTGCTGGGCCGGCCCCTCCAGCGCGACGAGATCGACCGGGCCCGGGTCCTGGTCCAAGCCGACGGGGCCGTGTCCGGCGCCTTGGTCGTGGCCCGACAATACTGCGACCAAGCCATCGCCAGCCTTGCCGGCCTCGACTGCTCCGGGGCCGCCGACCTGGTGAGCACGGCCAACCTCCTGCTCGACACGGTGCCCACGAGCTAGACCAGTCTCGGGGCGGCCAGCCTCGGCGGCTACGGGCGAGGTCGTAGCATCGGCGCATCGAACGGGGACTGCTGGCCGGGCTGGCTGCCTTTCGCTGGGCGGCGTGGGCGTGGATGGTCGCCGTCCTGGCCGTATCGCGAGACGACCTGGCACGACCGGCGGTCGCCCTCGGTCTCGTGGCTCTCGCCCTGGTCGTCACTGCCGTCGCCGGCGCCCTGGTCCGCTCCGACTTGACGAGGCTGCTCACGCCCGGGGCGGTGGCCGTCGAGCTGGCCGTGGGGGCCGCCCTGGTCATCGGCGGCGGCTTCGCCTACGGCGAGGGCTACGCCTTTGAGCCCGGGGCCCAGTCGCTCGGGTCGGCCTGGCCCCTCGCCGGCGTCTTGTCGGCCGGGCTGGCCCTCGGAGGAGCCGCCGGCGCCAGTGCCGGGGTGGCCATGGGCATGAGTCGCCTGGGGGCGGTCCTGGTGGGCGGGCTGCCCGGCGGGTGGGACGGTGCTCGGACGCTATCGATCGTCTCCACCACCGTGCTCTACGCCCTTGCCGGGGGCGCAGCCGGCTACGCCGCCGACCGGGCCCGGCGGGCCGAGCGGGAGATCTCGGCGGCCCGGGCCCGGGAGGAGGTGGCCCGCCACCTCCACGACGGGGTGCTCCAGACCCTGTCGGTGGTGCAGCGCCGCACCGGCGACGTCGACCTAGCCCGCCTGGCCCGGCGCCAGGAGCGGGAGCTGCGGGCCTACCTGGCCGGCGATCTCGACGCCGATGAAGACGGCGACCTCGCCTCCTCCCTGCGCCGGGCGGCGTCGTGGTTCGAGGACGCGTTCGGGGTCACGGCTGACGTGGTGGTGACCGAACCGGTGCCCAAGGTGACGGCCACGGCCCGGGAGGCACTGGCCGGGGCGGTCACCGAGGCTCTGGCCAACGCCGGCAAGCACAGCGGTGGCCAGCGGGTGACGATCTACCTGGAGGCCGACGATGGCGGCGACACCTTCTGCTCGGTCAAGGACGACGGCCACGGCTTCGACCCGGCCACGGTCGTCGAGGGAGTCGGTCTGCCCCGCTCCATCCGGGCCCGGATGGCCGAGGTCGGCGGCCGGGTGGAGATCGACAGCCGGCCGGGACGAGGGGCTGAGGTCCGTATCTGGGTGCCCCGGGGATGAGCCCCCAGGTGCACACCACCACGGTGGTGCTGGCCGACGACCACGCCATCTGGCGCGACGGGGTGCGGGCCGACCTGGGCGAGGACTTCCGGGTGGTGGGTGAGGCGGCTGACGCCCCTGAGGCCATCGAGGTCATCCGCCGCTGTCACCCCGACCTGGTGGTCTGCGACCTGGCCATGCCCGGCGGCGGGGGCCTGGCGGTGGCCAAGGCCTCTGCCGGCGAGACCCGGATCGTGATGCTCACCGTGTCGGAGGCCGAGCGCGACCTGCTCGACGCGGTGGCCGCCGGCGCCGTGGGCTACCTGGTCAAGTCGACGCCGCCGCCCGAGCTGCGAGCGGCGCTGCGCCGGGCCGCCGCCGGCGAGCCCGTCTTCTCCCCGTCGCTGGCGTCGCTGGTGCTGGGCGAGTTCCGCCGCCTGTCCAAGGCCTCCGGCGCCTCGCCGTTGTCGGAGCGCGAGCGGGAGGTGCTCCAACACGTGGCCCGCGGCCACACCTACCGGGAGATCGGCGAGACCCTCTACATCGCCGAGAAGACGGTGGAGAACCACGTCCGCAACATCCTCGGCAAGCTCCATCTCAACCGCAAGCAAGAGCTCATGCGCTACGCCCTGGAGCATGGCATCGAGTAGCCGTCCGGGCCGGGTCACGTCTGGTCACGATCCTCTTTGTATGCATGCCTGGTGCTCCGGCCATCATCGGTGCCCACAAAGCCGGGAACCAAAGCACTCGTCTTGGGCGGGCGAGCCGCCCCTGTTCTTTGTCGCATTGTGCACACAGGGTGAGCAGCATGCGACAAAGTTCATCTCACTCTCGCTCCCTCGCCTCGGGGCGCAGGGTGGGGAAGAGGATCACGTCGCGGATGGTGGTGGTGTCGGTGAGGAGCATGACCAAGCGATCGATGCCGATGCCGAGCCCGCCGGTGGGGGGTAGCCCATAATCGAGGGCCCGCAGGTAGTCCTCGTCGACGGCCATGGCCTCGGCGTCGCCGCCCGTGCGCTGGGCCGCCTGGTCGTCGAAGCGCCGGCGCTGCTCGTCGGGATCGGCCAGCTCGGAGAAGGCGTTGGCCAACTCCCGTCCGGCCACGATGGCCTCGAAGCGCTCGACCATCCCGGGCTGGTCCCGGTGGTCCCGGGCTAGGGGCGAGACCTCGCGAGGGTAGTCACACACGAACACTGGCCCCCACAGCTGCGCCTCGGTCGTCTTCTCGTAAAGCTCGAGCACCAGCTTGCCCGGCCCCCAGCTGTCCTCGACGGTGACACCGTGGGCCTCGCACACCCGGCGCAGCTCCTCCACCGGGGTGGCCAGATCGACCCGGACGCCGGCGTGCTCCTCGATGAGCTCGATCATGGTGGCTCGGCGCCAGGGCGGGCTGAGGTCGAGGGCGCGCCCGTCGTAGGTGAGCTCGGTGGTGCCGCAGACCTCGAGGGCCAGGTGCGCCACCAACTCCTCCACCAGGATCATCATGTCGGTGTAGTCGGCGTAGGCCTGGTAGAGCTCCAGCATGGTGAACTCGGGGTTGTGGCGGGTCGACAGGCCCTCGTTGCGGAACACCCGGGCCAGCTCGAACACCCGCTCCATGCCCCCCACCACCAGGCGCTTGAGGTAGAGCTCAGGGGCGATCCGCAAGAAGAGGTCGACGTCGAGGGCGTGGTGATGAGTGGTGAAGGGCCGGGCGAGGGCCCCGCCGGGGATGGGGTGGAACACCGGCGTCTCCACCTCTAGGAACGCCCGGCCCTCGAGCCAACGCCGGGTGAGGCTGAGCGTCCGGATGCGGGCCAGGGCGGCTTCTCGTGCTTCTGCGGAGACCCACAGGTCGACGTAGCGCTGGCGGTAGCGGGTGTCGACGTCGGCCAGCCCGTGCCACTTGTCGGGGAACGACCGGCGGGTGGCGGCCAGCAGCTCCCAGGAGTCCACCCGCACGCTCAGCTCTCCCCGGCGAGTGGTCATGACCTCGCCCCGCACCCCGATCCAGTCGCCGATGGACGAGGCGGCCAAGTCGTCGAAGCGGGGCGTGGTGGCGCTCGGGGCGAAGAGCTGCACCCGCCCGCTGCCGTCCTGGAGGGTGGCGAAGGCCAACTTGCCCTGGACCCGGCGCAGCATGAGCCGCCCGGCCACCGCCACCTCGACCCCGGTCTCGGTCCCGGGGGCCAGGTCCCCGAACTCGTCCTGGAGCGACGCCGTCGTACGGGTCACGTCGAAGCGGTAGGGAAGGTCGGCGGCGTCAGACATGGGCAAGGGTGCCCGCCGGCGGGTGAACAGCGGGCA
>JBBSLT010000012.1:0-32887 GCA_038233555.1 Acidimicrobiales bacterium
CTTCGAGTCGCGCGAGACTGGTACCCGGGAAGGCTAAGCCCGTCCAGACGGGGGCGGGCACCGGCTCGCCTCCGTCTGGGCTCGTCCTCCACTTGCACGCCGCGACCAGACAGGAGGTGCGAAATGGCTGATACGACCGTGGATGCGGGGACCTTCAGCGCTGCGTCTCTCCGCGGTAGCCCTGGGCGTCTCCGGAAAGAGGCAGGGATCAGGGCGATCTTCTTCGCTGCTGCGACCTTGTCCGTCGTCATCATGGGCCTCATTGTGCTCACGCTGGCTCGGGAGACCTACACCTTCGTCAGCCAGGTTGAGCTCACCCAGCTGTGGTCCGACGGCTGGTTTCCCCGCCGGGCGCTGTACGACATCAGGACCATCGTGGTGGGAAGCGTGTTGGTGACGATCATCGCCATGGTGGTGGCCACCCCGCTCGGCATGGGTGCTGCGGTCTACCTCTCGGAGTACGCCCGACCACGGGTGCGACGGGTGTTGAAGCCGGTGTTGGAGGTGCTGGCCAGCATCCCCAGCGTCGTCCTCGGGTTCTTCGCCCTCACCTGGATCTCGCCCGAGATCGTGCAGCGCCTAAGCGAACGCGCTTCATTGTTCAACCTGGCTGCTGCCGGCATCGGCGTCGGCATTCTCACCACGCCGTTGGTCGCCTCCATCGCCGAGGATGCCATGGGGTCAGTTCCCGACGCATTGCGGGAGGCTTCCTACGGCATGGGTGCCCGCAAGGTGACGACGTCGGTGCGGGTGGTGATCCCGGCCGCCGTCTCCGGTCTGGTGGCAGCCTTCATCGTCGGCATCTCCCGAGCCATCGGCGAGACGATGGTCGTGGCCATCGCCGCCGGGGCCAGCGGCGGTTCCTTGTTCAGCCTCGATGTCTTCGACCGGGGCCAGACCATGACGGCGGCCATGGCGTCGTTGGCCACCGGTACCGACGCGGTGGTGGGAGCGGGCCTGACCTTCCAGAGCTTGTTCTTCGTCGGTAGCCTGCTCTTCGCCCTCACCCTGTTGCTTAACGTGTCCGCCGACCGCTTCGTGCGCCGCGTGCGCCAGAAGTACTGAGGACTGCGCATCTGATGGCCGTGACCACCCCGCCGTTGACCGCCGCCCCTGACCTGGTCCGTCAGCGCTTGCAAGGAAAGAAGGTCGACACCGCTGGCCTGACGTTCCGGGCCCTGCTCCTCTTGGCCCTGTTCGTCACCATGGCGGTGTTGGTGGTGCTCCTGGTCGAGGTGATCACCGGCGGCTGGGCTGTCCTCTCCACTCGGCTGGGTGACTTCCTCACCGGCAAGCTGGGCTCCGCCGCGGCCACGTCCGGCATCGCTCAGGGGCTTCGGGGCACGTTCTTCATCGGTGTCTTCGTCGTGGTGCTGGCATTCCCGCTCGGGGTGGGCGCCGCCATCTATCTCGAGGAGTATGCCTCGAAGTCACGATTTGCCCGCTTCGTCGACATCAACATCCGGAACCTGGCGGGCGTGCCCTCGGTGGTGTACGGCCTGCTCGGCTTCGCCATCTTCGTCAAGGCACTCCGTTCCTTCACCGGGCCCGGCTCCGCCAATGGGGCCACGGTCATCTCCGCCGGACTGACCCTGGCCATCCTCGTGCTCCCCATCGTGATCATCACCTCGGCAGAGGCCATCCGAGCCGTGCCCGATAGCCTCCGCGAGGCAGGGTTCGGGGTGGGCGCCACCCGGTGGGAGGTGGTCCGTAGCCACGTGCTGCCCTATGCCAGCCCCGGCATCCTGACCGGAACAGTGCTGTCGTTGGCCCGGGCCCTGGGTGAGGCGGCCCCCCTCATCCTCGTCGGGGCCACCACCGGCTTCCTGTCGGAGGGAGCGGGCTACAGCCTGGCTTCGCTGCAGGAGCGATTCACCGCCATGCCCATCGTGATCTACACCTGGGCGGGTCGACCCCAGCCGGGTTTCGAGAACAACACGGCTGCGGCAATCGTCGTCCTCCTCGCCGTCGTGCTGTTGGCCAACGCTGTGGCCATCCTGCTCCGCAACCGTTACGAGAAGAGAAGGTGAGCGACATGTCGCCCGAGATAAAGACGCAGTCCCAGCCCGAGAATCGGTCGGAGCCGACTGCCAGTCCCCGTGTGGACGCGAACCGTCCCGTGGCCGAGCACCGTTCGGAGGACACAAACCAGGCGACGGTGTTCCACCTCGAGGATCTTTCGGTCTTCTACGGCTCGTTCCGGGCCATCCGTAACGTGGACATGGCGGTGTGCGAGAAGCAGATCACCGCATTCATCGGTCCCTCCGGCTGCGGCAAGACCACGCTGCTGCGTTGCTTCAACCGGATGAATGACCTCGTCGATATCGCCAGGGTGGAGGGAAAGGTCCTCTACCACGGCGTCGATCTCTACGACTCCGAGGTGAATCCGGTGGAGGTGCGCCGGCGCATTGGCATGGTGTTCCAAAAGCCCAACCCGTTTCCCAAGTCGATCTACGACAACATCTCCTTCGGCCCGAAGGTGGCGAAGGTCAAGGGCGATATGGACGAGATCGTGGAGCGCTCTCTGCGTCGGGCGGCGTTGTGGGACGAGGTCAAAGACAGGCTGAAGGCCTCGGCCATGGGCCTCTCGGGCGGCCAGCAACAGCGTCTTTGCATCGCCCGGGCTCTGGCCGTCGATCCCGAGGTCATCCTCATGGACGAGCCGTGCTCGGCCCTTGACCCCATCGCCACCGGGCGGATCGAGGACCTGATGGAGGAGATCAAGACCAGCTACACCATCATCATCGTCACCCACAACATGCAACAGGCCGCCCGGGTGAGCGACCGCTGTGCCTTCTTCACCGCCGAGGTCAACGAGACCAGCGATACCCGTACCGGCATCCTGGTGGAGTTCGACGATACCGAGAAGATGTTCTCCAACCCCTCGGACGAGCGCACCGAGAACTACGTCACCGGGCGATTCGGATGAGTCGCGATTTGGGAAAAGGCCTGACATGACCATGGCGGCTGATTCGGACGCCGGCGGACCCCAAGTTCGGTCGCACTTCAGCGCCGAGCTCGACCAACTCCGGCTCCAGGTGGAGGTCATGGCCGTGCGGGTCTCCCTAGCCCTCAACCGCATGGGTCGGGTGCTGGCCACCGGCGACGAGGACCTGGCGGCGGTGGCCCTGGCCGCCGACGACGAGGTCGATGCCATGTTGGTATCGCTCACCGAGCGCTGCTACGACCTCATCCGCCGGGAGTCGCCGGTGGCCTCCGACTTGCGCTTCTTGGTTTCGGTCCTGCGACTGCTCGAGGAGCTGGAGCGCATCGCCGATCTCTCCTTACGGGTGGTCAAGCATGCGCCCGATGTGCCGATGCTGAAGGCGGATGCGTCGATGTTCCGTACCCTTGGGGACATGGCTGACGTGGCTCAGAGTCTGTACCGCACCGCCCTCGACGCCTGGTCGGCCCAAGACGTCGATGCCGCCCAGGCCCTGGCCGAGCACAATCGGGTCATGGACGGCCACTACGCCATCCTTCTCGAGCACATCCTTGGCCTCGAGGGACCCGGCGCCGCTCCTCTAGCCGTGTCGGCCGTGCTCGTCGGTCGGGCCCTGGAGCGCATCGCCGACCACACCGTGATCGTGGGTGAGCGCCTGCGCTACCTGCTCACCGGCGATCCCGCCTACCTGGCCGCCGAGGTCCGCTAGCCGTGGAGAGGGCGGTCGAGATCCGCAAGAACTTCCACCAGGCCCTCGAGGAGGTCAGCCACGAGATCGTGCGCCTGGCGGGGCTGGTCACCGAGGCCCTGGGCAAGGCCACCGAGGCTCTGCTCTGTGGCGATCTGACCGTCGCCGAGGACATCATCAAGGGCGACGACGTGCTCGACTCGCTCACCCTGGCCATCGAGGAGCACTGCTACCAGCTCCTCACCCTGCAACAGCCCATGGCCAGCGACCTGCGGGAGGTGGTCACCGCCATCCGCCTCACCGCCGAGATCGAGCGCTCGGGCGACCTGGTGGCCAACATCATGAAGGCCGCCCGGCGCATGTACGGCGTGGAGTTCGACCCCAAGCTGCGGGGACTCATCGAGCGCCTGGGGGAGCAGGTGCACCGCCAGTTCCGCCTTTCCATCGACGCCTACGTGGAGCGCGACGACAAGCTGGCGGCGGCCATCGACGACATGGACGACATCGTCGACGAGTTGCATGTCGACTACATCCAGGCCATCTTTGAGACCCACGAGCAGGGCGCCGTCGCCCTCCAAGCTGCGGTGCAGCTGGCCTTGGTGGGGCGCTTCTACGAGCGCATCGGCGACCATGCCGTGAACGTGGGCGAGCGAGTCCAGTTCATGGTCACCGGCTGGTTGCCCGAGCACACCTCGGCCGCTCGCCAGTCCTTGCGCGACGCCAATGGCGATGACCTCCCCCTGGCTCCCCTCCATGACGGTGATGGCGCCGGCGGCCCCCGCTGATGCGCCTCCTCGTCACCAACGACGACGGCATCCTTGCCCCTGGCATCGCCGCCCTGGCCAGGGCTCTGATCGGTGCCGGCCACGAGGTGGTGGTGGCCGCCCCGGCCGACGACCGCAGCGGCGCCAGCGCCGCCATCGGCGGGATGCGGGCCGACGAGTCGATCGAGCTGCAGCGGGTCGAGCTCGAGGGCCTCGGCGGGGCCGAGTGCTACTCGGTCGTCGCTTCGCCCGCCCTGATCGTGATCGCCGCCTGCCTCGGGGGCTTCGGTAGTCCTCCCGATCTGGTCGTGTCGGGCATCAATGCCGGGGCCAACACCGGCCGGGCCGTCCTGCACTCCGGCACGGTGGGAGCGGCGCTGACCGCGGCCAACTTCGGCCTCTCCGGCTTGGCCGTGAGCCAGGCCGAGGGCGGCGATCACCTTTGGTCGACGGCCGGTGAGCTGGCCGTGGCCGCCCTCGGGTGGTTGACGAGCCAGCCACCGTGCACGGTGGTGAACCTCAACGTGCCCAACGTCCGCCTCGACGACGTCCGGGGGGTGGGCCACGGCTTCCTCGCCCCCTTCGGCACGGTGCGGGCCGCCATCGTCGACGGCAAGGACGGGCTCCAGATGGAGCTGATGGGCGATGCCGACGGCGACGGCGAGGCGAACGAGCGCGACGACGCACCCGAAGGCAGTGATACCGCCCTGGTGATGGCGGGCTATGCCTCGGTGACTTCTCTCACCGGGGTCGGTTCTCTCGAGTGCCCGGAGGCGGCGGCGGCCCTCGAGCGCCGTCTTCCGACCCGTTCGGGATAGGAGCCCGAGCCGTGTGGATGGCGGCGGCGTTGGTGCTGGCGTTGGCGTTGACCGCCGTGGTGATGGGCGCTTTGGTGGTTCGCCGTTCTCTGGTCGCTCGTCTTGAGGGAGTGCTGTCCAGTCTCGACCCCCAGGCTGACGATGAGGCCGAGGCCGTGACATCCCAGAGCGCCTTGCAGGCCGTCATGACGGCTTTGGAGAGCAGGGCCGCGGCCGGTACCGAGCGTCTGGCCGAGGCCCGGGCGAACCTGTCCCGTTCGGCTGGCGCCATCGAGGCCATCCCCCAAGGGGTGGTGATCTGCGACGAGGCGGGCCGGGAGGAGTTCCGCAACCGGGCGGCGGTGGCCTACGTCCGGGGGCGGCACGGCGAGGCAGTGGTGGAGCAGGCCGTCCAGGAGCAATTTGACGCCGTCGCCGGGGGCGAGCCCCAGCGCCGGACGCTCGAGATCTACGGGCCGCCCCGGCGGGTGCTCGTGCTCTCGGCCTTCCCCCTGGGTGACGGCGAGCGGAAGGCGGGGGCGGTGGTAGTCGTGGACGACGTGTCCGAGCGGCACCGCTTGGAGGCGATCCGGCGAGACTTCGTGGCCAACATCAGCCACGAGCTCAAGACGCCGGTGGGCGCTCTCGGGCTCCTGGCCGACACCATCGCTTCTGAGGACGATGCCGTGGTGGTCCGGCGCTTGGCCGAACGGATGACGGGCGAGGCGTTCCGGGTCGGTCGCATCATCGACGACCTCCTCGACCTCAGCCGCATCGAGGCGGAAGAGTCGCCGACCCGAGAGCCTGTCGCTGTCCACGCCTTGGTGGTCGAAGCGATCGAGCGGGTGCGGCCCCTGGCCCACGCCCGAGGGATCACCCTGGATGCCCACGAGGTTCCGCGCTGGCCCACGGTCAAGGGCGACCAGCGCCAGCTCGTCTCGGCTCTGGCCAACCTCTTGGACAACGCCTGTAAGTACAGCGACGGGGGCTCCACCGTCGAGGTCCGCTCGTGGGACGACGCCAACTTCGTCGAGATCGAGGTACGGGACTACGGGATCGGCATCCCCGGGCGCGATCTGGAGAGGGTGTTCGAGCGCTTCTATCGGGTGGATCGAGCCCGGAGCCGGGAGACGGGCGGGACCGGTCTGGGTCTGGCCATCGTCCGCCATGTCGCCACCAACCACAACGGGAACATCCGCGTCGCGTCGCGGGAAGGGGAGGGATCGGTGTTCACGCTGCGGCTACCAGCAGGACCGCATTACGGGGTGGGTCGGCCGGACGACGTGCGCCGACGCAGGGTACCCACGGAGATGTCATGACCGTCACCTCGGAGTCGCCGCCGACGCTCTTGCTGGTCGAGGACGAGGAGTCCTTCGTCGACGCGCTGGTGGTGGGCCTGCAGCGGGAGGGCTATGAGGTCCGGGTGGCCCGGGATGGCGCAGAGGCCATCGAGCTGTTCGACCTCATCCAGCCCGACCTGGTGCTGCTCGACGTGATGTTGCCCCGAATGTCGGGCATCGACGTGTGCCGAGCTCTCCGAACCCGCTCCACCGTCCCCATCATCATGGTCACGGCCAAGTCGTCGGAGATCGACACCGTGGTCGGCCTCGAGGTAGGAGCCGACGACTACGTCTCGAAGCCCTACCGGCTGCGTGAGCTGGTGGCTCGCATTCGGGCCGCCCTGCGCCGGGTTCCCGTTGACATCGAGGTGGACGACGACGCGGCGAACGCGGTGGTCGAGGTGGGCGACGTGCACCTCGACGCTGATCGCCACGAGGTGACGGTGCGGGGAAGCAGGGTGACACTCCCGCTCAAGGAGTTCGAGCTGCTCGAGCTCATGTTGGCCAACGCCGGGCGGGTGCTGCCGAGGGAAACCCTCATCAGTCGGGTGTGGGGAGCCGACTATGTGGGTGACACCAAGACGCTCGACGTCCACGTCAAGCGACTCCGCTCCAAGGTGGAGGATGACCCTGGCGCCCCCACCCGCATCGTTACCATCCGGGGCCTCGGCTACAAGTACGAGCGCCCGCGCCTCTGAGGTTGCTCTCGGTCACACTGGAGGAATGGACCAGTGAGACGTGGAGGCCGATCGAGGGATGTGTTGACATCGCCCACCCGACCGGATCGTGGTGGCCAACCTCGACCGGCTCGGCGATCTCGACGACTTCGTGAACGGCATCATCAGCTGGATGGAGGGCTGAGGGGCAAGCCGCGGTCTACGCCCTGGCGCTGACGCCCCAAACGGCGCCGGTAGCGCCTCTACCATGGCGACGGTGGACGCCCCTCCCGGTTGGCGTGCCCTGCGCCCTCCTCGCCCCGTGGCCGGGATGACCCCACCCTTTGCCCGGCTGGCCCGCACCCACGCGTTGTCCACGGCGGGCGACGCCCTGGTGGCCATCGCCCTGGCCGGCTCGCTGTTCTTCTCCATCTCCCCCGGAGCCGCTCGCACCCAGGTGGCCCTCTACTTGGTCCTGACCATGGCTCCCTTCGCCCTGGTCGCCCCCCTCATCGGGCCATGGATCGACCGCCGGGCTGGCGGCCGCCGTTCGATGGTGGTCATATCCGGAGCGGTGCGGGCCGGAGTGTGCCTGCTCATGATCGACGACCTGGGCGGGGTTCTGCTGTTTCCCGAGGCTTTCACGGTGTTGGTGGCGGCCAAGGGCTACCAAGTGGCCCGGACATCGCTGGTGCCGGGGCTCGTGCGGGACGAGTCCCAGCTGGTGGGGGCCAACTCCAAGCTGGCGCTCATCAGCGGGGTGGTGGGGCTGCTGGCCGCCATACCCGGCGTGGCCCTGTTGCAGGTGGGACCGGAGTGGGTCCTCGGTCTGGCGGCGGCAGCTTTCGCCACCACGACCCTGTCGGCCTATCGCATCCCGCGCACTCGGGTGGCGACCGGTCGAGCCGATCCCATGGGTCAAGCCGAGCTGCGGGGCGCCGGGATCCTCTTGGCCGGCAGCGCCATGGCCGTGCTGCGGGCGGTGGTCGGCTTCTTGTCCTTTCTAATGGCCTTCGCCCTACGGGCCGACGATGCTCCCGCCTGGTGGTTCGGTCTGGTGCTGGCCGCCGGTGCGGTGGGCTCGCTGGTGGGCGCCCTCATCGCCCCCCGCCTGCGCCAACGGGTACGGGAGGAGCGCATCCTGCTCGGGTGCATGGTGACGGTGACGGCAGGAGCGGTGCTGGCGATCTGGCTGGGGGGCAGGGTCTCGGCTGCGGTCCTTGCCGCCGTGGTGGGCCTCGGGGCCAGTGCCGCCAAGCTCTGCTTCGACTCGATCGTCCAACGCGACGCCCCCGACGCCAACCAGGGGGCGTCCTTCGCCCGCTTCGAGGCCCAGTTCCAACTGGTGTGGGTGGCCGGGGCCTTCCTGCCGGTCCTGCTGCCCATCCCGCTCCCCGTGGGCTACGCCGGCATCGGCATCCTGACCGGTCTGGCGGCGTTCCTGTACTCGACCGGGCGTCGCATGAGCACCGCGCGCCTGACGTCCACCGTCGCCGCCGGGCGATCACTGGCATCCCAACGTCTGGCCGATCGGGCGGAGCGGACCGAGCAGGCGCACCGGACCAAGGGGGTCGAGCAGGCCGGCCCCCCACCCAAGCCGTGAGAGCCGTCGTCCTGGCCGACACCCACCTCCGTGCTGGCTCTCGACGGCGGTTGCCCGACGCCGCTCTGTCCGAGCTGGAACGGGCCGACGTCGTCCTCCACGCCGGGGACATCCTCACCGGCGATGTCCTCGATCTCTTGGCGGGCTACGCCCCGGTCCACGCCGTACTCGGCAACAACGACGACGAGCTCGCCGGCCTGCTCCCGGAACGCCTCGATATCGACCTCGACGGCGTGGCCGTGGGCATGGTGCACGACAGCGGGCCCCGTCGGGGCCGCGAGGCCCGACTGCGTCGCAGCTTCCCCCGTTCGGCTCTGGTGGTCTTCGGCCACAGCCACATCCCGTGGAACGCCGAGGGCGTCGACGGCCAGTGGCTCCTCAACCCCGGCTCACCGACCGACAAGCGGGCGCAGGCGCATCCCACCGTCGCCACCGTCGACGTAGCCGACGGGCAGATCGTCGGCATCGAGATCATCGAGGTGGGATGAATCGCGAGACCCCTATGGTTCGACGTCGATGTCGATCCGCGCCAGCCACAGGCCGGGGGCGTCTACCTCGGCGGGGGTGGGCAGCTCCCGCTCCGACTGCCACAGCCGGGCCAGGCCGTCGCTGCCGGCCCGTTCGGCCACACCCCGCACGAAGGCCGCACCTCGTTCGTACTGGGTGCGACCCAGCTCCAGGCCGAAGAGGTGCTCGACGAAGCGGTCGGCGCTGCCGGCCTCGACCCGCCGGCGGTGCAGGGCCTCGGTGAGCATTGAGTAAGAGGCAAGAAGCGTGGGCCCGACGTTGTCCATCACATGATCGACGTATCCCACGATGGTGGCGATCAGTGCCTCCAGGCGGGGCAGCATGGCCCGTTGCTCTGGCGACTGGATGGCCCCCAGCAAGGCCGAGGGATCGCCCAGCGCCTGCTGCAGGGCGCCCATGTCCGACGGGTCGACGTTGCCCAGGCTGGCCTCGAGGGCCCCGGGCTCGACCCGGAAGGCACCGATGTAGTCCAACACCAGCTGCTCGAGGCGGGAGCGGACGTGGGGAACGGCGAGGATGGTGTGGGTGGTCAGCTCGGACAGGCACAGCCACAGTCGCAGGTCGTCGGCGGGCAGGCTCCACTGCTCGCCAAAGGATTCCACGTTGGCGCTCACCACCAGGAGCTGGTCGGAGGGGGGCCGGGGCAGGGGAAGGTCGTACTGGCCGAGCGATCGGCTGGCCAGATGGCCGACCATGGCCCCCGACTGCATGCCCAGCATCATCGGGCCGATCATGGAGAAGATCCCTCCGAGGATCTGGGCAGTGGGGTCAGTCGAGGCGTCATCCTCGCCGGCGCCAGCGGCGGCGGTGCCGGCTGCGGTCAGCGACGCCGAGAGGCGTTCCAAAAGGGGTCGGTAGGCGTCAAGGGTGCGGCGGGCCCACTCGGCGCGGGTGACGGGGACAAAGGTCACCGCCGCACCGCTGGGAGAGGCGCTGAGCCCGGTGGCGTCGGACACCCGAAGCTCAGCGACTCGGGACAGCGCCTCGAGGCGGATGCGCTCCAGCGGCTCAGGATTGGCCTCGGCCACCCCGTTGGTGGCCACCTGGGTGGCGAACTGGCGGGCGGCGTCCCAGCTCAGGGGGCCCTGCGACTGGAGCATGCGTGCCAGGTCGCCGAGGAAGGGCATGCCCTCGAAAGGATTGTCGCCGAATGGACCACGGTCGGCCATAAGGGCATGGTAGGGCCGATGCCTAAGACATCCCACCATCGAAGGGTCGCCGTGGTTGGAGCGCGGGGCACCCTCGGCCGTCATGTGGTCACCCTCCTGGAGGCCTCGACCTCCGTGAACGGGGTTCTTGCCCTCGATGCTTTCGACGAGGATGAGGCCGGTGGGACGACCCTTGCGGGCGTCACCACGCTCGTCCACCTCGATCGCTGGCCATGCCCGACCCCAGACGACGGGTCCGGCGCCGAGGGCAGGCGCCTGGTCGAGGCGGCCGTGGCCGCGGGAGTACGACACGTCGTGGCGGTTTCCAGCGCCGCCGTCTATGGCGCCTGGCCCAACAATCCCGTGCCCCTCACCGAGGATGCCGCCCTCCGTCCGAACCCGGGTGGCGACTACGCATTGGGCAAGGCCGAGAACGAGCGCCGTTGGGGAGAGTGGGTGGACGGGAACGCGGGAGTCACCCTGACCGTGCTGCGACCGGCCCAGGTGGTGGGCGACGATGCCGAGCAGTGGGTGGCGGTGGCGCTACGGGCGGCGACCCGTTGGGGCGTGGGCGACGCCGAGGCGCCGGCCCAATTCGTCCATGTCGACGACTTGGCGTCGGCGGTCGTGCTGGGTGTGGAACGCGACCTCGACGGGATCTACAACGTGGCTCCCGCCGGTTGGCTGACGGGCCGGGAGATCCAGGCCCTGGCCGGAACCCCGGTGCGCCTTCCCATGCCGCCGGTCATCGCCGGTGCCCTGGCCCGGTGGTGCTGGACTCGGGGACTCGGCGGGGTGGCGCCCGAGTGGGTCGCCTACGCCACCTATCCGTGGGTGGTCGCCGGCGATCGCCTGCGCGCCGAGGGATGGGAGCCGGCTCACAGCGGAGCCCAGGCGCTGCTGGACTCCTTCCCGGTCACGACGTGGAGCCGGCTCGATTCCAAGCACCGGCGCGAACTAGCCCTCGGCGGGGGGATGGCCGCCACGCTGGGGACTTTGTTTGCGGTCACCGTGCTCGTCCGCCGCACTCGTCGCCGTGCTCGTCGCCGCACTCGTCGCCGTGCTCGTCGCCGCACGCACTCCGCTCTCGGCTAGTGACCTGACAGGACACTAGTTCGCTGGTCGACTGGCGAGCTCGACCCAGATGGTCGAACGGTCGCCCTGGCGCACCACCTCGAGATCGATGCGCTCGCCGGGCTCGCGTTCACGAAGCGCGATCACGAGGGCCGACATCGACATCACCGGCTTGCCCGAGATGGCCACGATGACATCGTCGGCGGTCAGTCCGGCGGTGGAGGCCGGGCTGTTCTCGACCACGTCGACCACGACTGCTCCACCGTCGAGGCCACGAGTCTCGGCTGAGGTGGAGTCAAGGTCGCGCCCTTCGATGCCCAGCCACACGTGGACAGCCTGGCCGGTGGTGATGATGTCGTCCGCTACGGAGCGGGCGATGTCGATCGGGGTGGCGAAGCCAAGGCCCTCCGCCCCGGCGTCGGACACGGCGATGGCGGTGGTGATCCCGATGACCGAGCCCTTCCCGTCCAAGAGCGCCCCACCCGAGGAGCCCGGCGCGATGGCGGCGTCGGTCTGGATCATGTCGAGCAGGGGAGGACCCTCGGGTGTGGGGACGCTTCGACCCAGGGCGCTGACCACCCCGGTGGTCACCGACGACCCCCCGATGAGCCCGAGCGGGGAGCCGATGGCCACGGCCGCCTGGCCCACGCGCAGCGAGGCGGCCGAACCCAAGACGGCGACAGGGAAGGGCCCGGCACCATCCATCTTCACCACGGCGACGTCGGTGAGGCGATCGGCGCCGACCAACGTCCCGCGGCGCTCGCTACCGTCGGCCAGGACCACCTGGATGCGTTGGGCGCCTTCGACCACATGGGAGTTGGTGAGCAGGTAGCCGTCGTCCCGGAACACCACACCCGACCCGGTCCCGCTTCGGTCGCCACTGACGTCGATGCGCACGATGGCGGGGCTGACGTCCTCGGCGATCTGCACCACCGGTTCCAGGGCGGCCCCAGCTCCGGTGGGGGCCACGACGGGTACCGCCTCTCGCTCCACGCCGGGCTGGGTCTCCTGCCGATCCATGGCGCCGCTGGCGGCCACGAGGCCGAAGGTGAGCACCGAACCGGCCAGGCTCGACAAGAGGACCACGCTCCATGATGTTGTCGCCGCTCTTCGTGTACCGGGTGGCGGAGCGGGGGCCACTTCGGTGGGGTGGCGCCATAGGCGGTCGTCCGGCGCCGGCGGGATGCGGAAGGCGGGCCTCGCTTCGTTGTCGTCATCGCTGCCTGCACTCTGGTCCACCACGGCGGACATTAGAGCCAGAGACGCCGCCACCGGTCGCGCCCCGTGGTTCGAGTCAAGAAGCGTCGTCGGCGAGGCGATAGACCGAGACGTGCCTGGAACTGTCGTGGCCGAACGCTTCGCCTTGCCAGCCGGCGTGGCGGGAGGCCAGGACGAGGCCAGCAGCGTCGGCCATGGCGTCAAGCTCTGCTGGTCGGGCATAGCGGATCTGCCAGGGTCGCAGGCGGATGCCAGCCTCGGTGATGGAGATCGTTGATCCCTCGACCGTCTGGAGGCCGGGGTGGCGCCGGGTGACCTGGAGCACCACCCGGCTGGCCTCGATGACCGAAGGCGTGACCTGGCCGTCGATCCCGTCGGGCTCGGAGCTGGGGACGAAGGCTTCGACCACGAAGGCGCCTCCAGGCTGCAGGCGTCGGGCGGTGCTGGCGAAGCAGCGGCGCTGGGAAGCGGCCGTGGTCAGGTTGAACAGGGTGTTGTAGGCGGCCAGGACCACGCCGAAGGGTCCGGGCCACTCCGGCTCCACGTCGGCGAAGTCGGCGATGGTCACCAGGATGGTGTCGCCGCCGGGCTTGGCCCGTAGGCGGGCGACCATGGCCGGCGAAGCGTCGATGCCGTGGATCTCCAGGCCCCGGGCGGCCAGGGGAAGGGCGAGTCGCCCGGTACCGATGCCGAGCTCCAGCACCGGCTCGCCGGCGGCCAGGGCGACCACGGTATCCACCGTGGCCTCGACGTCGGATACGTCGCCGTACCACTCGTCATAGACGTCGGCAAAGGACTCGCCGTAGCTGTCCGCCCCCAAGCCTTCCACGTGACCTTCCTAGTTGGATGAGCGAGACGTCACGAAATTCTGGTGCAGTGTCACTACCATGCACGGGTGGCCGAGCCTCCCCCCACCGAGGGCCCCGGACACGACCCCGTCGACCCCGGCTGGGCCCCGATCGAGCCGCCGGCGCCGCCACCCGGCTATGGCCCGCCACCCGGCTACGGCCCCCCGCCGGGCTACGGCCCGCCGCCGCCCCCGGTCAAGGCCGGCAGCGCCCGCACCGGGCCACTGCCGCTGCATCCGATGACGGTCGGCGACATCCTCGACGGGGTCTTCAAGCTGTTCAAGGCCGAGACCGCCACCATCGTGGCGATCGTTGCCCTCTTCAGCGTGCCCATCCAGCTCGTCGGGGCCTGGTTGCAGCGCGACGCCCTCAACGGTGCCAGCCTCTTCGATGCCCTCGGTGACCCCTCACTGCTTGGCACGGACGCCGCTCAGCCCTTCGCCAACACCCCCGACCTCTGGACCTCGCTCGCCATCGGCATCCCCAGCCTCCTCATGGTGGCCTTCATGGCCGGGGCCATCAGCCAGGTGGTGGCGGCTTCGTACCTCGGCGAGACGCTGACGGCCGGGCCCGCCTTGGCTCGGACGCTACGGAGGTCCGGGGCCCTGCTCGGTGGATGGTTTCTCTGTCACATCCCGATCCTCCTGGTCGGCCTCGGGTACGTCGCCCTGCTGGTCGCCGACGCCGGAATCGGCCTGGTGGTCGGGCTCGGGTTCTTCGCTCTGTTGCTTCTTGGTCCGGTACTGCTGGCGGTCTCCGCCCTTTCGGTGGCGGTGGCGCCAGCCATCATGGTCGAAGATCTCGGGCCCGTCGCCGGGGTGCGCCGATCGTGGACGCTGGTCCGCCACCGGTTCTGGTCCGTCCTCGGGATCAGCCTCCTGGCTGGTCTCATCACCGCCCTGGTGGGCGGGGCCCTCTCATTCGTCCCCAGCGTGATCGGTCTCTTCCTCGGTCTGGAGTACGGCTGGATCGTGCTGGCGGCGGGAAGCATCCTCGCCTCCCTGGTCTCCGGACCGATCGTCGCCATCGCTGCCACGTTGATCTACTTCGACCTCCGCATCCGCACCGAGGGCTTCGATCTCCAGATCATCGCCACCGAGCTCTCCCGCCAAGGTGCGCGTGCCCGCTAGCGCACTGGTCGCGCCTGAATCCAGTACGGAGCGAGTGCACGAGGCGATCGAGCGGATCCTGGCCCGACCCGAGTTCGCGCCTGCGCCCCGTTCGGCTGGGGAGCGAGGACGCGACCTCTTGGCCGAGCGCCTCGGCGCAGTGCTCGATGTCTTGTTCGCCGGTGACGGCAGTGCCGTCGGGTGGGCCATCGTGGCCTTGCTGGTGGCGGCCACCGTTGCGCTGGCCGTGCGCTTCTCTCGCGGCTTACGCTCCGACCCGGCTCTGGCGGCCACACCTGCGAGCAGTGGTCGGCGGCCGGCGGTTGACTGGCGTGCTGACGCCGACGCCCACGAGGCTGCCGGTCGCTGGAGGGCGGCATTGCGGTGCCGGTGGCGGGCATTGGTGGCCGAGCTCGCCGGTCGGGGACTAGTCGTTGATGCACCGGGACGCTCAGCCGGTGACTACCGACGCCAAGTGGCGGCGGCGGCGCCAGCGGCGGCGGCGGACTTCGATGCCGCCACTGCGCTCTTCGAAGACGCCTGGTACGGCGACCGTCCGGCCGACGCCGTGCAGGCCAAGCGCCTCCAAGCCCTTTCGGCACGGGTGTTGTCGGGGGTGGGGCCATCGTGACCTCCCGCCGTTGGGTCGCTCTGGCCCTGCTCGTGGCTGCCGTGGTGCTCGGCGTGGTCCTGATCGGTCGCCCGGCGAACCAGGGCCCGCCTCTCGATCCGGCGTCGAGCGGTCCGCTCGGCACCAAGGCCCTGGTGCTGTTGCTCGAAGAGCTGGGAGCGGAGGTCGAGGTGAGCGACCAGGCGCCGCCAGCAGAGGACGACGTCGCCCTGGTGCTCACCGACGACCTCGGCGAGGCCCGTCGGATCGAGGTCGAGGCGTGGGTGGAGGCGGGGGGCACCCTCGTGGTGGCCGATCCGCTTTCGGCGCTGCATCCCTTCCCCGTCGAGGCCCCCTCCGGCTTCGGGCTGGTGGAGGCTCCCTTCGACGACACGTGTGACCTCCCGGCGCTGGAGTCGGTTGCCGAGGTGGAACCCCCGACCGGCAGCATCGGCTACGGGTTGATCCCCGGCACCGAGGGGTGCTTCCTTCGCGACGACAGCGCCTTTCTGGCCCTCGCCTCTCGAGGAGAAGGAAGCATCGTCGCTCTCGGTGGTGCCGGGCTCTTCACCAACCAGGCCCTCGGTGACGCCGACAATGCCGTCCTCGCCGCGGTGCTGCTTGCACCCCGGGTGGGCACGACGGTGACCTTCCTCCGGCCCCCGGTGCCGGGAGGAGGCGACGACGGCCTGGCTGAGCTGGTAAGCGACAACGTCAAGGCGTCCCTGGCCCAGCTGGGGGTGGCCTTCGGTCTCTACGTCCTGTGGCGGGCACGTCGCCTGGGGTCTCCGGTGGTCGAAACCCAGCCGGTGACGCTCAAATCTTCCGAGCTGGTGGTGGCCGTGGGCAACCTCCTGCAACAGGCCCGTCATCACGATGAGGCGGCGCGCCTGGTGGGTGACGATCTCCGCCGGCGCCTGGCCGAGCGCCTCGGTCTGGGCGGCGACGCCCCCGTCGCCCAGGTGGCGCAGGTGGCGGCCGCCCGTACCGGAGTGCCCGTGGAGCGGGTACACGCGGCCATGGTCCCGCCTCACCTCGCCGGCCCCGACGCCCTCGTGGCCCACGCCGCCGAAGCCGAAGCCCTGCACCAGGAGGTCGTCCATGCCTGAGTCCGCTGCTAGTCCTCGAGAGGCTGTCCTGGCCATCCGCCACGAGGTGGCCAAGGTGGTGGTGGGCCAGGAACAGGTGCTCAGCGGCCTGGTGGCGGCCTTGTTGGTCCGGGGTCATGTGCTGCTCGAGGGCGTCCCCGGCGTAGCCAAGACGTTGCTGGTCAAGGCGCTGGCTGCGGCTCTCGACCTCGAGACCCGGCGGGTGCAGTTCACCCCCGACCTCATGCCGGCCGACGTCCTCGGCCAGTCGATCCTCGAGCAGCGGGCGGGAACCGCCTCCTTCCGCTTCCGGGAAGGTCCGGTGTTCACCAACCTGTTGCTGGCCGACGAGGTCAACCGGACCCCACCGCGCACGCAGTCGGCGCTGCTCGAGGCCATGGAGGAGCGCCAGGTGTCGGTGGAGGGCGTGGCGCGCCTGCTGCCCGATCCCTTCATCGTGATCGCCACCCAGAACCCGGTGGAATACGAGGGCACCTACCCGTTGCCCGAGGCCCAGCTCGACCGCTTCCTGTTCAAGCTGGTCGTGCGCTATCCCGATGCCGAGGCCGAGCAGGCGATCCTCGCCCGTCACGACCGCGGGCTCGATCCCCACGACCTGGCCGCCACCGGCATCACCGCCGTGGCCGGTCCCGCCGACCTGGCCGACGCCCGGGAGGAGATCGGCGCCATCCGTTGCGAGGACCAGGTGTTGGCCTACATCGTGGCCCTGGCCCGGGCGACGCGTGAGTCGCCCTCGGTGACGCTGGGCGCCTCCCCCCGGGGGGCGGCCATGCTGTTGCACGCCACCAAGGCGTGGGCGTGGCTGTCGGGCCGTGACTACGTGACGCCCGACGACGCCAAGGCCATGGCCCGTCCCACCCTGCGTCACCGCCTGGTGCTGCGCCCCGAGGTCGAGCTGGAGGGAGCCAGCGCCGACGGCGTTCTCGACGGCATCCTCGCCACCGTCCCCGTCCCCCGGTAGGCCGTGCCCGTCCCCACCCGCCGCCTGGCGCTGCTGGCGCTGGCGCTGGTCGTCCCTCTGCTGTTCGTCCCCGACGGTGCGGTTCCCGCTCTGTTGGCCGCCAACGCCGTGTTGGTGATGGTGGCAGGGATCGACTGGTCCCGAGCGGTACGACCAGAGGCGCTGCGCCTAGAGCGGGAGCTGCCGTCCGTGGTCTCGCTCGGTGCCGAGGCCGAGGTGGTGTGGCGGCTTCACAACCCGAGCGGGCGGGGCGTCGCCGTCGCCCTGGCCGACGAGCTGGCGCCATCGCTTGGCGCCGAGTCCCGTCGGGCCCGCCTGGTGGTCCCCGCCAGGGGCCAGGCCCAGGCCGCCACCACCATCTGTCCCCGTCGACGGGGCCGCTTCGAGGTGTCCGAGGTGGCGGTGCGGGTGGACGGGCCCCTCGGGCTCGCCGCTCGCCAACGTCAGATGCGTCTTCCGGCCGTGCTGGCGGTGCATCCTCGGTACCGCTCGGCGGCCGAGGCCGAGCTACGGATCAACCGGGCCCGACTCCTCGACGCCGGCTTGCGCTCGGCGGCGGGACGAGGCGGGGGCACTGAATTCGATGCCCTGCGGGACTACACGGTCGACGACGAGGCCAGGCGCATCGACTGGGCGGCCACGGCCCGCGCCGGTCGGGCCATCGTCCGCACCTACCGGGCCGAGCGCAACCAGACGGTGCTCTGCCTGCTCGACAACGGCCGCACCATGGCGGCCCAGGTGGACGGCGTGCCTCGCGTCGAGCACGCCATGGACGCCGTGATGATGTTGACGCACGTGGCTAGCCGGCTGGGCGATCGAGCCGGGCTGTTGGCCTTCGATCGGGACGTACGGGCCGTGGTCGGACCCCGCCACGGTGCCGGCCAGCTGGCCCGGGTGATCGAGGCGCTCTACCAGCTTGAGCCGGTGCTGGCCGAAAGTGATTACCGCAAGGCCTTCAGCACCGCCCTGTCCCGCTTTCGGCGCCGCAGCCTGCTCGTGTTATGCACCGAGCTGGGCGAACAGGCCTTCACCGAGACCCTCCTGCCCGCACTGCCTCTGATCGGCCGCCACCATCTGGTGGTGGTCGCCTCCGTCGTCGACCCGGCGGTGGCGAGGTGGGCGGCGTCGTCGCCAAAGGATGCCGGGGGCGCTTACCGCAAGGCCGCCGCCATCGCCGCCCTGGCCGAGCGCCGCCGGGTGGCCGCTCGGCTGCGGGCCCTCGGCGCCACCGTCGTCGACGCCCCGCCCGGGGAGCTGGCCCCCCGCCTGGCTGACGCCTACCTGCGGGTCAAGGCCACCGGGCGTCTCTGACGAATCGGTCTCACTCACTCGCTTCGCTCGCTCCGTTCGACCGAGCTTGGTTGCGTTCCGACCGGCGGCGGAGCCACCGGCCGGAACACTGAACACCTTCCTGGCGGGCTTCGCCCGCATGCCGCCAGCCAGGATGGGGCCGCCTTCGGCGGCTGGGGTGGCCGGCGGCCCCTCGGGGGGGCTGGCGGCCACGGGTAGCCTGCGGGGGGTGAGCACGATCACGGGCCTCAGCGTTGAGGAGTTCCGGGCCCACGAGTGGCCCCGGGGGGCCCAGCTCGTCGAGGGGGAGGTGGTCGTGAACGATCCGACGTTCCGGCATCAGGAGATGGTCGTTCGGATCCTGCGGGCGCTGGCTGAGTGGACCGAGGCCGGGCCCGGCCGGGGCACCGCCAGCATCGGAGGGAACTGGATCCTGGCCGAGTCGAACCTCTACGTCCCTGATGTCTGGTGGGCGGCTGAGGGCAATGGCCCGGACATGGCGGCGGCGAGCAGCGAGCGGCCTCCGGACCTGGTCGTGGAGGTGCGCTCCGCCGGAACCTGGCGCTACGACATCGGGCCCAAGCGAGCGGTCTACGAACGCGCTGGTGTGGCCGAGCTGTGGTTGGTCGACACGCCGGCGCGCGCGATGTTGGTCTACCGGCGCAGCCGGACCGACTCGGCGATGTTCGACGTGGACGTCGAGCTAGGTCCGGGCGAGGTACTCGCCACCCCGCTGCTCGACGGATTTGAACTGACCGTCGACGCCCTGTTTCGCTAGATCACCCGTTCTTCGCCGGCTCTTCGTCGAGGAGGCCGGTGAGACCTGCGGCTGCGGCGCGTCGCCCCTGGGTGACCACGTAGAGGCCGAAGGCGGCCCAGACGACCACCCCGATGCCGACCCGCAGCCCCGTGGGCCAGGGTCGGCCGGTGACGAAGCCCTCGATGAGGCCGGCGGCGGCGAAGACCGCCACCAGACCGAGGACCACGACCACGGCCCGACGGCCCTCTTCGGCCAGGGCGTCGCGGCGCAGACGGTCGCCCGGCACGAGCCACGACCAACCCAGGGCCAGGCCGCCGGCTCCGGCGATGGCCACCGCCGTCAGCTCCAGCAGACCGTGGGGCAGGATCAGCCCGAAGAACCGTGGCGATTCGCCGGCGGCGGCGAACAGCCCTCCGGCCACGCCGATGTTGGCGCCGTTGAAGACGAGGACGAAGGCGGTGGGCAGGCAGGCCAAGATCCCGCCGGCGAAGGCCATGACGCCGACCCGGACGTTGTTGGTGAAGACCTGGGCGGCGAACTCCGACGCCGGGGCCGAGGAGTAGTAGGCCTCGAAGTCCTCCTGGAGGAACGACTCACGGACGGCGGCGGGGGCGGCGGCATCGACGGCGCGGGGTGACATGTCCAGCCACAGCCCCATGGCCAGGGCGGGAACCATCAGGAGCAGGGCGCTGACGGCGACGAAGCGCCGCAGGTGCCACACGGCGGCGGGGACGGTGGTGGTGAAGAACCGGCCGAAGGCCTGCAGGGTGCGGGGGCGGGTGCCGTAGACGACCGACGTCGCCGACGCCACCAGTCCCGTCAGGCGCATCACCAGCCCGGGGTCGCGGGCGTAGGTCCGGGCGAGGGACAGATGGGTGGAGGTGCGCTGGTAGAGGGCCACCAGCTCGTCGAGCTCGGCGGCGTCGAGGCGGCGCATCCCCCCCCGGTTGGCCCGGGCCGTCAGCTGGGCCAGGCGCTCCCACGCCGGGCCGTGGGCGGCGAGGAAGCGATCGAGGTCCATCCCGCCTCGACGGTACCCTCGGTCCGATGTCAGAGGCGCCACCGCGGCTGATCACCCCCGAGGCGGTGGTGCTGCAGTTCGAGACTGCGGGTCTCGGCTCACGGACGCTGGCGGTGATGATCGACCTGGCCATCCAGGGCGTGCTGTTGATGGTGGCGTCGATCCCCCTGGTCGCCCTAGCCGGTTCCGGCACCTCGGCCACCGGCGGGATCGTGGTGGCGCTCCTGGTGTTCACGGTGGTCCTGCTCGGCTACCCGATCGCCTTCGAGACGTTGTGGCGCGGCCGAACGCCGGGCAAGGCTGCGCTCGGCCTTCGGGTGGTCACCACCGAGGGCGCCCCCATCCGCTTCCGCCATGCCGCCGTGCGAGGGTTCCTCATCCCGGTCGACCTCTACCTCACCAGCGGGGCGGGAGCCGTGCTCAGCGTGCTGTTCAGTCGCGACAATCAACGCCTGGGAGACCTGGCCGCCGGCACCCTCGTGCTGCGCCAGCGCACCGGCGCCCGGGCGCCCACGCCGGTGTCGTTTCAGGTCCCTCCCGGCTATGAGCCCTACGCCGCCACCCTCGACCCCGCCGGCCTCACCGACGACGATCACATCGCCGTGCGGTCGTTCCTCCTGCGGGCTGCCAGCTTGCCCCCCGAGACCCGCCACGCCCTGGGAGTACAGATCGCCACCACCGTCGCCGGCCACATGGGCCACACCCCACCACCGGACACCCACCCCGAGGCCTTCCTCGCCTGCGTGGCTGCCGTCCACCAGGCTCGGGCCGGGGCGCCTCCCATCCTCCCTCAGGCCTGATACCTGGGCGTTCTTTGTCGCGTAAAGCACCTGCACTGTGGCGAACGCGACAAAGACCGGGAGGGGAGGCGATGGGAGGCGGCCGGTACCCTCGCAACCATGGTCACCTACCTCGACCACGCCGCCACCACGCCGATGCGACCGGAGTGCGCCGAGGCGATGGCTCCGTACCTCGGTGGCCGCTTCGGCAACCCGTCGGGCGGCCACGCCCTCGCCCGCGCCGCCCGCCAGGCCATCGAGGAGGCCCGGGACACCGTGGCGAGCTGCCTCGGAGCCGAACCCGGGGAGGTGGTCTTCACCGGCGGTGGCACCGAGGCCGACAACCTGGCGATCACCGGTGTTGTCGCTCGCCAGGGTGGCTTGGCGGTGTGCAGCGCGGTCGAGCACCACGCCGTGCTCTACCCGGTCGAGGCGCTGGGGGGCCGGGTGGTGGCGGTGCATGTCGACGGGCGTATCGACTTGGCCGCCCTCGACGCCGCCCTCGATGGCCAGGTCGGCGTGGTGTCGCTCATGCTGGTCAACAACGAGGTGGGAACCATCCAGCCCTTGGCCGAAGCAGCTGCCTTGGTGGGGGAGCGGGCCCCGGGTGCAGTGGTGCACACCGATGCGGTACAGGCCTTTCCCTGGCTCGACGTCGCCTCCTTGGCGGTGTCGGCACACCTAGTGGCGGTCAGTGCGCATAAGTTCGGGGGCCCCCAGGGGGTGGGGGCCTTGGTCGTGCGTAACGGCGTGGAGGTCGAGCCGCTGCTGCGGGGCGGAGGCCAGGAACGCGAGCGCCGCAGTGGCACCCACAACGTTGCCGGCATCGTGGGCATGGCCGCCGCCATGCAGGCGACGGTCGACCAGCGCCCGGTCACCGTCGAGCGGGTCGGGCGCCTGCGCGACCATCTGGCCGACGGGTTGCTGGCCGCGGTGCCGGGAGTCACGGAGTCTGGCAGCCGGGCCATCAAGGTAGCGGGGGCGTGTTCGCTGCTGTTCGAGGGCATTGAGAGCGAAGCCCTGCTGGTGCTGCTCGACCAGGCCGGCATGTGCGCCACGGCGGCGTCCTCGTGCGCCAGTGGGGCCATGGAGCCCTCCCACGTGCTGGCGGCCATGGGCGTGTCCCGGGCGCTGGCCTACGGTTCGCTGCGGCTCTCGCTGGGATGGACCACCACCGATGCCGATGTCGACCACGCCCTGGAGGTGATCCCTGACGCGGTGGCCCAGCTCCGGGAGCGCTCTGTGATCACCAACACCCGATGAAGGTTCTCGTCGCCATGAGCGGCGGAGTGGATTCGTCGGTGGCCGCCGCTCTGCTGCTCGACGCCGGCCACGACGTCACCGGCTGCACCATGAAGCTCTGGGGTGGGGCATCTGACACCGGGTGCTGCTCGGTGGCCGACGTCGACGACGCCCGACGGGTGGCCCAACAGCTCGGCATCGACCACTTCGTGTTCAACTTCGCCGACGACTTCACAACTTCGGTGGTCGAGCCCTACGTGGCCGCTCACGCCGCCGGGCGTACGCCCAACCCGTGCGTGGAGTGCAACCGCTCGCTCAAGTTCGACCGACTCCTGGGCCGGGCCTACGCCCTCGGCTTCGATGCATTGGCGACGGGTCATCACGCCCGCATCGAGCACCGGGACGGGGCCTGGCGGCTGGGCCGAGGAGCCGATGCAGCTAAGGACCAGAGCTACGTGTTGCACATGCTCGGGCAGGAGGCGCTGGCCCGCACGCTGTTGCCGGTGGGCCACCTAGACAAGGCCGAGGTGCGCCGGCGGGCGGCGGCCCTGGGTCTGCGCACGGCGGCCAAGCCCGACAGCCAGGATGTGTGCTTCATCACCTCGGTGGGTGGGCGTCAGTCGTTTCTGGGGGAGCGTTTGGCCATGACGCCGGGGCGGGTGATCGATGCCGGCGGGGCGGAGGTGGGCTGGGTGGCGGCGACGGAGCTGGTCACCATCGGACAGCGCCGGGGCCTGGGACTAGCCGGTGGGTGCGAGCCCCGCTACGCCGTGTCGGTCGACGTCGGGACGGCAACGGTCACCGTGGGCGGGGCGGACGACCTGCTGACCGACGAGGTTGCGGTCGAGGCGATGTCGTGGGTGGACGGACCGGTCGACGGTTCTGTCGAGGTCCAGTGCAGCGCCCACGGCACCCCCCGCCCCGCCGCCTTCGACCTCCAAGCCGGCGTGGCCCGCTTCACCGCTCCCGCCCCCCGGGTGGCAGCGGGCCAGAGCGTTGTCCTTTACTACGGCGACGATGTCTTAGGCGGCGGCACCGCCCGCGGCGACAAGGAAGCCATCGCCTGAGCGATCTCCAGTTAGACAGCTAGGCCGGCACGGGCCCGAGCACTTCGTAGCCTTGGCCTCCAGGAGGGGCCGCAACTCTTCCTCAATGCCCGCCACCGAAGGCTAGGGCGGCGACGACGTCCATGCGCTCGAGCTCGGCCAGGGAACGTTCGATGTGAAACGAATAGGCCTCACCGTCGGGGTTGGCCACGGCTACCTCGGTCACCACGGGTGAGCAGCGGGGGTCGTTCCCGGGCTTCTCGGCGATGGCCACCGAGGCATCCGGATCGAGTGACAGGTCGTCGCGCACCCATGCCTCCAGGTCGTCTGCGCTGGTCCCGGCAACCTCGCTCATACGGGCCAAGCCTACGGCCGCGTCATCCCACTCGGATGTGCCGGGCCCGGGCTTCGGCCAGCACGGTTCCGGGACGGGTGGGGGTAAAGCGCATGGCGGCCGAGCGCCCGGGCTCGCTGCGGCTCGTCCCGAGCACCACCCGCACCAGAGGGAGAGCCTCGGTCAGTCGTGCCTCGAGGGCCAGGCCGGGGGCCCCGGCGGTCAGGTCGAGAGCGTCGCTGCCCTTCGGGGCCCGGCGCAGGACCTCGATGTCGGCCCGGCGCAGGAGCACGGGGTCGACCACCGCGAAGTGATCCTTCAGCACCAGGCCGGCGGGTACGAGCACGGCCCATCGCTGGGTCAGGGCGTGCAGTGCCCGCCCGAGCACCAGGGCCAGAGGCAGGCCGGCGGCGAGGGCCAGGCCGCCGGCCACCGCCCGGCCAGAAGCGAGAAGGAGGGGCCCGCCTGCTACGGCCAGCACGAGGACAGCCCCGGCCAGGGGGATGGGACCGGCGAGCAGGACGCGAGGCGGACGAAGGAGGTAGCGCCGCTCGTTGCCGTAGGCCCCGCCGTTGACCATCCACGTCCCCGTCTCGGGTAACAGGGCCAGGCTGGTGGCCACGGTGGTGGAGGTGAGGGCCAGGGAGGCGTCGAGGCCGTTGACCTCGCCGGCGAGCACGGTGACGAGGGCGGCGGCCATCGCCGCCGGGGCGGCGAGGCGCAGTCCGGTCAGCCCGAGGGGGTGGGGAACGAGCACCGCCACCAGCACTGCGGCCCATCCCAGCCACAGCCCGGCCGACGCAGTCGAGGCAACGGCGGCCGATCGTGGTTCCAGGCCCGCCGCCAGCGCCGGCCCGGCAGCGAAGGGCAGCACCAGCCACACCGCTCGCAGGAGCCACGGCAGGGCCGTCGTCGGGTTCATCTTCACCCTGCCAGCCTGCCTCAACTCGTTCTGGTGGCAGGAACCGGCCTTGATGCCCGCGATTCTGCCACCAGAAGCCGAGGGCGGGAGCAGCGGTAGCCTCACCGGCGATGGAGAGCCCGGCGGAGGAGGTCACCCGCCTGCGGGCCGAGGTCGATCATCACAACCAGCGCTACCACCAGCTCGACGACCCCGAGATCTCCGACGCCGAGTACGACGCCCTGGCGCGGCGCCTGCGGGCGTTGGAGGAGGTCCACCCGGAGCTGGTGACCGACGAGTCGCCCACCCGACAGGTGGGGGCGGCGCCCTCCGCCCTGTTCTCGCCCGTCGAGCATCTGGTGCCCATGATGTCGCTGGACAACGCCTTCAACTTCGAAGAGCTCCAGGCCTGGGGGGAGCGCCTCACCCGCCGGGTCCAAGAGTCGTCCTCGTTCGTGTGCGAGCTGAAGATCGACGGCGTGGCCATGTCGCTGCGCTACGAGCAGGGTCGCTTCACCCGAGCCGCGACCAGAGGCAACGGACGGGTGGGCGAGGACGTGACCGCCAACGTGGCCACCATTGCCGCCGTGCCCGAGCGCCTGAGCGGCGATGCCCCCGACCTGTTGGAGGTACGAGGGGAGGTGTACATGCCGGTGCCGGCCTTCGAGGCCCTCAACCGCCGCCAGGGTGAGCTGGGGGCCAAGCTCTTCGCCAACCCCCGTAACTCCGCCGCAGGATCGCTGCGTCAGAAGGATGCATCGATCACCGCCTCCCGTGAGCTGTCGATGTTCGCCTACCAGCTTGGCGCCATCGAGGGCGGCCCACCGTTGGCCACCCACACCGAGACCCTGGAGCTCCTCGACCAGCTCGGCCTTCCCGTCAACCCCGAGATCCGAACCGTCGCCACCCTCGACGAGGTCTACGAGCGCTGCGGGCACTGGCTCGAGCACCGCCACGACCTCGACTACGAGATCGACGGCGTGGTGGTCAAGGTCGACGACCTGGCCCTGCGGGACGAATTGGGCTTCACCTCCAAAGCACCGCGCTGGGCCATCGCCTACAAGTTCCCGCCCGAGGAGCGCACGACGCGCCTGCGGACGATCATGGTGTCGATCGGTCGTACCGGCAAGGCCACCCCCTTCGCTCAGCTCGACCCCGTCTTCGTCGGCGGCTCGACGGTGTCCCAGGCCACGCTGCACAACGAGGACCAGGTCCGGGCCAAGGACGTGCGCCCGGGCGACACGGTCATCGTGCGCAAGGCCGGCGACGTCATCCCCGAGGTGGTCAAGCCGGTGCTGGCCGAGCGGCCGGCCGACCTACCGGCGTGGACCTTCCCGTCCGACTGTCCCCGATGCGGCCAACCCCTGCAGCGCCTGGAGGGAGAGAGCGACACGTTCTGTCGCAACGTCGACTGCCCCTCCCAGCGCCGGGCCCGCATCGAGCACTTCGCCTCCCGGGGGGCGATGGACATCGAGGGGCTGGGCGAGCGCACTGCCATGCTCCTCCTCGACACCGAGTTGGTGGCCGACCCCGGCGACCTCTACCGCCTCACCCTGGACGACGTGGGTGGGCTCGATCGATTCGCCGACATCTCGGCCCGCAACCTGCTGGCCGCCATCGCCGCCACCCGGACCCGGCCCCTGGCCAACCTGCTCTTCGCCCTGAACATCCGCCACCTGGGCCCGGCCGGGGCCGAGGTGTTGGCTCGGGCCTTTGGCACCCTCGACTGCATCATCGCCGCCGGCGAGGACGAGCTGGCGGCCACCGAGGGGGTGGGCCCGGTCATCGCCGCCAGCGTGGCCGGGTTCTTCGCCCTCGAGCGCAACCGTCAGGTGGTGGACAAGCTCCGGGCCGCCGGTGTCGACTTCGGTCGGGTCGAGACGCCGACGATGCCCCAGGTGCTGACCGGACGCTCGGTCGTGGTGACCGGTACCCTCCCCGACTACAGCCGGGAGGTGGCCGAGGAGGCCATCAGGGCCAGGGGCGGCAAGGCACCGGGCAGCGTCTCGGCCAAGACCACGGCTTTGGTGGCCGGCGCCGACCCCGGCCAAGCCAAGCTCAACCGGGCCACCGAGCTCGGCATCCCCGTTCTCAACCAGGACGGGTTCGAGCACCTCCTGGAGACAGGCGAGCTCCCTCTCCCGCTCGAGTAGTGCAAGGGGAGCAAAGTGGCGGTTGCCGCCGCCATACCAGCCGCCGAAGGTGAAGTGGCCTTACGCCACCTGGAACGACCAGCGGATGGTGTCGGCGTCCTCGCGGGTCTCCCCGGCTACCGGACGCCAGATGAGGGCGGTCACGTTCACGGTGCCGGGTGCCAGCTCCTCGATCTCCTTGTCCGGACCGGGGGTGAAGAAGACCTGGTTCTGGGCTTCTACCCGGCGGAGCTGGTCCTCGGGGATCTCGATTCCGTTGATCTGGAGGACGCCGGTCCACTCGGGGGCGAGGTCGATGCCGATCTCGCTCTGGCGCAAGATCTGCGAATCCTGCGGGGGCACGAGTTGCTCGACGGCGTCACCGGTGGGGACGATGTCGGTGCTGCCCCGCCCGAGGGTGAAGGCGTAGACGAATCCGACCAGAGCAGCGAGCAGCAGGGCCCCGGTGATCACCCGGCGCACGGTTGCGCTCATGACGCCAGGCCCAACAACGGTGCCAGGCGGTCGTCCAGTCCGACGAGCCGGGTACGGAGCTCGGCGTCGGGCAGGTCGTCCCACACCGCCTCCATCACCTTCCACAGCCGCGGATAGACGATGCCTTCGATGTCGGCGACCAGAGCTCGCGGCATCGGGCCGGCTCGGCTGCGAGCCAGCACCGCCCCCAGGTTGGCGGCGAGGGTGAGCGACGCCTCGTCGGGTTCGGCGGCCAGGCGCCCGACCATGGCCGCCAGCGCATCGTCGCACCACAGGTCCTCGTCGGCGATGAACGCCTCCAGCTCTTCGACTACCCCCGCGCGCATGCCCGCCATCATGGTCGCTTCGACCCGTCATCGCATCGGTGGCAGGCGGGCCAGGGCGAGGTGCCACGATCTGGGTGGCGGGGGGCGTTACTCTCGGGAGGTGGCCACGTCGCGCTTGACGGAGCAACTCGGCCGCGTGCTCGGCGGTCGCTACCGGCTCAACGCGCCCATCGGCAGCGGCGCCTCGGCCCAGGTCTTCCTGGCCGATGACGTCACCCTGCGCCGGCGGGTGGCAGTCAAGGTGCTGCACCCCGCGTTGGCCGACGACGACGCGTTCCTGCGCCGGTTCCGGGCCGAGGCCCGCGCTGCGGCCAAGCTCAACCACCCCAACCTCATGGCCGTCTACGACTGGGGGGAGGACGACGGTCCCTACCTGGTGTTGGAGTTCTTGGGCGGCGGCAGCCTGCGGGCCATGCTCGACCAGGGTCGACGCCTCACG
The DNA here is from genome assembly GCA_038233555.1 of Acidimicrobiales bacterium. Lineage (GTDB taxonomy): Bacteria > Actinomycetota > Acidimicrobiia > Acidimicrobiales > CADCSY01 > JADDRA01. The sequence continues at coordinate 28,163 of JBBSLT010000012.1, forward strand.
CCTTCCCAGGCTCTGGTCGTCGGCCTCGACACGGCCCGGGCCCTGCACTTCGCCCACCGCCGAGACGTCGTCCACCGCGACATCAAGCCCGCCAACCTGCTCTTCGGCGACGACGGGCGCCTGCGCATCGCCGACTTCGGCCTGGCCCGGGCGCTGTCGGAGGCGGCCTGGACCGAACCCGGCGGCGGTCTGGTAGGCACCGCCCGCTACGCCGCACCGGAGCAAGCCAAGAGCGGCCGGGTCGACGGCAAGGCCGACGTCTACGCCTTGGCCCTGGTGCTCATCGAGGCCGTCACCGGCTCGGTCCCCATGATCGCCGACTCCACCCTGGCGACCCTGGCCGGCCGGGCCGACACCGCTGTCCCTGTCCCGGCCACGTTGGGGCCGCTGGTTCCGGTGCTGGAGCGGGCGGGGCGTCCCGATCCGGCCGAGCGTCCTGACGCCGGCGAGCTGGGGCAAGCCCTGCTGAGCGCCGCCCGCCACCTCGACCGCCCCGATCCTCTGCCCCTGGCCGGGGCCGTCGATCTCGCCACCGTGCACGAGGTCTTCGACGCCGACCCCACCCTGTTGCCCCCGTCTCATCCGGTCACCGTGGCCGATCCCGATGCCACCTCCCTGACCAGCCGTCGGAGCGGCAAGGACAACCACGACACGGGCGACGCCGGCGCCGACACCTCGATGATGTCGGGGCCGCCCACCGCGGTGTTCGACGGCCTGGAGATGTTCGACCGGGGTGCCTCGACGCCGGTCCTCTTCGACGATGCCGGGACCGAGAGCGAGGCGACTTCTCCCCGCCGGCGGCGCTGGCCCTATCTCGTGGTGTTCGTGATCTTGGTGGCCGCCGCCCTCGGCGGGGCCTTCGCCTACCTCGAGGCCCAGCCGGCCACCGCCCAGGTGCCCAATGTCGACGGCGATCCTCAGCCTGACGCCGTGGCCGAGCTCGAACGGGTGCAGGCCGAGGCCGGCTTCGAGATCCCTTGGGAGATCAACTTCGAACAGGACTTCGACGACAGCGTCCCCGAGGGAGCGGTGATCTCGCAGCGTCCCAGTGCCGGGCGGGAGCTGGAGGAGGGCGACGTCATCACCCTGGTGGTGTCCCAGGGTCTGCCGTTCACCACCGTGCCCGCCTTGGATGGCCTCACCACCGATCAGGCCGAGATCGAACTGGTTGAGGAAGGGTTGGCCCTGGGCCGGGTCGACCAGGTCACCAGCGAGACGCTCGAGGCCGGCCTGATCCTCGACTGGTCCTCGGGCGGGGCCGAGCGACCGGCGGAGCTACGCGAGGGCAGCGCCGTCGACGTTGTCATCTCTGAGGGCCCTGCTCCTCGTACGGTCCCCGGCTTGGCTGGCCTGACCCAAGCCCAGGCGGAGGCCGAGCTCAAGGGCGAGGGCCTGCGAGCGGAAGTAGTGACCCGCTTCGACGACGAGGTTGACAAGGGTGTGGTCATCGGCTCCGAACCCGGCTCCGGTGCCACCGTCGCCCGCGGCACAACGGTCACGGTGGAGGTGTCCAAGGGCCGGGACCTGGTCACCGTGCCCGACATCATCGACAGGACTCTCGAGGAGCTCAACAAGGCTCTGGAGGACGCCGGCCTGCGATCAGGCGACGTTTCGGGCAACGCCAAAGGCCGCCCGGCGGCCACCGATCCGGCGTCGGGTGCGGTGGTCGACCGCGGGACCGCCGTCGACATCTTCCTACGACGCTGAGTCTTCGCTACTCGGTGAGGTCCTTGATGCGCTCGGCCACCTCGGCGGCGATGGGATCGACCGGGGACTGAAGCATGGTGAGCAGCTTGGTCATATCACCCTGGACCTTGATCTTGCCGGCCATGAACGCCTGCATGGCGGCGTCGCGGTCCTGGTTGACGAAGATGTCGCGGGCGCTGGCGTAGTCGAGGGTGAGGGTGACGTCGGGGGAGTCGAGGTAGCCGAGATCCATCTCCAGCTCACCTGACGTGGTGTCGAGATGCGCATGGATGACCCCTTTGCCGAAGGGGACATCGGTGACCAGTTGGTTCATGCGCACGGCGTCAGGGGCGGGTTCTGCTTTCCCGCGGTACTCCTCTCGGACCTTGCGGACCTCCTCGATCCACTCATCGCTGAGGAAGGGGTAGCTGGCCATGGTGGCAAGCTACCCCGAGGGGCTGCGCAGGCGTAGCCCAGGCAGGCCGTCGAAGCGGTGACGTTGGCCGGTCATGAGGGTGAGGCCGTGGTGCAGGGCGGTGGCGGCGAGCAGGGCGTCGGCGGTATTGATCTTGGCTGCCCGTCGCAGGCGACCAGCCCGTTCGGCTACGGCGTGGTCGACGGGCAGCTCTCGGAACGAGTCGAGCAACAGGCGCAGAACCTCTTCGTCGGCCCGGTGGCCGGCGAAGAGCTCACAGCGGCTCACCACCGAGTAGGAGATTCGGTTGGGCCCCGGCTGCAGAGCCCGGATCCCTCGAACGTGGTCGGCAAAGACGTCGGTGTCGACCAGCAGGTCAATCACGGTCCCACTCGTCCCGGTCGGCGATCTCGAGGTCGGGCATGGTGGCGAAGGTGGCGTTGAGCACCGTGACCGGGTCAGGGCCTTCCTCGGCCAGCATCTGGTCGACGGCTTGGCGCACCAGCGCAGCCATGCTCGTGCCTTGGCTGCGGGCCAGCTCATCGAGGCGGTCCCGCTGTTCGCTCGTCAGGTAGATCTGCGTCCGGACCGAGGCCATGACCAAGCGTATACAGCGCCGCCACCACCCTTGTGGCACGCAGAAGGCAGGCAAGAGGGCGATGGTGCGCTTGGCCTCCTACGATGGACGTCGATGGCCCCCCGCATCACCTCCGACGACGTCGCCTATGTGGCCCGCCTCGCCCGCCTGGAGCTGACGGGCGAGGAGCTGGAGCGTTTCACCGTGCAGCTCGGCGCCGTGCTCGACCACGCCGCCGACGTGGAGGCGCTCGACGTGGCCGACGTCGAGCCCACCAGCCACCCTCTCGCCCTGGTCAACGTGCTGCGCGACGACATCCCTCGCGCCAGCCTGGAGCGCGACGAGGTGCTGGCGGCCGCTCCCTCGGTGGAGAACGACCGCTTCCGGGTTCCTCCCGTCCTCGGGGAGGCGTAAGCATGGTCGAGATCAACTCGGCCTCGGCCCTGGCTCTCGCCGCTTCGGTGCGTCGGGGTGAGCGCCGAGCGGCGGAGGTCGTCGAGGAGTACCTGGCGGCCATCGGTCGTCGGGAGGGTGAGGTCCATGCCTTCAACACCTTGATGGACGATTCGGCCCGTAGGGCAGCCGACCTCATCGACCGGCGGGTGGCGGCGGGGGAGGATCCGGGCCCGCTCGCCGGCGTGCCCGTTGCCCTGAAGGACAACCTCTGTACCAAAGGCGTGCTCACCACCTGCTCGTCGCGCATCCTCGAGGGTTGGCGGCCGCCCTATGACGCCACCGTGGTCGAGCGACTCGGCCTGGCCGGAGCCATCGCCATCGGCAAGACCAACCTCGACGAGTTCGCCATGGGCAGCTCGACCGAGAACTCGGCCTTCGGCCCCACCCGTAACCCCCACGACCTGACCCGGGTGCCCGGAGGTTCCAGCGGTGGCAGCGCCGCAGCCGTGGCTGCCGGCTTCGCCCCCCTGGCCCTCGGGTCGGATACCGGCGGCTCCATCCGCCAGCCGGCCGCCCTGTGCGGGGTGGTGGGCATCAAGCCCACCTACGGGCGGGTCAGCCGCTACGGCCTCATCGCCTTCGCCAGCAGCCTCGACCAGATCGGACCACTGGCGACCGGGGTGGCCGACGCCGCCGCCCTTCTGGAGGTGATCGCCGGACATGATGCGCTCGACTCGACCTCCGCTCCCGTGGTGTCGCCTCCGCTGGTGGCCCGCCTGGGTGACGGGGTCGAGGGCCTGCGCATCGGCGTGGTGACCGAGCTCATGGGCGAGGGAGTAGCACCCGACGTCCGCCGGCGGGTGGAGGCAGCAGCTGAGGTGCTGTCCGGCGCCGGCGCCAAGGTGGAGGAGGTGAGCATTCCCGCACTGTCCTACGGGCTGTCGGCCTACTACCTCATCGCCCCGGCCGAGGCCTCGTCCAACCTCGCCCGTTACGACGGCGTGCGCTACGGCCTGCGCGTCGATGCTCCCACCACCGGCGCCATGAACGTGGCCACCCGCACCGCCGGCTTCGGGGCCGAGGTCAAGCGCCGGATCATGCTTGGCACCTACGCCCTGTCGGCGGGCTACTACGACGCCTACTACGGCAAGGCCCAGCGGGTGCGCACCCTGATCGTGCGGGACTTCGCCGCTGCCTACCAGTCCTTCGACCTCCTCCTGTCGCCCACCTCGCCCACCACCGCTTTCCCTCTGGGAACCAAGGCCGACCCCCTCGCCATGTACCTCTCCGACGTGTGCACCATCCCCTCCAACCTGTCCGGCGACCCAGCCGTGTCGGTGCCCTTCGGCACCGGCGACGACGGCTTGCCCGTGGGGGTGCAGATCCTGGCGCCGGCCCTGGCCGAGGTCACCATGCTGCGAGCGGCGGCCGTGCTCGAAGACGCCATGGCGGAGCGCGGGGGGGAGAAGCCATGAGCGAGTGGGAGACGGTCATCGGCCTGGAGGTGCACTGCGAGCTGGCCACGGCCACCAAGTTGTTCTGCGGCTGTCGCAACGCCTTCGGCGACGAGCCCAACACCAACGTCTGCCCCGTCTGCCTGGGGCTGCCCGGCTCGCTGCCGGTGCTCAACCGGGGGGCGGTGGAGCTGGCC
>JBBSLT010000013.1:0-31145 GCA_038233555.1 Acidimicrobiales bacterium
CAACGGCCGTGATGCAACGGCCGTGATGGATGAGGGTGCTCCACGGGCCGCTACTCCATGAACATGGTCTTGAGGTCGTCGTAGGCCTCGATGCAGCGGCCGGCCCCGAGGACCACGCACTCGAGGGGGGCATCGACCAGATGCACGGGAACGTTGGTCTCCTCGGCGATGCGCTGATCGAGGCCCCGCAGCATCCCGCCTCCACCCACCAGGTGGATGCCGTGAGCGATGAGGTCTTGGGCCAGCTCCGGTTGGGCTTGACCCAGGCACGACACCACCGAGTCGCACACGGCGCTGATGTGGTCGTCGAGGGAGGCCCGCACCTCGCCGGGCGACAGGATCACCGTCTTGGGCAGTCCACTCATGAGATCGCGGCCGCGCACTTCGGCCTTGACCTCCTCCCGAGTGGGCCAGGCCGAGCCGATGGCAACCTTGATGTCCTCGGCCGTGCGCTCCCCGACGGCGATGCCGTACTCGCGCTTGACGTAGGCCTGGATGGCGTAGTCGAGGTCGAACGAACCCAGACGAATGGCCCGAAGGGCGACGATGCCACCCAGCGAGATCACCGCCGTCTCCGAAGTTCCGCCCCCGATGTCGACCACCATGTTGCCGAAGGGCTCGTTCACGGGCAGCCCGGCCCCGATGGCGGCGGCCATGGGCTGGCCGATGAGCTGGGCGTCGGCCGCGCCCGCCCGCCGGGCCGCCTCGGTCACCGCCCGTCGCTCCACCTCGGTGATGGCCGACGGGACGCAGATCACCACCCGGGGCCGGTTGAAGCGACTGACCCCCGCCCGGTTGAGCAGGAGACGGATCATGCGCTGGGTGATATCGAAGTCGGTGATAGCCCCCTTGCGCAGTGGCCGCACCGCCTGGATGTAGCTCGGCGTACGACCAATCATCTGCCAGGCCTCGTGACCCATGGCCAAGACGTCGCCGGTCTTGACGTTGAGGGCGATGACCGACGGTTCGTTGAGGACGATGCCCTGCCCCTTGGCGTAGACGAGGGTATTGGCCGTCCCGAGGTCGATGGCGAGGTCGCGGGCCACTACCGGCCCATTCCACCCAGGGTCAAACCTGCCGGTCGTCGGCCCGGCGGCCGGGGCGGGGAATCGGCGGGGGCGCCAGTGCCTTCATCTCCTTGCTGAAGTCTTCGATGCCCTGGTCGAACGATGTGGGCTGACGCTGGTGCAGCCACAGGACGAGTGAGCCCACCACGCTCAGGGCCAGTGCCGCCAGCAAGAAGACGAGGCCGCTCATGAGGCGCCACCCGCTCTCGCCGGGGTGTCGACCCAGCTCTGGCCGCCTCCCCAGGTCTCCTTCTTCCAGATCGGCACCGTCTCCTTCAGCGTATCGATGCAGAAACGGGCGGCGGCAAAGGCATCGTGGCGATGAGGAGCACTGATGGCTACGACCACGGCCGCCTCTTCGACTCCAAGGAGACCGACCCGGTGCAGCATGGCGAGGCGACCGAGGTCGGGCCAATGACTCCGGGCATCAGCGGCGACGGCCGCCAGACGGGGCTCGACCTGTTCGGTATAGGCCTCGTACTCCAGCGACGACACGCCGTCGCGGTCGCCGGCGTGGTCGCGTACCATGCCGGTGAAGACCACCAGGGCCCCGCAATGAGGCCTGACCGCCCATTCGGAGACGGCCGTGAGCGGGAGCGACTCCTTCACGAGGCCCAGCCAGGTGTCGTCATGCCGGGGGCGCATAGCTCCAATGATACGGCACCGAGGCAAATCGACCAGAAAGAGTCTGAACGCGGGAGGCAGGCGCCACCCGAGGGGTACCCTGAAACCGATGATCGAGCGAGCCGGGACCACGGTGAGGTCCTGACCCCACCGTGACCTCTGGCCTCGTCAGCACCGGCGACCAACAGCTTGGCTTGGCCTCCGTCGTCCTACCCGATGATGCGTCCCTTGCCAATCTGGTCGAGGCCGCTGCGGGGTGTCGGGCCTGCCATCTCTGGGAGGGGGCCACCCAGACCGTCTTTGGCGAGGGTCTCCCCGGTGCGCCGGTGATGCTGGTGGGCGAGCAGCCCGGCGACATGGAAGACCGCCAGGGCGCACCCTTCGTCGGACCCGCCGGGCGGATCCTCGACCAAGCGCTGGCTGCGGCCGGGATCCCCCGCGATCCAACCTACGTCACCAACGTGGTCAAGCACTTCAAGTGGACGCCTCGGGGCAAGCGCCGACTGCACCAGAGCCCCAACGCCGCCGAGCAGGCGGCCTGTCGTCCCTGGCTCGACGCCGAGCTGGCGGCCGTGCGCCCCGACATCGTCGTGCTGCTAGGGGCCACGGCAGCCAAGGCCCTACTCGGGGCTGGGTTCCGGGTCACTCGCCAACGCGGCCAGTTCGTCGAGTCCCCGTTGGCGCCCCGGGTGTTGGCCACCGTGCATCCCTCGTCGATCCTGAGAGCCGGCGACGACGAGCGCGACGCCGCCCTTCAGGGTCTGGTCGACGACCTGACGGTGGTGGCCGAGGCCCTGACATGAAGGTGACCACCGTCATCGCCGCCCGACCGCAGGAGGTCTGGCCCCACCTGGCCGAGCTCGAGTCACACGTCGAGTGGATGGCCGACGCCGAGGCGATCCGCTTCACCGGCCCTCAACGGCGGGGCGTAGGCACCAGCTTCGAGTGCGACACCAAGGTCGGCCCCTTCCGCCTCACCGATCGCATAGACGTGACCGAGTGGGAAGAAGGCCGCCTCATCGGGGTGCGCCACCAGGGCTTGGTCACTGGTGCCGGGCGCTTCACCATCGAGCGCCTCGACCGGGGTGAGCGCACCCGCTTCATCTGGGAAGAGCGCCTGGCCTTCCCGTGGCGACTGGCCACCCCCGTGCTCGCCGCCATCTGGCGCCGCAACCTGGCCCGCCTGAAGATGAGAATCGAGTCGCCCTGAGCGCTAGTGGAGGACCGTGGCGGCTCAGCCGTAACCATCCTCCACAATTCAAGCTGGTCGGCGCCGGCGCAGGGCCAACGCCTCGGATGTCCGCGCCACGATGTGCTCTGGCGACGAGTTGGAAGTGAAGTGCAGCATCAGCCAACCCAAGACGGCAAGGTCGTTTCCCCGTAGGCGGTCGTCATCGAACGTCGTACGAATCAAACCGTGCTCAGCGAAGCCGTCGAACTCCAGACCTACCATTTCGTCGGGATAGGCGAAGTCGAGGAAGCGGTCTCGCCCGCCCATCGCCACCCGGTACTGCTGCACAGGCGCTTGCAGTCCACCACGAACGAGAACATCCACCACGTCTAGCTCACGTTCGCTCCCACCCGGGTCGTAGCCGGGCAGTCGGTCGGCTAGCACCATGCGCAGGGGGACGATGCGGCGTCGACCACAGCCGTGGTCGAGCCGGCCGGCGCACTGAGTCAATTCGGCAAGGGTGAAGAGCTTTCGGCGTAGCGCGTCGTCCAGGGCCCGGGCCAGGCGACGCCCGGCCAAGTCCGGGACGCAGTCGACCAACGTCCGGGCCGCGGTGGTAACCGACACGAGGCGATGGCGGGTCAGATCAGCCAGCGGCAGCCGAGCGGAGCGATGCTGGGTCACGCCTTGCAGCTGCACGCGCTGGGCGGGGAGGGTAACCACGTCGATGCTGGTTGACGCCGACACGCCGAGGCCCCAGAGTCCGGCTGCGCTCCGATGGGAGACCCAGCACCCCTCGCCAACCGCCAGACACACCGCCAGCGCTGCCTGCTCTGGTGATGGCCATACTCCGGCGATGGCGTACACGCCTCGTCGAGCTCGCAACCAATCGCCCCGCCGCAACCGGGTCTGGATACCGGCCGGCGACAATCGAACCTCCAACGCTTGATGGCGTGTGATCAACCCGTGCTGGCGACGGGCGATGCGAGCAAGCGCAGCCTCGATCTCCATGACCCCATCATGGCGCCGACGTGAGACAGGAATGTCGGCCTCAGTCTCGTGCCACTGCCCAATTGTGGAGGATCGTGACGGCTCAGCCGTGACGATCCTCCACAATCAGCGAAAACTACCGGGTGGAGGTCGAGCCCACCTCGGGCTCGACCGATGCTGCCACCGAGGCCGTCGAAGCAGCCGAGGCGGCCGGTGCGATCTGCGGGCCGCTGCCCCCGGCGGTGGTGCACGCGGGGAAGGCGGTCAGATGGGTGTTACCGAACCAGTTGTTGTTGTCACAATCCGGGTTGTTGTCCCGCAGGTCATACCGGAACCCGCCAGGCCCGGGAATGGGACCGTTGTTGCCGGTGAAGTTGTTGAGGACATCGTTGTCGGTGGCCCCAGGGATGGTCACGGTCGGAAGCGTGAGAGGGCCGCGTAAAAAGATGCCGTTGGCTCCGTTGTCGAACACCCGGTTGTCCTCGATCAGGTTGCGGTCACCCCGGTTGAACACGGCGATGCCGTCACCTTGGCGGTGAACCTGGTCGTGGGCTCCGTTGCGCCTGATGTCATTGCGCCGCACCACATTGTCGGTCGAGTTGAAGAAGATGGCGATGCCATCGAGACCGTTGTCGTACACCCGGTTGTTGGTGACCACGTTGAAGCTCGTGTTGGGCTCAAGCCGGATGCCGTCATCCTGCTGGGGGCCTGTGGGTGAGCTCAAGATGGCATTCCCCTCCACAAGGTTGCGGTCGATGACGTTCCCCGTGGACCCTGCTCCGAAGATCCCGATGCCGCTGTAGATACCGTTTCCTCGAACGACGTTCTGCAAGATGAGGTTGTCGGCGGAGTCGCTGACGGCGATCCCATCGCCGAAGTCGGTGGCACCCGAGCCCACGTTGTCGAGAGCCTGGACCTTGCCAACCCGGTTACTGCCGCCACCCAGGATGGCCACGCCGGCGTCGAAGAGCTGGACCGTGCCGTTGGCGACTCTGACGTTCTCTCGGTCCTCAATCAGGATTCCCGCACCTTCGCCGGGTTCGGCGGTCCCGAACACCCGGTGCCCACCGAGGTCGAGGGTGATCCCGTCGGCTCCGATGACGAGGCCGGTCCCGTCACAGGGACCGACGTCTGTGTCGAGGGTGGTGTTCTGGGTGATGACGTCGCCACACCCCACATGGCTTGCCGCAGCCGGCCCCACCAGGGCGGTGAGAGAGAGCACCAGCCCCAGTACCGAGCCGACTCCTATGATCTTCGCGCTTCTCTTCACTCCACTTCCGCCCTTCGTCGCCGGTCCGGCGCAGCCTCTCTGCGCCAGATCCAAGAGCGGTCATGGTAGCTCGCCTAGTAGATGCGCGGGGATGCTGACTGTTGACCTCAGTCGACGGGGGCGAGCCAGACGACGCCGAGGGGCGGCAGGGTGAGCACCACCGAGTGCTCCTCGCCGTGCCAGGAACGGACCTCGGCCTCGAGGACTGGGCCCACCTCGGTGCCGCTACCACCGAAGCAGGTGGCGTCGCTGTTGAGCAGCACCTCCCAGCGCCCTCCGTGGGGCAGGCCGACCCGATAGCCGTAGCGGGGCACCGGCGTGAGGTTGGCCAGACACGCCACCGAACGGCTCCCCCCGACGTCTTCGCCGAGGGGCGTACGCAGAAACGAGTAGCAGCTCTGGTCGGCGTCGTTGGCGTCGATCCAGCGGAACCCGGCAGGATCGAAGTCGCCGCTCCAGAGGGCCGGTTCGCTCTGGTGGAGCCGGTTGAGCTCGCTCACCAGGGCCTGGACGCCGGCGTGGCCGGGGTCGTCGAGCAGGTGCCAGTCGAGGCTGCGCCCGTGCGCCCATTCGCTCTGCTGGCCGAACTCGCAGCCCATGAACAGCAACTGCTTCCCGGGATGGCCCCACATCCACGAGAACAGCGCTCGCAGGTTGGCCAACTTCTGCCAGGCGTCGCCCGGCATCTTGTCCAGCAGGGAGCCCTTGCCGTGCACGACCTCGTCGTGTGAGAGGGGCAGCACGAAGTTCTCGCTGAAGGCGTAGAGCAGGCCGAAGGTGAGCTGGTGGTGGTGGAAACGGCGGTGGATGGGGTCGTTGGAGAAATACTCGAGGGTGTCGTGCATCCAGCCCATGTTCCACTTGTGGCCGAAGCCCAAGCCGCCCACGTAGACCGGCCGGCTCACGCCCGGCCAGGCCGTGGACTCCTCGGCGATGGTCAACACGCCGGGGTGCTGGCCGTGCATGAGGGTGTTGAACTCCTGGAGGAACGAGACCGCTTCCAGGTTCTCCCGGCCGCCGTGGCGGTTGGGCACCCACTCGTCGGCCTTGCGGGAGTAGTCGAGGTAGAGCATGGAGGCGACGGCGTCGACCCGCAGCCCGTCGACGTGGAGCTCCTCCACCCAGTAGCGGCCGCTGGCGGACAGGAAGTTGCGTACCTCATTGCGCCCGAAGTTGAACACCAGCGTCCCCCAATCGGGGTGCTCGCCTTGGCGGGGGTCGGCGTGTTCGTAGAGGGCGGTGCCGTCGAAGCGGGCCAGCGCCCAGTCGTCCTTGGGAAAGTGCGCAGGCACCCAGTCGACGATGACTCCAATGTCGCGGGCATGGAAGGCGTCGACCAGGGCCCGGAAGTCGTCGGGGGTACCGAAGCGAGAGGTTGGAGCAAAGTAGCTCGACACCTGGTAGCCCCACGATGGCGAGTACGGATGCTCGGCCACAGGAAGGAGCTCAACGTGGGTGAAGCCCTGGTCGGCCACGTAGTCGACGAGCTGGTGGGCCAGCTCCCGGTAGGTCAAGGGACGGTCGCCCTCCTCGGGGACGGTGCGCCATGAGCCCAGGTGGACCTCGTAGACCGACAGGGGCCGGTGCAGCGGGTCGCGGCCCCGGCGCCGCTCCAACCAGTCGGCGTCGGTCCACTCATACGACGTCTCAACCACGATGCTGGACGTGCCGGGCGGGACCTCGGCGGCGAAGGCGAAGGGGTCGGCCTTGATCCGCAGGTGGCCCTCTTGGGTGAAGATCTCGAACTTGTAGAGGGCGCCGTCGCCCACCCCAGGCAAGAACAGCTCCCACACCCCCGATGAGCCAAGGGAGCGCATGGCGTGCAGCCGTCCGTCCCAGCCGTTGAAGTCGCCCACCACCCGCACCGCCCGAGCCGAGGGGGCCCAAACCGCAAACGAGGTGCCGGCGACATCCTGGTGGGTGCGAACATGGGCCCCGAGCACCTCCCAAAGCCGCTCGTGGCGACCCTCGCCGAGGAGGTGGAGGTCGACGTCGCCCAAGGTGGGCCAGAACCGGTAGGGATCGTCGACGACGAAGCTCTGTCCGTCGGGATAGGAGATCTCGAGGCGGTAGGGAGGTGCCTCGGCTCCCTTTACGTCGGCCGCGAACACGCCGGCTGAGTGGAGCCGGGTCATGGCCTGGCGGGAACCATCGTCGAGCACCAGGCTCATGGTGCTGGCATCGGGCCGGTAGCCGCGGATGGTGGTGGCGGAGCCCTTGGCCTTGCCGATCGCCTTGCCGGCGTGGGGTCCGAGCACCCGGTGAGGGTCGTTGTGTTGACCGGACACCAGCCGGTCGAACTCAGCCTCCAGGGAGGCCTCCGAGGGAGAAGTGGTCATGGGGTGGTCTCCAGGATGCGCTGGACGGCGGTGAGGGGAATGTGGACCCAGTCGGGTCGGTGGGACTGCTCGTAACCGACTTCGTAGACAGCCTTGTCGAGCTCGAAGGCGGCCTGGATCAACCGGCGATCGGCGTCGTCGCCGGGCAATACCTGGCCCACGTTCTCGGCGCCAAGGTAGCCGGCGAGAAAGGCCACCCGGTTGCGGTGCTCCCAAGCATCGGCGAGGGCGACCAGCTCGTCGTCAACCTCGGGTCCCCACTCGGCCAGGGCCACCTGGGAGGCGTAGTGCAACGAGCGCACCATGCCGGCCACGTCCCGCAACGGGGAGGTGGGGCGACGGCGCTCCTCGAGAGGCCGGTCGGGCTCTCCTTCGAAGTCGAGGACGAACCAGCCGGCGTCGGTACGCATGACTTGGCCCAGGTGGTAGTCGCCGTGCACACGCACGGCCGGACCAGGGTCGTCCACCCTGGCGAGGCGTCGGTACACGGCCCCCACCTGCTCGGCGTCGATCCCCTCCAGCCGAACGCGGGCCAGCTGCGCCTCCATGTCCGTCGCCCAGGCCGCCGACTCCCCGGCAGCGGTGCCCAACGCCTTGGCCAGAGCCAGGTGGAGCTCGGCGGTCACCGTACCGAGGCGACGAGCATCGAAGGCAAAGTCGCCACCGGCCTCGCCCGGAGGGCAGCGGCGATCGTAGAGGTCGCGCAATGACAGCAGGGCCAAGACGAAGCCGTCGGTACCCCCCACTAGGAAGCGGTTGACCAGAGCAAAGTCGTGATTGTCCTCACGCCACTCGGCTACCGGTTCGGCCACGTTGGGGAACCCCACCTCGACCAACGCCCTCGTCACCTCGGCGTCGGGATTGGGACCGTCCGAAAGGCGCCGAAAGAGCTTCATGATGAGGCGTTCGTCGAAGACCACCGAGGTATTGGACTGATCGGCCCCGAGGTAGCGAGCCCGCTCCACCTCTTCGCCAGGAGCCATGTGCTGGAGTACGGCGACGGACAGCTCCGGATCGATGGCGGCGTCGTAGGCCAGTGCCCGCCCGAGGTCGATATCGAGCTCGGAGATGATGGCCTCGGGCTTGCCCTCGAGAAACGCATCCCGGCTGTCGACGGGGCGAAGACCGAGGATCACCTGGTAGGAGGCTGGCTCCGGGGGGGCCATGGCGTCGCCGCCCGAGGCTGCCCGCGTTTCTACCACCACCTGCACGAGCGCCGGCCACGCCCATTCCCGCAACACCCGCACGGAGGTCACTGACAGGTCTCGGGCTTCTGCCTCCCCTCCAGCGAACCACCGCTGACGCGGGAGGTAGTCGACCAGGGCAGCGGCGAGAGCGGTGCGATCGATCATGCCTCTTCCTTCACGAGCTGGAACCAGTAGAAGCCGTAGGGGGCGAGAGTGACGAAGTAGGGCAGCTCACCGATTGGTGGAAAGGCCACTCGTCCCAGCAGTTCGTGGGGGACGTAGCCCTCGTAGTGGCCCAGGTGCAACTCCACCGGCTGGGCGAAGCGGCTCAAGTTGTTGACGCACATCACGATGTCACGCTCCCCGGTGTCGGTGTCGGTCCGCTCCCGGACGAAGGCCAAGGCCGTGGGGTTCTCCGAGGAGAGCACCTCGAAGGAGCCGACACCGAAGACGGGGTGCTGCTTGCGCACCTCGAGCATGCGCTTGACCCAGTACAGCAAAGAGCTTTGATCGCGAACGTTGGCCTCCACGTTGACCGACTGGTAGCCGTAGACGGGATCCATGAGTGGCGGCAGGTAGAGCTGGGCGAAATCTGCGCGGGAGAACCCGGCATTACGGTCGGGCGACCACTGCATCGGGGTGCGCACGCCGTCGCGATCCCCCAGGTAGATGTTGTCGCCCATGCCGATCTCGTCCCCGTAGTACATGATCGGCGATCCCGGCAGGCTGAACAGCATGGCGTGAAGCAACTCGGCCACCCGGCGGTCGTTGTCGATGAGCGGAGCCAAGCGGCGACGGATCCCGACGTTGCGCTTCATGCGCGGGTCCTTGGCGTACTCCGCGTACATGTAGTCCCGCTCCTCGTCGGTGACCATCTCCAGGGTCAGCTCGTCGTGGTTGCGTAGGAAGATTCCCCATTGGCATCCCTCGGGGATGGCCGGGGTCTGGGCCAGGATCTCGGTGATGGGATAGCGCTGCTCACGACGGATGGCCATGAACATTCGGGGCATGAGCGGAAAGTGAAAGCACATGTGGCACTCGTCGCCGGCACCGAAGTAGTCGACCACGTCGGCCGGCCACTGATTGGCCTCGGCCAGGAGCACCCGGCCCGGATACATCGAGTCGACCTCTTTGCGCACGGCACGAAGGTACTCATGGGTCTCGGGTAGGTTCTCCCCGTTGGTGCCATCGCGCTCGTACAGATAGGGAACTGCATCCAGGCGGAAGCCATCGAGGCCGATGTCGAGCCAGTAGCGGACCACGTTGAGCATGGCCTCGCCCACTTCGGGATTGTCGTAGTTGAGGTCGGGCTGGTGGTGGAAGAAGCGGTGCCAGTAGTACTGGCCCCGTTGGGCGTCGAAGGTCCAGTTCGACGGCTCGCTGTCGACGAAGATCACCCGGGCCTCGGGCCAGCGCTGGTCATCGTCGTTCCAGACGTACCAGTCGGCTCGGGGGTTGGTCCGGTCCTGGCGAGACTCGGTGAACCACGGGTGGGCGTCGCTGGTGTGGTTCATGACCAGGTCGGCGATCACCCGAATGCCCCGCCGGTGGGCCTCCTCGATGAAGGCCACGGCGTCGCCGAGGTCGCCGTAGTCAGAGTGCAGCGTGAAGAAGTCGCTGATGTCGTAGCCCCCGTCGCGCATGGGCGACTTGTAGAAGGGAAGCAGCCAGAGGCAGTCGACACCCAGCCACTGCACGTAGTCGAGCTTCTCGGTCAGGCCCCGTAAATCGCCGATGCCATCGTGGTTGCCGTCGTTGTACCCCTGGAGCACCACCTCGTAGAAGACGGCGTTTTGGAACCACCGATTGTCGGTGGTGAGCCCGGCGCTGCCCGAAGGGACGCCGGTGATCCCTGGATCGGGACTCATGCCGAGATCAGAGGCGGTCATACGGGGCGGATGCTACGCAGGTGGAGGATGTGGCCGGGCTGCTCTGCGGGGTCGAGGCTGACGTAGGGATGCGCTCCCTGCCAGGTGTAGGTGGTGCCGGTGAGCTCATCGTGGGCCTCGAAGGCTTCGTCGTAGGGCAGGCCCATGGCCCCCAAGTCGAGGGTCAGGGTGTCCTCTTGTGGATGCTCGGGGTCGAGGTTGACCACGCACAGGACCACATCGTCGCCGTCGTCGCTGATCCGGGAATAGACGAGCAGGGCGTCCTTGGAGCTGTGGTGCAAGATCGTGTTGCGCAGAGTCCCGAGGGCGGGGTGGGCTGAGCGGATCTGATTCACGCGGCAGACGAAAGGCGTGAGGGGGCCAGCTTCGTCGTCCCAGCCCCGCTCCTTGAGCTCGTACTTCTCGGAGTTGCGGTACTCCTCGTTGGCATCGCTCTGGGGAACGTTCTCGCACCACTCGTAGCCCCGGTAGATGCCATAGCTGGGGACGAGCGTGGCTGCGAGCAGGAGGCGCAAGCGGAATGCCGCCGGGCTGCCGTTGCGCAGTTGTCCCGAGAGGATGTCGGGGGTGTTGGGCCAGAAGTTGGGGCGCATGTAGTCGGCCAGGGGTCCGGCACTCAACTCAGTGACGTAGGCGCTGAGCTCGGCCTTGGTCGTCCGCCACGTGAAGTAGGTATAGCTCTGGGTGAAGCCCACCTCGGCCAGCTTGGCCATGACCTTGGGTCGGGTGAAGGCCTCGGCCAGGAAGAGCACGTCGGGATCGCCACGCTGGATCTCGGGGATCAGCCACGCCCAGAAGGCCATGGGCTTGGTATGAGGGTTGTCGACCCGGAAGATGCGTACGCCATGGCCCATCCAGAACTCGAGGATCTCCCGGCACGCTTCCCACAAGGCGACCCGGTCGCCATCCTCTGGCGGCCAGAAGTTGATGGGATAGATGTCCTGGTACTTCTTGGGCGGATTCTCGGCGTAGCGGATGGAGCCGTCGGGCCGGTGGTGGAACCATTCGGGATGTTCGCTGACCCATGGATGGTCGGGGGCGCACTGCAGGGCGTAGTCGAGGGAGATCTCCATCCCCTGGGCCTGGGCCTCGGCCACCAGGGCGTCGAAGTCGTCGAAGCTTCCGAGGTCAGGGTGCAGTGCGGTGTGGCCTCCCTCGGTCGCACCGATGGCCCAAGGGCTGCCCACGTCGTCGGGCCCCGGGTCGAGGGTATTGTCGCGCCCCTTGCGGTGGCTGCGGCCGATGGGATGCACGGGCGGCAGGTACACCACGTCGAAGCCCATGTCGGCAATGGCCGCCAGGCGCTTGGTCACTCCGGTCAGGCCTCCTTCCGAGCGGGGAAAGATCTCGTACCAGGAGCTGCACAGCCCTCGTCGACGGTCGACCCAAACCGGGAGCAGCGCAGAGGCGGTGATCTCGTCGGGAAAGGGGACCCCCTCGACAGCGGCGGCCACGGCGTCGTCCAAGCCGGCGTTGAGGCGGACCTCGACGGTGCACGCCGAACGGCGCAGGGCGGCGGCGGCATCGGTCACCAGGGGCCGGCGCAACTTTGGCACCAAGGGGGCCAGAGCGTCCAACAACAGGGCGCCCTCTTCGAGCTCGGTGCTGACGTCCTGGCCGGCACCAGCCTTGAGGGTGATGTCGTGGCGCCAGGTGGCGAAGCGGTCTCGCCACGCCTCCACCACCACCTCGTGGGTACCGGCGCCGTCGAAGGCGGCGCTCGCCTCCCACCGGTCGTTGCCCACATGGACCATGGGCACCTCGAGGTGCCACTTACGGGTGCCCTTACGGCGGGTGCGTAGGCGGGCGGCCAGGATGTCGTGGCCGTCGGCAAAGATGTCCCCTGACACGACCACCGCTTCACCGACCGCAGCTTTGGCCGGGAAGGCACCAGAGGGGGTTCGAGGTCGAAGTTCGTCGATGACAATACGTCCCAGCATCCCTACAGCCCTACCAGGCCCTGCCCCTTCTGAAAACTCCTGCCCCAAGGACAGCGCCGATCACTAGGCGTGGGCAGGATTGTTTATACCCCCACAGGGTATATCTTTGCTTCGAACGCGCGCGGAGGGTAAGACACCCCCAGCCGATGTCCGGCAAGCAACGACAAAGGAGCTGACGATGGCAGCAATCGATCCGGTGTGCGGCATGAGCGTGGACGAGGGAGACGCTCCCGAGAAGCTCGACCATGAGGGAACGACCTACTACTTCTGCAGCACCGACTGCCGCCAGGAGTTCGAGGCGAACCCCGCGGACTACGCCAATTAGTGCGATGGCTCCCTTCGGCGCCGCCCTTGCTGTCGTGCTGGCTGCCGGCGTGGCCGTCCTGGCCGGCCGGTGGTTGCCGAGCTCGGTGAGCTCCGTGGCCATGACGGCGCCCGAACGAGTCCCCTTCCTCGGCGGCGGCCTGCCCGAGGTCCACGCCTGGAGCCGATACCACGTCCGCTACTACTCCATGGCCTTGTTGTTCCTGGCCTTCGACATGGAGATGGTCTTCATGTACCCGTGGGCGGTGGTCTTCGTCGAGGAGGGAGCGATCGCCTTGGTGGAGATGCTGATGTTCATCACCATCCTCGTCCTCGGCATCCTCTACGCCTGGCGGGAAGGCGCGCTGCGATGGGCGTGATCGCCCGGTTGGCGAGCGGTGCCGACGTCCCCGTCTTCCCCGTGGTGGCAGCCGGCGGTCGCCTGGCCGCCGAGGCGCTGCGCCTTCTACCCGGCGTCCGTGTCGAAGACACCCCTCGGGCCGCCACCGTCTTGGTGGTGGTGGGGCGCCTCACCCGGGCGCTCCTGCACCCGGCGCTGGTGGTCCACGATCAACTCCCCCAGCCCCGGGCGACAGTTTGGATGCCCATTGGGGTCGACGAAGCCGGCGACCCGGAAGGCTTGTTGTCGGCCTTCCCGTCGGTGACCACGGTCGGTGCCGGCGACACCGCCGGACTGCGGACCGTCTTCGCCGACCTCGTCTCCGGCGTCCGGGCTTCTGACTCCCCGGCGCTGCCCGACATGGAACCTGCCCACTGGCGAGGCGTGGGCCCTTACGGCCACGGGGGTGCCGGCATGACCGGCGGCGTCCCCTTCGGCCGGCCCCTGCCCGCCCGAGCGCCCGATCCCGACGGCCTGGAGCTCGACCAGCTTCCCCTCCAGCTCGGCCCTCTCCACCCCGGCCTTCCCCCCGGGCTGGTGCTTCACGTGGGCCTGCAGGGCGACGTCGTGCGTCATGCCGAGGTGGGCGCCAACCCCTACCAAAGCTGGCCCGGCGACCCCGCCCCCGGTCCCCTCGACACCGCAACCTTCGTGGACGCCCTGCGTCTGCCCACGCCGGTGGCCGATCTCGAGCTGGCGCGTGCCCGCCATCACCTCCGGTGGGTGGCTCAGGCGCTGCGCCTCCATGGGCTGGAGGCGCTCGGCCTGCGGGTGGCGGCCCTGGGCGGGTCTCTGTCGCCCACCGACCGGTGCACCGTCCAGGCGGTGACCCGCCGCCTCGCGGGCAGTCGCAGCCTCGCTTGGGCCACGGCCGGGGTGGGAGTCACCGACGGAGGCCTCCTCGACGGGATCGAGACGCGCCTGGAGACGGGCCCAGTACGCCGCGCTGCTGGCGACACGGGCGACGCCCGCAGCGACGACCCCGCCTACCAAGGTCTGGGTTTCGAGCCCGTCGTCCACCAGGGGGCCGACGCCTGGGCCCGCCTCCGTCAGCGGCTGGCCGAAGCGACCCAGGCCATGGACCTGGCCGAGCGGGCCGGGATGCGCGTGCGCGACCCGGGTCCGGCCCTGGAGGGGCCCCGGGGCACGATCCGCCTGGACGCGGCCATGCCCTCGACCGCCCTGTGCGAGTTGCTTCCGGCGTTGCTGGCCGGCTCGGAGTGGGGAGATGCGGTGACCACCGTGGCCAGCCTCGACCTCGATGTGGAGGAGGCGGCCCTGGCCCGTTCCGGTTCCGCTCCCGCTTCTGGTGGCAGAATCGCGGGGACCCCGACCGGTTCTGGCCACCAGAATGGCGGCAGGCCCGGCGCCGGGGCACGGTAGTGGCAATCAGGTGAACTGGTCGTCCCCCCTTCCCGCCATGCTGCTCGTGGGCGCCACGTTGGGGCTGGGTGCCTACGCCGTGGCCGTGCTCGATGGCGTCGGTGCCCGGGTGGCAGCCGGTGGCCGGCTCCGTCTGATGGACATCGCCGCCGGGCCGCTGCGCCGGGCCGCCCTGCTGGCGCGCACCAGTCGCTCGACCACCGAGCGACCCGACCTCCAGGCCTGGGCGCTGGCGCCCGCCATCGTCGCCGGCATGGCTGCCGCCGCCGTGGCCGCCGTGCCCTTCGGTCCCGGCATCGCCGTGGCCGACGTGGACGACGGCATCGTGTTGTTCGGGGCGGCCATGGCCGTGGTCATGGTCGGGGTCTACCTCCACGGCTGGTCGGCCAACTCACCCATGCCACTGGTGGGGGGCTACCGCTTCATCGCGCTGGCCCTGTCCTACGAGATGCCCCTGGCCCTGGTGCTCATCGCCGCCGCCCTGCCCGCCGAATCGCTGGCGGTGGGGGCCATCGTCGAGTCCCAGCACGACCTGTGGAACGTGGTGCGCCAGCCCCTCGGCCTTCCCCTCTACCTGGTGGCCGGGACCGGCCTGGCCTTCTGGGGGCCGCTCAACGGAGCCGACGGCCCCGACCTGGCCGGCGGCACGTCGGCCGAGGTCTCCGGACCCGCCCTCCTGGCGTGGGAGCTCGCCCGCCGGTTCGTACTGGTGGCCGTGGCGGTCGTGGGGGCTGCCGTCTTCCTCGGCGGCTGGCAGGGACCGATCCTTCCCGGTCCGGCGTGGATGGCGCTCAAGACGCTCGCCCTCCTCGCCGTACTGGTCTGGGCCGGCCACCGCCTGGCCCGGGTCCGCCTCGAACGCTTCGTGGTGGTGGCTTGGGCCGTGCTCATCCCCCTGGCCCTGGTCGACGTCTTCGTCTCGGGTGCGCTGGCGCTGTGAGCGAGAGCTTGTTCGTCGACGTCGCCTTCTGGCTGTTCGGGGGTGGCAGCGTGGTCGCCGCCTGGCTGGTGTTCCGCACCGACTCCATGGTGCGCGCCGCCTACTGGCTGCTCGCCTCCTTCGCGGGCGTGGGCGTCGTCATGGTGGTGCTCAACGCCCGCTTCCTGGGCCTGGTCCTCGTCCTGATGATGGCCGGGGAGATGACGATCATGGCCGTGTTCATGGTGATGTTCATGATGAACCCGGCTGGCCTCAACCCCATGACCATGGTGCACCAACACCGCCAGGCCAAGATCGCCGGCGTCGTGGCCTTCGCCGGGTTGGCCCTGGTGGGGGTGGTGGCCGAGTTCCCCGACCGGCCCGCCGACCCCGAGGGTGAGGCGACCGCCGAGCTCGGACGCGAGCTGCTGGGCGACTCGATGCTCATCTTCGAGACGGCGGGGGTGACGCTCCTGGCCACCATGATCGGATCGATCGCCATCGCCAGCAAGCGGGGCCGCTTCGGCGACGCCGAGGACGGGTCGGCTCCGCCCCCGCTGGACCCACAGGGTGACCACTCATGAACCTCTCCGCCCTGCTCGTGGTCAGCGCCGCCCTCTTCGGCATCGGGGTCTACGGCGCCCTGTCGCAGCAGACCTTCGTCATGATCATGATGGGCCTCGAGCTCATGCTCAACGGGGCCATGCTTGCGGCCGTGGCCTTCTGGGCCATGAGCGCCGGCGGTGCCCCGAAGGGCCAGCTCCTCACCGTGATCGTCATGGCCGTCATGGCCGTGGAAGCCGCCCTCGGCTTCGCCCTGGTGATCGGGATCTACCGCATCCGCAAGGCCGACATGACCGAGAAGCTGAAGCGACTCCGCGGATGACTCCGCTCTTCGGTCTCACTCGTTCGCTTCGCTCTCTCCGTTCGACCGAGCTGGTTGGGCTCCGACCGGCGGCGGAGCCACCGGTCGGAGCGCTGAACACTCTCTGGCGAGCTTCGCTCGCTGGGCCGGCATCCAGTGTCGGGCCGCCTTCGGCGGGGGTCGTGGCCGCCGGCTGCCTGCCTGCCTGCTCCACGCCCCTTCCGTTCTTTGTCGCGTTTCCCACCGCGAGTGTGCAGAAGGCGACAAAGAACGAGGGGGGAGGGAGGTCGGCGTGACCGGCTGGCTCTTGCTGATCGTTCCCCTTGTGGCTGCTGGGCTGGTGCTCGGGGCGGGGCGGAGACGGGAGCTGCTCCCGGCGGTGGCGGTGAGCGGGGCGTCGGCCACGTTGGCGGTTGGGATTTGGGCGGCGTCGACGGAGGCCACGGCGTCGTGGCGATGGGGTGAGCGCCTCGTGCTCGGCCTCGACGTGGAGGGGCTGGGTGCGGTCATGGTGGTGCTCGTCCCCGCCGTGGCGCTGCCGGTCATCGCCTACGCCGCCGCCACCATGAGCCAGGACCGGGCGCTGGCCCGCCTGCTGGCGTTGATGCTCGCCTTCGTGGGAGCCATGCTCGTCCTCGTCGCCGCCGCCGACCTCCTGACCCTCCTGGTGGCGTGGGAGTTGGTCAGCGCCCTGTCGTGGGCGCTGATCGCCCACGACTGGCGTGACCCCGAACGACCGCCCCTGGCCCTGCACGCCTTCCTCACCACCCGCACCGGCGACCTCGGCCTGGTGGCCGCCGCCGCTGTGGCCCTGGCTGCGCTCGGCACCGCCGACTACGACGCCCTGGGCGCCCTCACCGGCTGGCCCGCCCATGCCGTGGCCGCCGGGCTGGTGGTGGCGGCGGCGGCCAAGTCGGCCCAGCTGCCCTTCTCCCCCTGGCTGTTCTCGGCCATGGCCGGTCCCACTCCGGTCAGTGCCCTGTTGCACTCAGCCACCATGGTGGCCGCCGGCGCTTACGTCCTGGCCCGCACCGTGCCCGAGCTCGAAGGAGCGGCGTGGATGGCCGGTGCCGTCGCCGCCCTCGGCCTGGCCACCGCCCTGACCGGCGGGGTAGTGGCCTCATTGCAGACCGACCTGAAGCGTGCCCTGGCCGCTTCCACCTCAGCCCAGTACGGGTTGATCCTGGTGGCGGTGGGAGCCGGCTCGACCGCCGCCGCCGGAGCACATCTGGTGACTCACGCCATCTTCAAGGCCCTGCTCTTCCTCGGCGCCGGGGTGGTCCTGCACGCCGCCGGGACCCTCGAACTCGGCCGCCTGCGGCTGGGTCGTGTCCTGCCCTTCACCGCCGCCACCTTCGTGGTGGGCGCCGCCGCCCTGGCCGGCCTCCCGCCGCTCGGTGCTGCCTGGTCGAAGGAGGAGATCCTCGCCGCCGCCGCCCACAGCGGTCCGTGGCTGGCCGCCGGGGTGGTGGTGGCCTCCGGGCTCAGCGCCCTCTACACCGCCCGCTTGGCCCTCCTCGCCTTCGGCCCCGGCTCCGGCTCGGCCTCGGGCTCGTCCGCCGGCTCCGGTCCTGGTGCCGTCCTGTCGAAAGGCGGCCCCTCGGTCGTCGAGCGCACCGCCCTCGGTGTCCTCGCCGTCGCCACCGTCGCCCTCGGAGCGTTGTGGCTACCCGGTGCGGGCGAGGTGGTGGAGGCGGGCACCGCAGGCCTGCTCCAGGCCGGCGCCGCCTGGGAGCTTCCCGCCTCCCTTGCCGCCGTCGCTGCCGGCGTGGGGCTGGTGGTGATGGCCGACCGGCGCCGGCGCCTGGTCGACCTCGGCCTGGCCCCTCGCATCCGGGTGGCCGTGGCCGACTGGTTCGGGCTGGCCACTGCCGCCCGCATCCTGATCGTCGACCCCGTACTGACCCTGTCCCGGGCTCTGGCCACCTTCGACGACCAGGTGGTCGACGCCGGGGTGCGCCTCGCCGCCCGAGTCCCGCCGGCCCTCTCCCGCGCCCTGGCGTGGTGGGGAGAACGTAGCGTCGACGGGATCGTCCAGGCGGTGGCCGGTGTCACCCTGGCCGCCGGCGTCGCCTCCCGGCGGGCCGACGAGCGCGTGGTCGACCGGGCGGTGGAGGGCCTCGCCCGAGAGACAGGGCGAGCCGGGCGCCAGAGCCGCCGGCTCCAGACCGGCCTGGCCCACCACTATTACCTGATCGCCGCCGGCGGCCTGGTCGCCCTGGTGGCGATCGCCATTCTGGGAACGAGCTGAGGAGCGAACCAATGCTGAGCGCCGCCATCTTCGTCCCCATCGTCGGGGCCCTCGCCCTGTTGTTGGCGCCGGCCCTGAGCGAGCGTCGCACCCGACTGGTGGCCCTCGCCATCTCGGCCGTGCCGCTGGCCATCATGGTCGTGGCGTGGGTCCGCTTCGACGGTGGTGATGGTTTCCAGCTCGTCGAGTCGGTGCCGTGGATCCCCACCCTGGGGGTGGGCTACAAGGTCGGCGTCGACGGCGTGTCGCTGCCGCTGGCGGCCATGTCCGCCCTGCTGTTCGTGGTGAGCATGGCCTACCCGGTCGACCTGCGAGGCCGGGCCCGCCAGTACTTCGCCGCCTTCCTGTTCCTGGAGGGCATCTCGCTGGGCGTGTTCCTGGCGCTGGACCTCTTCCTGTTCTACGTCTTCTTCGACCTGAGCCTGGTGGGCATGTACTTCCTCATCGCCGTCTGGGGCCACGGCGATGCCCAGCGCTCAGCGTTGAAGTTCTTCCTCTACACCCTGGCCGGATCGCTGGCCATGCTGCTCGCCATCTTGGGCCTGTACCTGGCCTCGGAGCCCCGCACCTTCGACATGGCCGAGCTCATCGCCCAGCAACCGCTGGCCGGAGGCGGTCTACGGGCCGCCCTGGTCTTCCTCGGCTTCGTGATCGGCCTGGGGGTCAAGACGCCCATCGTCCCGTTCCACACCTGGTTGCCGCCGGCCCACGTCGATGCCCCGGCCCCGGCCTCGACCATCCTCGCCGGCGTCCTCTTGAAGATGGGCACCTACGGCTTCGTCCGCATCCTGCTGTCGATGATGCCCGACACCTTCCAGCGCTTCGCCCTGCCGGTGGCCATCGTGGGCGTGGTGGGGATCGTCTACGGCGCTCTCGTCGCCCTGGCCCAGACCAACCTCAAGCGGCTGATCGCCTACTCCAGCGTCAACCACATGGGCTACGTCATCCTCGGCGTGGCTGCGGCGGCGGCGGCCATGGGCGACGACCCCGACGCCGCTGCCCTGGCGCTCAGCGGGGCGACGCTGGAGATGGTGGCGCATGGCCTCATCACCGGCGCCCTGTTCCTGGTGGCCGGCTCGGTGTGGTCCCGGGCCGAGACCTACGAGCTGGGTGAGCTCGGTGGCCTGGCCGGCCGGGCGCCGGCCATGACTGGGGTCGTCGTGGTGGCCGCCTTCGCCAGCCTCGGCCTGCCCGGGCTGGCCGGCTTCGTGGCCGAGTTCCAGGTCTTTGCCGGCACCTTCTCGGTGTACCCAGTCCTGGCCGGGCTCGGACTGCTCGGCTTGGTCGTCACCGCCGCCGTGTTCCTGCGCATGGTCCAGCGCACGTTCCTCGGCACCCTGCCCGAGCGCTGGGCGTCGTGGCCCGACCTGTCCCGCATCGAGGCCTTGGCCCTGTTGCCGCTGATCGTCCTCGTGGTGCTCATCGGGGTGGCTCCTGCCTGGGTCCTCGACGTCATCGACAGCGCCTCGGGCCCCCTGGTGGACAGGTAGCGAGGTGGGCGGCATGGACGGAGCAGGGCTGGACGCCGGTGGCATGGACATGCCGCTGGGCTCGGTGGCGCCCGAGATCGTCCTCATCGTCGGGGCAGTGGTGGTGCTGGTGTTCGCCCTGTTCGCCCCCCGCCGGTTCCAGGCCGGGGCCGCAGCGCTGGCCCTGGTCACCCTGGCCGTATCGGGATTCGCCTCGGCGGTGATGCTGGGGGGGTCGCAGTCGCTGACCTTCTTCGACACCTACGCCGCCGACGACACCGCCGTGTGGGCCAAGCTCATCGTCCTGGCCGTCACCGCCGTGACGGTCCTGTTGTCGGTGGAGTGGTTCGCCGGCGACCCCCGCCACGGCGAGTACTACACCCTCTTGTTGCTGTCCGCCCTCGGGGCGGTGGTCCTGGCCGGAGCCGCCGACCTCATGGGGATCATCCTCGGCCTGTTGCTCTCTTCGGCCACCGGCTATGTCCTCGCCGCCTACCACCGAACCGATGCTCGCTCGGGCGAGGCGGCCATGAAGTACTACCTGCTGGGCGCCCTCACCAACGGAGCCCTGGTCTACGGCGCCGTGCTGCTGTTCGGGCTGGGGGCGACGACCACCCTGTTGGGCCTGGCCGACGCCCTGCCCGGGTCCGACGCCACCGCCTTGGTCACCGGGACGGCCCTGGTGGTGCTGGGGCTGGCCTTCAAACTCGGGGCCGTCCCGGCCCACGCCTGGGTCCCCGATGTCGCCGACGGCGCCCCCGCCCCGGCTGCGGCCTTTCTCACCGTGGCCCCCAAGGTGGGCGCCCTCATCGCCATCGGACGCCTCGCCGTCACCCTGCCGGAGGCCGACGTGGGCTGGCGGCCCCTGGTCGCCGTCCTCGCCGCCGCCACCATGACGCTGGGCAACCTGGCCGCCCTCCACCAGGACGACGTACGCCGCCTGTTGGGGTGGTCGGCCGTCTCCCAAGCGGGCTACGGGCTCATGGCCGTGGTCGCCCTGGGCCGCAGCGACCTGGGGATCAGCTCGCTGCTGTACTTCCTGGCCGCCTACGCCCTGGCCAACCTGGCCGCCTTCGGGGTCGTCGTCGAGCTGCGGGGACGCACCGATCTGCGCAGCTACGCCGGCCTGGCCAGCGCCCGGCCCCTCCTCGCCGCCGTCCTGGTGATCAGCTTCCTGTCATTGGTGGGCATCCCTCCCCTGGCCGGGTTCACGGCCAAGGTGCTGCTCTTCGGGGCGGTCGTCGATGCCGGCTACACCTGGCTGGCGGTGCTGGCCGTGGTCAATACCGTGGTGTCGCTGGCCTATTACCTCCGCGTGCTGGCCCCCAGCTACTTCGAGCCACTCGCTGCCCCGATCCCCGTGCTCGGCCGCTGGGCCCGAGCGGCCACGCTGACCTGCGGCCTGGGCGTCATCGCCCTCGGCATCGGGGCCGGGCCCTTCCTCGACGCCCTCGGCATCAGTCGGCTGCTGCCGGGATGAGCTCAGGCCCCCGAGGCCACGACCGAATCTCGACCTGGCGAGAGCTTCAGGAAGATCCGCTGCCGGCCCCAACCGTCGGCGAGTGATGTCCACGAGATGCTGCGTCGCATGTCTCCAACCGCTCGCGCACGGCCTGGTCTTCCAACGATGCCGAAGACCGTCCAGGTGCGTGACATCGACGACGTCTACGAGGCGCTTCGGCGCCGTGGCTCCCAAGCTGGCTTGACCGTGCCGGAGCTGCTCCGTAGAGAGGCGACTCGCCTTGCGTCGCGTCCGACCGCAGACGAGTGGCTGGCGCGGACCGACCGCCGACCCCCGGCAGCCCTTCCCGGGGGGCGTCGCATGGCGGTAACCCGCCCGCCCCCACTACGGTCCCGAACCGATGAAGGCCCTGCGCAGCTTCACCGTCCGTCCCCGACTTCCCGAGGCCCTCGCCGGTCTCGAGGATCTGGCCATGAACCTGCGCTGGGCGTGGGACGAGCGCACGCGCGACCTGTTCCGCTGGGTCGACCCCGATGCCTGGGAGAGCGCCCGCCACGATCCGGTCCGCCTCCTCGGGGCCGTCGGGCGCGAGCGGCTGGCTCAGCTCGAAGCCGACCCCGGGTTTCTCAGCTTCTTGACCGAGGTTCACGACGACCTCGACCGCTACTGCAAACGGCCCCGGTGGTTCCAGGGCCGCCCGAGCGGACCCCTGCGCTCTGTCGCCTACTTCTCCCCGGAGTTCGGCTTGGCCGAGGCCCTCCCCCAGTACTCCGGTGGCCTGGGCGTGCTCGCCGGCGACCACCTCAAGGCCGCCAGCGACCTCGGCGTCCCCCTGGTGGGGGTCGGCCTGTTCTACCGCCACGGCTACTTCCGCCAGTCGCTCAACAGCGACGGCTGGCAGCTCGAGCGCTATCCGAGCCTTGACCCCTTCGCCATGGCCGTGCGTCCCGTCGACGGTGTGCATATCAGCGTCGACCTCGCCGGCCAGACCCTGGCCGCCCGGGTGTGGCGGGCCGATGTGGGACGGGTGCGGTTGTACCTGCTTGACACCGACGTGGACGAGAACGACCCCGCCGGCCGGGGCGTCACCGACCGGCTCTATGGCGGCGACACCGAGCACCGCCTGCGCCAGGAGATCCTCCTCGGCGTGGGCGGGGTGCGGGCCCTGGAGGCGGTGGGGGAGGCGACCCAGGTCTTTCACACCAACGAGGGCCACGCCGGCTTCCTCGGCCTGGAGCGCATCCGGACATTCGTCACCAGCGAGGGCCTGACCTTCGCCGAGGCCGTCGAGGCCACCCGGGCGGCCAGCATCTTCACCACCCACACGCCCGTTCCGGCCGGCATCGACCGCTTCCCCCGCCCTCTCATGTACCGCTACTTCAGCGACTGGGCTGACGAGTGCGGGGTCGACCTCGACACCCTCATGGCCCTCGGCCACGAGCCCGGCGAAGCCCTCGACGCACCTTTCAACATGGCCGTCATGGGCCTACGCCTGTCTGGGCGGGCCAACGGTGTCTCGGCCTTGCACGGAAGCGTCAGTCGAGCCATGTTCGCCCCGCTGTGGCCGGGCATCCCCGCCGAGGAGGTGCCCATCGGCTCCGTCACCAACGGCGTTCACGCCCACACCTGGGTGTCCTCGGAGATGAACGACCTGCTCAGCCGCCACATCTTGCCCGCCTGGTCCGAGGCTGGGGCCGAGCGCTGGGCCCGTATCGACAATGTCGGCGACGAGGAGCTGTGGCGAGTTTGCGATCAGGGGCGGGAACGTCTCGTCGCCTCCGTGCGCCGCAAGCTACGGCGGTCTTTGACCGCCCGCGGCCTCAGCTCGTCGGACGCGGCGTGGTGCGACGAGGTTCTCGACCCCAAGGCTCTGACCGTGTGTTTCGCCCGTCGCTTCGCGACCTACAAGCGGGCCACCTTGCTGCTCAGCCAGCCCGAGCGACTGCGAGCCCTGCTGGCCTCGACCGAGCGGCCGGTGCAGTTCGTCTTCGCCGGCAAGGCCCACCCCGCTGACGACCTGGGCAAGGAGATGATTCGCCAGATCGTCGCCTTCTCCTCCCAGCCCGATGTCCGCCACAGCATGGTGTTCGTGCCCGACTACGACATCGCCGTGGCCCGGGTCCTCTACCAGGGCGCCGACGTGTGGCTCAACAACCCCCGCCGACCTTTGGAGGCGTGCGGTACCAGTGGCGAGAAGGCGGCGCTGAACGGGGCACTCAACTGCTCGGTGCTCGACGGGTGGTGGGACGAGATGTTCGACGGCGAGAACGGGTGGGCCATCTCCTCGGCCGAGGAGATCGACGATCTGGCCAAGCGAGACCAGGTCGAGACCGACAGCCTCTTCGCCCTCCTGGAGGACCAGATCGTCCCGCTCTTCTACGAGCACACCCAGGGACCGGTGCCCCGGCGGTGGATCAAGCGGGTCAAGGCGTCCCTCGCTTCCCTCGGGCCCCAGGTCTTGGCTTCTCGCATGGTGCGCGACTACGTCGAAGACCTCTACATGCCGACCGGGGCTCGAGCTGACGCCCTGACTGCCGATGGCTGCGTTCGGGCCAAGGAGCTGGCGGCTTGGAAGGAGCGGGTCAACCGTTCGTGGAAGGGCGTCCATGTCGACGGCGTAGAGATCGACCCGGTAGCGCCCGACCTGGGTAGCGAGCGGAGGGTGGAGGCGGTCGTCGCCCTCGGCGACCTCGGAGCCGACGACGTCGAGGTGCAGCTCCTTCACGGCCCGGTGGGCCAGAACGACGAGCTGCAGGAGGTGGCCCAGGTCACCATGGGCCTCGTCGCCGACGCCGACGACGCTCACCTGAGCTACGCAGGTGTGGTCCCGTGCGATCGGCCCGGTCGTTACGGCTTCACCGTGCGCATCGTGCCCGCCCACCCTGACCTGGTCACCCCGGTAGAGCTAGGCAAGGTTTCGCTGGCGTAGGCGCTGAACTTCCTAGGAGACTGCTGAAGTAGACGTGCGTAGCTCGGCGAGCTGCTCGGCGTCGCCCGCAAGGACGCACCGAGGAAGGAAATGCCTTGCGCATTTTCGACGAGGGAGGACGCCGCGAGCGGCGTTGACAGCCGGCGGGATGCGTACGGTCACTACTTCAGCAGTTTCCTAGACGGCGATGACCTCGGTGACGCCTTCGACCCGATCGCGGAGGATGCGCTCGATGCCGGCCTTCATGGTGATGGTCGACGCCGGGCAGGTGCCGCAGGCGCCGACCAGCTCCACGGTGACGACGCCGGTCTCCTCGTCGACCTCCTTGACGATGATGTCGCCGCCGTCGGCCTGGAGCGCCGGGCGGATCACCTCGATGGTCTTGAGCAGCTGGTCACGCACACTCCGAGTGTGGCCCGCCGGCGCACTATCCACAACCACCCTGGGCAGCCGAGCGACAAAGATCGTTCCCTACCATGGCGCCGTGAGCGTGCGGCGGCTCGGGCCGGTCCTCTGCTGGTCCCTCTCGGCTTGGTGACGGGCCACCAGGTGGTGTACGCCGCCCTGCACGCCCAGGCCTCCGGTGGGCCGCTCGTCACCACCGCCACGTCAGTCGTCGTTGACGATGGTGCCGGTTGCGACCCCGTCGCCGATGCTGGCGTTGGTGGCGCTCGAAAGGGTGAGGGTGAAGCGCTCGTCGGCCTCGGGTTTCGTATCCGGCTTGAGCGGCACCGACACCTTGGCGCTGGTCTTGCCCGGCTTGAACGTGATGGTGCCCGTCTTGGCCCTGTAGTCGCTGCCGTCAGCCGTCCCGTTGGCCGTGGCGTAGGCCACGGTCACCTTCTGGTTGCTGGCTGAAGAGAGCGAGACGGTGAAGTTCAGCTTCGAACGCCTGTCGCCCTCAGGGCCCGAGGTGTCGGCGACGGAGAGCACCGGCAGCGTGGCGCCGGGCTCGTCGCCGTTGCCGGGCTCGTCGCCGGCGCCGGGCACAGAACTGGCGTGCTTCATGAAGTTTTGGGTGACCCACATGGTGCCGCCGCTGTCGATGCTGACGCCCACGCCGATCTGGTTGAAGTCACCGAGGACGTTGGCACGGTGGCCCGACGAGTCCATCAACGCCCGGTGCAGCTGATCGACCGACTGCCCGCAGGCGACGTTCTCCGCCACCCGGGTCCAGCCCTTCGGAACCTGCGTGGTGTAGTCGGGGTTGTGAGCCAGGCTCGCCCCACAGCCCTTGCCGTCGGCGATCATGGCGTCGGACCAGTTGCGAGCCACGGTGCGCACATCGGGGTGAACGACCAGCGTCGGCTTCCCCCTCGCCGCCCGCTCCTGGTTGATGAGGTCGACGAACTGCTGCTCGGCAGCGGGAGAGACGGCGAAGGCCGCCCCGACGTGGGCCACCTGCACGATGGCGAAGAGACCGACGACGAGACCAAGACGGGAAAGGAGCTTCATTTGAGACCTCGGGGGGCTAGGCGGCGACTGACACACCGTATCGGTCCCCGTTGAACCGACCTTGACCGAGAGGGTGCCTTGACGTGAACAGCCGCCCAATGGCGATCCCTGACCTCACCCCACTTGCTTCGATGTCAGCTCTATGGAAACGCTGCCGGCCTGGTGAGAAACGGGGTCCCCTCGGTCACCAGGTCGCTTCCGCTGCTCGTACCCGCCGACGCCAGCGTCGCGCTGATGTTCTGGTGGGTCAGCGCGTCGATCGGCCGAGGCTGGGTCGCAGGCGCTGACTAGGAGACGGCATCACCCCGGACGAGATCCCGGGCGGTCTTCGCCACGTACAGCACGGTGAGGCCAAGGAAGAGCACCCCGATGGCCTTGCGCACCGCATCGACATCTAGCGAGGTGCGTTGCGCTATCGCCGGGGCCACCCGGTCGGCCACCCGCCCTCGCCATCCCTGGAGTCCGGCCTCTCCCAGCTTCTTTCCATCCATGGCTTCTCCCCTTCTTTCGTCGTGCCTTTCTACCGGACCGAGACCGCGTTATCCGAGCAGGGCTGGTCTACCCATAGGATCGACACCATGGTGACGACCGCCGCCGTGCTGGCCCACCAAGGCGGCTGGGACGAGGCGGTGCTGGTCGGGCTGCCCTTGGTGGTGCTGGCCGCGCTCTTGCGCATGGCCCGGCGTCGGGCTCTGACCGAGACGGAACTCGGCGACGACGACCACGTCGCCGACGGTGCCCCGGCGCAAACCACTGATCCCCGTTCGCCTCCCGACCGGTAGGCACCGATGACCCGGGTCGTGACCCGGGTCGAGGGACCACCCGAAGTCGTCGAGCCGTGGCTGGCGCCGCGCGACGACCTCGTTGGCGAGCACGCGGTCGAGACGACGGACGGGGCGCTGCTCTTCGTCGCCGCCCACGGTCCGGTCGAGCGCTACCAGCGCCGGGTGACGAGCGAGCCCTTGGCTGACGGACATCGGGCGGTGACCTCCACCACGGACATCCGCTTGGCCGTTCCCTACTTCGGATGGTTGTTCACGCTTCCCCTGCGCCACGCCCTCGGCCGGCTCGGTCCTCCCGGGCGCCAGCCCTGGTGGGCGCCGCCCGAGCGCCTCGATGCCCGGGCTGCGAGCGCGCTCGGGGTGTTGGCGGCGGCCTCGGTGGTGGCCGGCTACCTCGGTACCCTGCTCACCCAGACCATCACCTTCGCTGCCGACGAGTTCGGCCTCGCCGGCGCCCAACCCCAGGCGAACGCCCTGGCCGCCGTACGCCTCGGCATCCTGGTGGCCGTCGCCCTGGTGACGCTGGCCGATCGCCGGGGACGGCGTCCAGTGATGCTGTGGTGCGCCATCGGCGGGTGCGTCATGTCGATGGTCGGTGCCCTGGCCCCTTCGCTGGCGGCGTTGAGCGCCAGCCAGCTCCTGGCCCGAGCCTTTGCCGCCGCCTTGGTCGTGCTCATCACCATCGTGGCCGCCGAGGAGGTGCCCCGGGGATCGCGGGCCTACGCCGTGAGCGTGCTCGGCATGGCCGGTGGGCTGGGAGCGGGCATGTGCGTCATGGCCTTGCCCCTGGCCGACCTCGGGCCTCGAGGCTGGCGCCTGCTCTACCTGCTTCCCGTCGCCGGCCTGCCTCTGGCCCGGAGCATCGCCGGCCGCCTTGACGAGAGCCGGCGCTTTCGCGCCCCCCACGTCGTGGTCACCCTGGCCGGCCACGGCCAGCGCCTGGCCCTGCTGGCGGCGTCGGGCTTCCTCTTGGCCGTCTTCACCGCCCCCGCCTCGCAGCTCCAGAACCAGTTCCTGCGGGAAGAGCAGGGCTTCTCCGCCTCCCGGATCGCCCTGTTCACCATCCTCACCGTGACCCCGGCCAGCATCGGTATCGTGGCCGGCGGCCGCCTGGCCGACCTCCGGGGCCGGCGCATGGTGGGGGCGCTGGGCCTGGCCGGGGGGGTGGGGGCGAGCGTGGCCATGTTCAACAGCACCGGATGGCCCCTGTGGGCGTGGTCCGTCGTGGGCTCGGTGCTGGGTGGCGCCGTCCTGCCCGCCCTCGGGGTCTACGGGCCAGAGCTGTTCCCGACGTCGCTGCGAGGGCGGGCCAACGGGCTCGTCGCCCTCTGCGGGGTCGTAGGCAGCGTGCTCGGCCTGCTTGGCGCAGGGGCGCTGGCCGATCGCCTGGGCGGCCTCGGACCGGCGCTGACCGTGCTAGCCCTCGGGCCGGTGCTGCTGGTGGCCTTGGTGGCGCTGGCCTACCCGGAGACGGCTCAGCGCGAGCTCGAGGAGCTCAACCCCGAGGACATGCTCCCCACCCTTCCCGCATCCATGCCGCCACCGCCTCAGCCACCTCGACCTCGCCTCCCTTGAGCTCGTGGCGCCCGCCCTCGATCCAGACGTGGACGACCGGCCCGGGGATGGTGGCGCTGGCCTCCTCCAGCTCCGAGGGCGTGGCGAAGGGGTCCCTCGTTCCCGATACGAACAGGCACGGCACCTGCAGCGCCGGGAGGTGTTCCACCCGGAGCCGGTCAGGCCGGCCCGGTGGGTGCAGCGGGTAGCTCACCAGGATCAGCCCCGCCGCCGGCAGGCCCTCGGCCACCGCCATCGAGCACATGCGGCCGCCCATCGACCGACCACCCACCACCAAGCTTTCGGGCGCCACCCCTGCCTGGCGAACCAGGGCAGACGCGGCCTCGACCACCGCCGCCACCAGCTTGGGAGCCCGATCGGGTGCCCGCCGTCCGGCTCGGCGGTAGGGGAAGTCGAGGCGCTCGACCGGCAGTGGCGACAACGCCGCCTCGATGGCCATCAGCGCCGGATGGTGACGGTCGCTCCCGGCCCCGGGCGTGAGTAGCACCGCCCCCGGCGCGGTG
Source organism: Acidimicrobiales bacterium (assembly GCA_038233555.1). GTDB lineage: Bacteria > Actinomycetota > Acidimicrobiia > Acidimicrobiales > CADCSY01 > JADDRA01. The sequence goes on from JBBSLT010000013.1 coordinate 28,774, forward strand.
CGGGCCAAGTTCATGCACCCGCAAGGAGAATACGACGGGCCTCGCTCAACTCGGAGATGCGCTGAGCGGCGCCGGCGCTGGCCCCGCCGTGGTCGGGATGGGCAGAGCGCACCAGGGTGCGGAACCGCTGGTTCACGTCGCTGCGCGCCGGCGCCGGACCCTCGCCGAAGCCGAGCACGTTGAGCGCCCAGCTCTGCGGTTGGGCGAAGGCATCTCGCGACCACGCCCTTGTTCCGCCCGCACCGGAGAGGTAGGTCACAAGCGACGCTCCCACCGGTCCGGTCCAGCCCAGCGCCCGGCGCAGCGTCTCCATGACGCCGGCGCGATGGGCGAGATCGACGGTCCCGGCGGCGTAGATGGCTCCCAGGATCTGAGCGGCGGCGTTGCCCTGGGTCTCGAAATCGAACTCCACGCGATCGCCGTGTCCGAGGAGTCGGTGGTGGCTACGGGCCAGGCCGATGCGATCAACCTGGAAGCGGTGGCGCAACCTCGGTTGGGGGACACGCCGGCCGGCGGCGAGGTCGTCGATCAGGCGGGCGACCTCACCGGTGAGCTCGGGCTCTAGATTCGCCAGGTGGGCGGCGACGATGCCGCCCAGCAGGAGGCCACCGAATCCGGGCGGAGGATCGGTGGGCAGGACCCGGACCCCGAGTGCCACCCGCCGGGTGGGAGCGATGGGGCGGCTGTGCCAGATCTCCAACTCGGCCAGCAGCACCGGGTCACGGTAGCGAGGTCAGCTCGCCAACAGCTCGAAGGAGTCGACGAGGCGCCGGAATTCGTCCGGGCCAGACTGGCTGGCGGCCCGCTGGACCAGGTAGATCCGTCGGCCGGCCAGGATGGCCCGGGCCTCGACCCTGCCCCCTTCCACGGCGACGACGTAGTCGACCGCCGGGAATCCCTCCACGGTGAGCTTGGTGCTCGATTCCACCGTGCCCGAGAGGTTGGTGGCTGCGCCCTGGACGGCTCCGTCGAGCACAGTCCCAGGATCGACGTCGAGCACCTCCTCGGGGTAATCGGTGTAGGCGACGAGATAAACCGTGTCAGCGTCCTCCTCGACGGTGAAGAGCACCGTCTCCAGCGGACCAAGCTCCGACGCCAGGCTCTGTTGGCCGCGCACCGGCTCGGCCGGGAACTCCATCCGAAAGCCACCTTCAGGCGACTCAAAGCTGATCCAACCGTCGTCGGCCTCCTCGGGGGCCTCCTCGTCCTCGGCACCGTCCACCGTGCTGGTGTCAGGGGCGGCATCCCCGGCGCGGTCGGCGCCGTCTCCCGCCTGTTCGCCGGGATCGTCACTGCAACCGGCCAGCGCGGGAGCCAGAGCCACGACGAGTACCGCCAACCACTGCTGCCACTGATGCTGCATCAAACCACCCTAAAGGCGTCCCCAGCATGACCAGTTCGCCGTCGAACCTCTGGTGCGGCGGCGATAGATCTTCAGACCAAGGGCCGCACGGCGCTGCGCAGGGCCCGGGCGGCCTCGATGATCTCGTCCTCCCCGCCACCGACGCTCAAGCGCTCGGCCAAGGTGGCCGCTCGTCGACAGAGGTCATCCCAGGCGCCGGCTTCAAGCCCGTAGGGCACCGCCAGACTCGTGGCGGCCTCGCAAGCCTCGCCCAGCTCATGGGCGGCGGCGAGATTGCCCGGCGCACTCACCAACACGTCGCTGGCCACGTAGAGCGACGAGAGCACCTCGGCCGCCCCGTCGTCGCCGTCGTCGTCGACGACATCGAGGGCATCCGGGTGGTCGAGCTCGTCGATGAGCTCCTCGACCAGCTCGCCGGAGTGGTCGGCCACCACGAGCTGGTCGGACGCCTGGGCCGGGCTCGTCGGCCCCGACACCGGCCCCGGCGCCATCCACGACGACGAGGCCTGACCGCCCTCCCAACGGAAGGCCACCCCTTCGGCGGTCAGCATGCGGTCGAGGGTGCTGCGCTGCTCGGGTTCCCAGTCGGCCAGGTCGTAGACGACCTCGTCGACGTCGTCGCTGTCGCTGTCGCCGGCGGTCACGGCACCCTCCGGCGCAGGACGTGGCGGGTCAGGAACGCCTCCGTGCGCTCCAGCTCGTCGATCACCGTCTCGGGGCGCCCCCAGCCGTGGCCCTCTCCCTCGTAGACGTGGAGCTCGACGGTGCGCCCCCGCTGGCGCAGCCCGTCGGCCACGGCCTGGCTCTGGGCCAGGGGCACCACCGGGTCGTCACTGCCCTGGAGGATGAGCAACGGGGCACCGACGGCGTCGAGGCGGTTGACCGGCGAGCGCTCCCGATAGGCCTCAGCCGCCTCCGGCAGCGGACCGACCAGCGAGTGCAGGTAGTGAGCCTCGAAGCGATGAGTGGTCTCGTCGAGCTCGAAAAGGTTGGCTACGCCGTAGAGCTC
>JBBSLT010000014.1:0-29137 GCA_038233555.1 Acidimicrobiales bacterium
AGGTCGAACACCGGTTGCAGCCTACGATCGGGATGTGCTCGCCTGGATGGACCTGGAGATGACCGGCCTCGATCCGACCCGTGACGTGATCGTGGAGATCGCCACGCTGGTCACCGATGACGACCTCGCGGTGGTGGCCGACGGCCCCGACCTGGTGGTTCATCAGCCTCCCGACGTGCTGGCTGCCATGGGGGACCGGGTGCGGGAGATGCACACCCGCAGCGGCCTCTTGCCAGCCATCGCGGCGTCGAGCGTGACGCTGGAGGAGGCGGGCCGGGCCACCCTCGCCTTCCTCGCCGAACACATCCCGGAAGCGAGGAAGGTCCCCCTGTGCGGTAACTCCATCGGTACCGATCGCCGCTTCCTCGCCGCCTACCTGCCCGAGATCGAGAACTACCTCCACTACCGCTCGGTCGACGTCTCCACCCTCAAGGAGCTGGCCCAGCGCTGGTATCCCGAGGCCCTGGCCCAGGCGCCGCGCAAGGCCGGCGGTCACCGGGCTCTCGACGACGTGCGGGAGAGCGTGCGGGAGATGCGCTACTACCGCCGGGTGATGTTCAAGGCGCCCGAGGTGGCCGAGGCCGGGTCGCCAGCTCCCGCCCCTTCCACCTGACCCGCCCGATGGCCAAGGTGGCGACCAGCGATCGGACGAACACGGCCACGAAGGTGGCCAGCGCCACCGGATAGCCCACGGCGGTGAGCGGACCGAAGGAGCCGAGGCGGCGCAGGTGGGCACCCACCTGGACGGCAGCGGCGGCGTAGCAGACGGCGGCCAGCGCCGGGGTGCTGGCCGCCAGCACAGCCGGTGCGCTCAGCGCTGCCAGCCACAGGGTGATCAGCGCTGCCGTCCTGAGCCGCACGGCGCCGGCGGCGGTCGCGAAGTTCTTGGTGAAGCCTTCGACCAGCTGGCCGAAGCCGTTGGGGTACATGCGGAAGCTGATCGTCCCCCGTCCCCCGTGGATGGTCACCGCCAAATCGCATGCCCGGTAGCGGCCGGCCAGCGCCAGGTCGTCGAGCACCTCATCCCGCACGGCGGCGTGGCCCCCGGCGAGGCGGTAGTCGTCCGCCCTCGTGAGCAGGCATGGGCCGAAGGCCCCCACCCGTGCCCGACCGCCCCGACCGGGGGTGAAGGCAACCGTGCCCATCATGGCCACCACGTTGAAGAGGGCCGCCAGCCGCTCCCCGGGCCGGGGCACCTCGTGCCAGGGCTGCACCGAGTAGAGGCCGCCGGCCGCCGCCAGACCGGCCACCAGGCGGTCGAGGCCACCCGGTGCCAAGCGGGTGTCGGCATCGAGAAAGACCAGCGTCGACCTCCTGGCCGCCGCCGAGCCGGTGTGGCAGGCCCAGGTCTTGCCAACCCACCCCTCGGGCAGCGGGGGAGCCGCCAGCACCGTGGCTCCTCCGGCCCGAGCCCTGGCTGCGGTGGCGTCGGAGGAGTCGTCGTCGACCACGATGACCTCGTCGTGAGGCCCGAGCTCGGGCTGCAGCGACGAGAGGAGGATGGGCAGCACGGCAGCCTCGTCGCGGGCGGGGACGATGATCGACACGGGTACCCGGGGGGATGAGGGCTCGACCACGGGGGGCAGCGGCACCCGCCACAGCAGCCACCACCCGGCGCCCCAACCGGCGAGGAAGGCGACCAGATCGACGAGCATCGGCGGCGGCTCTGAGGGTCAGGCCAACACGTGGACGGAGGCCCGGGTGTCGCCGCCAGCGGTGATCCACAGGCGCAGACCCTCGGCGTCGGGCACGGTCACCAGCTCCACCTCGTCGTCGGCCGCCACCGGCTGGCGGAACTCCACCTCGGCGAAGTGGGGGACGAGCCGGCGCCGGGCCAACTCGTCCTCGACAGGCATCCACAGCGCCGTGTTGTTGACGTGGCCGAAGACGTCGAGGTCGCTTGAGCGTAGGGGCCAGGGTCGACGTTGGCGGGCGGGCGCCGCCTCCGGCACCAAGCCTCGGTGCCGTAACCGGCTCGATGTGGGCCGGCCGGCGGCGGAGGGGCGGTAGACGTCCAGGAAGGAGTCGGGCAGGCGGGCAGGGCGGCCGTGGCCGTCGAGGAAGATCCACACCGCCGCCACCTCGACCACGGCGCCAGGCGAGGTCACCGTGGTGCGGCGTTCCCCCCAGCGGGTCCCGAGGCCGGAACAGAAGGTGGTGAGGGTGAGGGTCTCGCCCAGCACCGGCCATGCCGCTGCTACCCACACCGAGGTGCGCCGCACCACCCACGGCGAGGCCGGGTCGAGGCCGGCGGCGGCCAGGTCGTCATTGCCGGCGTCTTGGACCAGCCGGGTCAGGGCGTCGAGGCGCAGGCGCCGGTCGGGGCCGGCGTCGGCGAAGCGGACCTGGGCGGTGCTGGTGAACAGTCGCCCGCATCCGGGAAAGTCGACCAGCTCCGTGGGGGGCACCAAGCCCGGGGTTGCCATGACTCAACTGTGTCCCATGACGCGCTCCGCTGGGCAACTTGAAGCGAGGGTCGCCGTTCTGGACGGCCGGGGCCTACGGTGACCGGCCGTGGGCCGCCCGACCGATGCAGTGAGCGACCGGCGGCGGTTGCGGCGGTCGTCGACCCTCGCGGGGGTGGGTGACGGTCTCTTGGCCGTGGCTTTTCCCCTTCTCGCCGCCGGGCTGACCAGCGACCCGCTGGCGGTTGCGGGGGTGGTCGCCGCCCACCAGGCGCCGTGGCCCATCGTGGCGTTGGCCCGCCAGAGGCTGGCGGGCACCGCCGATCAGCGGACGGTGCTGGGCCTGGGGGCAACGCTGCGGGCGGCGGCGGCGGTCCTCGTGGGCCTCCTCGGCCTGGTCGGTGCCGAGACGACTGCCCTGCTGGCTGTGACCGCCCTGGTCGCCGGTCTCGGTGCGGCCCTGGCTGATGCGGCCGAGGAGGAGTTCGCCGGCCTGGCAGAGGTCGAGCTCGATGGCGGCGGGCGGCGCCGGACCGAGTTGCGACGCCGGGGAATGATCGGCATGGCCGTGGTGGGACTTCCCCTCGGCGGTCTGTGCTACGAGGTGGCGGCGGCGCTGCCCTTCCTGGTCGACGTGGGCGTGTATGCCCTGGCCGCCCTGAGTGCGCTGGCGCTGCGCCGCCCGCTCGTCGGGTCGGGATCAGAGCTAGGCCGGGGATCGGGCGGTTGGGCGGCCGCGGTCCCGGCGCTGGCGCCGGGGACCGCCAGGGTGACGTGGGTGGCGGCCATCGAGACGGCGGCGAGGAGTGCTGGCCTCGGCGTGCTCGTGCTCTTCGCCCTCGACGACCTCGGCCTCGGTGCCCCCGCCTTCGGGTTCCTTCTGGCCGGCATGGCCCTTGCCGCCACGCTGGGGGCGCTGGCGGCGCCCACCTTGGGTGGGTTGTTCGGCCCGCGTGGCGCCACGGGCGTGGCCCTCGCCGTCTCCGGCACCGGCTACGCCGCCGCCGGAGTGGTGGCCGACCCGGGCCGACCCCTTGTGGCCGTGGTCGCTCTCGGCGTGGGATCCGCGGCGGCCATGGTCGCCACCGTGTTGTTGCGGGCGCTGCTGCACACGGGCGCCGGCCGGGTGGTGGACGGCGATGCCCTGGCCGGCTTCCACCTGCGGGTGTGGGCCGCGGTGCCCCTCGGGGCCCTGGCGGGCGGCGTGGGCGCCCGGGCCCTAAGCGTGTCCGACATGGTGATAGCTGCCGGGCTCCTCGTGGCCCTGGCCGCGCTCACGGTGGCTCTCATCCCCGCTCGGCGGATGCCGAGAGGCGCCGCCGAGACGTCGGCCAAGAAAATAGGTTGACGGACGCGTCGACACGTGGTCGGATGCTCCTGAGTCCCGGGAACGGTCGGGGCCAGGATGCGCGAGGAGGTGCGATGTATCAAGGAAGCGGAGTAACCCAGGTAGGCGACACGAGCATGGCCCGCCTGCGATCCACCGGCCTGTCCGTGGCCACCTGTGCGGTCCTCGCCCATGGTTCGACCACCGGTCACGCCTTTGCCGCCCGCCCGTGGCACGGATCGCTCATTGCGACGATGCCGTCCCTCGGCGAGGGCTACGGAGCGGGCCTCAAGTCCATTCTCGCCAACGGCACCTGCCGGCTGAAGGAACCTTCGACCTAGCGCCAACGCAACGTCGAAGTCACCCCCAGGCCGTCGGGAAACCCCGACGGCCTTTCTGATTTTTCGACGCTTGCCATCATTCGGCGGATTATCGCCGATAGTCCGACGGAGTCCGGGAAGGAACTGCAATGGCAATCGAACTGCTGGTCCACGAAGACGACGAGCTCACTGGCGAGATCCGCACGGCGGCGGCGTGCAACGACGGCACCGGTGCTCTGGTCGACCTGTTCTTCTCTGAGGACCTCCACGACATCGCCCGGGCCAAGCACGTGTGCAGCACCTGTCCGGTCCGTCGGTCGTGCCTGGAGGGGGCGGTGGAGCGCCAGGAGCCCTGCGGGGTGTGGGGCGGCGAGCTCTTCGTCAACGGTCGGGTCTTGGCCCACAAGCGCCGTCGGGGTCGCCCACCCAAGCACCGGCCGGCGGAGGTCATCGTCATCGACGGCGTCGACGTGGTCGTGGTCCCCGAGATCCGCGAATCGGTCTCACTCACTCGCTCCGCTCATTCCGTTCGACCGAGCTGATTGCGCTCCCGGGGCGGCGAAGCCACCCCCGGGAGCACTGAACACCTCTTCGGGCCGCCAGCCGGGGGGGCCGCCTTTGGCGGTGGGTGCGGCCGACGGCCATGTCGGCGGCGGCGCTGGGATGGCGGGACTGGAGAGCGGTAACCTACGGTGATCGAACCACCGTCTGTGACCACCTCCGCCCCCGACCCCGCCGGCGACGCCAGCGGTGCGCCGGACGTGCCCCGGGCGACGCCCCGCCGTCGCCATCCCGTGGTCCTTGGCACCGTGGCGGCTAGCGCCGCTCTGGTCGCAGCCCTGGTCACGGGCTGGGTCGTCGCCTCCCTGACGGAGGCGCCGGCGCGCCCCGTGCCGGAGATGGAGCTGAGGTTCTCAGCCGGCGACCAGGACACCACCTCGGGGCTCGTGAGCGACGCCACCGGTGACGCCCTGCCCACCGAGCGCTTCAGCATGCTCGCCGGTGGGTTCGGGTCCTTCGCCGACTACCGCGGCAAGCCTCTGGTGATCAACCTCTTCTCCTCCAACTGCGCCCCCTGCGTGGCCGAGATGCCCGCCTTCGAGGCGGTGCATCAGGAGGTGGGTGACGACGTCGCCTTCCTCGGCCTGAACATCCAAGATCAGGTCAGCGCCGCCTCCGCCCTGGTGGACAAGACCGGCGTCACCTACGACATCGCCCGCGACCCCAGCGGCGACCTGGCCCACAGCCTCGGCATGGTCGTCATGCCCTCCACCTACTTCGTGTCGCCCGAGGGCACGGTGGTCGACGCCAAGGCCGGAGCCATGGACGCCGAAGAGCTGCGCCGTCGCATCGACGAGCTCCGGGCGTGATCGACGTCCCCCTGGCCTACGCCTTCACCGCCGGCCTGGTGGCCACGGTGAACCCGTGCGGGTTTCCCATGCTGCCTGCCTACCTGTCGTACTTCATCGGTCTCGACGATGCGGAGGCCGACGGCGGCAGCCGGGTACCCCGGGCCCTGATGGCTGCAGGGGCGGTCTCCCTCGGCTTCCTTGCCGTGTTCGCCGTCCTCGGTGTCCCCATCAACGCTGGTGTGAGCTGGATCTACCGGGTCATGCCCTGGTTCACCCTGGTGGTAGGGGCGATGCTGGTGATCCTCGGGGTGGCCATGCTGGCCGGACGCAAGCTCCGCCTCGCCCTGCCCCGCCTCGAGCGGGGAGGCGACAGTCGTCGCTTCGGCTCCATGGTGCTCTTCGGCGTCTCTTACGCCGTGGCCTCGCTGTCGTGCACCCTGCCCGTCTTCCTCATCGTGGTGGCGGGCACCACCGAGCGGGTCAACGCTGTGTCGGGCCTGCTGGCCTTTCTGGCCTACGGCGTGGGCATGAGCCTGGTACTCATGGTGTTGACGCTCGCCTTAGCCCTGGCCCGGGAGTCGATGGTGCGCCGCCTGCGCCACCTCCTCCGCTACGCCGACCGGGCCGCCGGGGTGCTTCTCATCTTGGTCGGTGCCTACCTGGTGCTCTACGGCGTCTACGCCATGGATCCCGTCAACTCGACCTCCAGCCCGGTCGGGGTGGTCGGCGACTGGTCCTCGGCCGCCACTACCTGGCTCTCCGAGGGGGGGGCGGGCCTGGGCCTAGTCCTGGCCGCCCTGGTGACGCTCGGGGCCGGATGGACGGTGCTGAGCCATCGGCGTCGCCGTCCTCCCCGAGGCACTGGCGAGGACGCCGCCACGTCCGGGGAAGCGACGGGTCCGGGCGAGGAGGTCGCCGCCCGCCAGCCTGTCTCTGCCGGTGACGCCAGTGGCGGCTGACGCCTCCCCCGAGGTCGAGTTAGCGCTGGCCCGCTACCAGTCGGGCAAGGCCAGCGACGTGGAGATGGCGGCGTTGATGCAACAGCTCATCAACACCGGGAGCATCCAGGCCCTGCAGGGGAGGCAGCTCGCCGGTGACGCGGCTCCCCGGATCTGGGCCACGATCATCCCGGTCGGCCGGCGCCTCGACATTTGGATCGACGGCGAGCGCCGGGGCTCGGCCAGCAACGCCACCCTTGCCCGCTACCGGGTGGTCACCGCCGCCCGCTCCGACCGGGTCACCTGGACCGACCCCTTCACCGCCCACTGGCAACGCCCACCCCCCTCGCCTTCGCAACCGGAGGTTGCTCGGCGAACTTGATGGTGCTTCGCCGCCGCCCAGAGCGCCATCAGCTCGGTCGAACGGAGCGAGCGGAGCGAGTGAGTGAGACCGATTCAGGGCGAGAGCCGCTCCACCAGCCACGGCTCGCCCGGCGTGTCCCGGCGGTACCGGAGGCGGTCGTGAAGGCGGTCGGCCCGGCCCTCCCAGAACTCGATGCTGTCGGGCTTCACCACGTAGCCGCCCCAGAACGGGGGAAGGGAGATCTCCTGACCTTCGGAGTGGCGGGCTTCGAGCTCGGCCAGGCGGCGGTCGAGCTCCGCTCGCTCGGCTATGACCTCGCTCTGGCGCGAGGCCCAGGCCCCCAGCTGGCTGCCCCGGCGACGGGTGGCGAAGTAGGCGGCCGACTCCTCGCGAGGGATGCGCTCCGCTCGTCCCGTCACCCGGACTTGCCTGATCAGGGCGGGCCAGACGAAGGCCAGGGCACAGCTCGGGTTGGCTTCCAGGTCGGCCGCCTTGGCGCTGGCGTAGTTGGTGAAGAAACGGAAGCCCCGCTCGTCGAGCCCCTTGAGGAGCACGGCGCGCGCCGCCGGGCGCCCGACGGCGTCGGCGGTGGCCAGAACCATGGCGCTCGGTTCCACCACCCCGGCGGCCACCACGGCGTCGAACCACTCCCGGAACAGAGCCAGGGGATCGGCTTCGCCAGCGTTCACCCCCTCAGTCAAGCCCAAGGAAGGCCGAGTTGGGTCGCCGTCGCCGCCGCCGATGTGGCCTGCCCTGGTGGGCGCGGCCGGGGCACGCGGTTGGGGGTGATGGCCACGGCCCGGCCCCGGTGGCGGTCGAGCGCCCGTCCCAAGCGCCGGCCCACCTCCCGACGCAGCTCCTTGGGGGCGTAGGTGCCCTGGTAGAGCGCCTCGTAGCGTTCCACCAGCTCGGGGTGGGTTCGGCCGAGGTGCTCGAGGAACACCTCGCGAGTGCCGGCTTTGAGGTACACCACCTGGCCCCCCGAGATGTCCGACGCTCCCGCCTCGGTGCAGGCGGCCACCACCGCCTCGAGCTGGTCGGCGCCGTCGGACAGACCGGGCAGCACCGGTGCCACCAGCACGCCGCAGTGCACCCCGGCGTCACGCAGCCGGGCCACCGCCTCCACGCGTCGGACGGGGTGAGGCGTGCCTGGCTCCGTCGCCCGCCACACGGCGGTGTCGAGGGTGCCGATGGAAAGGTTCACCTTCACGTCGGTGCGACGGCTGGCCTCGGCCAACAGCTCGACGTCGCGCAGCACCAGGGTGGACTTGGTGAGGACCGAGAAGGGGTTACGGGCCTCGGTCAGCACCTCGATGAGCCCCCGGGTCAGGGAGTAGATGCCCTCACAGCGCTGGTAGGGGTCGGTGTTGGTTCCCATGGCGATGGAATCGCCCTTCCAGTGCCGGGGGGCCAGCTCGTAGCGGAGGCGCTCCACGGCGTTGACCTTGACCACGACCTGGCGATCGAAGCCTTCGTCGATGTCGAGCTCCAACCAGGCGTGTGACGGCCGGGCGAAGCAGTTGTGGCTCACGACACCGTTGGCGATGAAGTCGCCCGTGCCGGTGGTGATGTCGAACATCGGAATGTCCGTGCCAAGTCGCTCGATGGCAGTGATGCGAAGGTCAGCGTCGCTCTTGAGGGCCGTGCCGTCGATGGTCATTTTCCGGGTGATGGCCGGGTCAACCAGGTGGAACAGACGCAGATGCTGGCGAAGGCCCCCCCGGACCCGCACGTAGCGGAGGTCGCGGACCCGATCACGAGTTGCCTCGAGGGCGTAGTCGAAGGCGAAGCGCTGGAGGCATGCCTTTGTCCAGTCGATGATCTCATCGTCGGTATTGGCGATGCGAAGGACGCCGCAGCTACGGCTACCTTCAGCATCGAAGACCCCAGCGAGGAAGCCCTTTGACCAGTCGTCCGAGACGTGATCGGGCCACGCCACCAAGGCTCGGATTCGCTCCACGGCTGTCGCTCGTTGGGTACGTATCGCTCGGACAGCCCGCCTCCCATTCGTCTCCTCGGTAGAGACGAAGGTGCTTGTCTCCACTCCGAAATCGTGAAGGTAGCGCTGCGCCCGCGACAGTGGCTCAAGATCAGCGAGTGCGAGTCGGAAGCGGTGGCCACGCTCCGGACCTCCCGGGCGGGGGGCGTACCGATAGGAGCCGAGGTGGCGGTCACCTCTGACGATCCCGCAGAGGTACCCCTGACGGTAGTCGGGGGAGTCGGCGGGCGGCGCCACGAATCCTCCGACTCCGAGGAGCGATTGACCGGTGGTGAGGTGGGGCCTGCGGTGCCGGCCTTGCCCGCCAGCCGTGACGTGCTTCCATCCTCGACCGGTCAGAAACCGGTGGTCGGCGCTGGAGACCAGTTCGGTGCCGTCAGCCAGAAGCATGCGGTAGGCGGGCCTGGTGGTGGACCAGTGGGCGAGGACCGGGGTGGGAACATAGCGACGGTGCGCTCCCTGTGGCGTTGTACCGTAGACGAGGTCCCCGACCTTCAGATCGGCGATCGGGACATGGCGACCGTTGGCCAGGAGGACCGGCGTGTCTGCGGAGAGGCAGTACGTACATGCATGGCTACAACCTCGGTAGGCGTTGACGGTGTGACGGAAGGGCAGCGGAGATGACGCCAACGTGTTGATGATGGTCTTGGCCCGGACGTGGAGGAACTCCATCCCCCGAAACGACCCCTGGCCCGGTCGTCGCTCGACCACCTCGCCGGCACCGGGCGGGAACAGCGCCGCCTGGGGTTCCTCGCCCTCCTCGACCCGCCAGCGCACCCTGACCAGGCTAGCCGAACTAGCGTTCGCCAACAAGGATGGGAACTGAGGCTGATCAGTGAGAGGGAGGTTCCTGGCGGTTGGCTCCATGGGCACGGACGTAGTCGTTGACCTCGTAGTAGGCGTCGATCGACTCCCCGGCATCGCCCCAGAACCCGTCCAGGACGTCGTATTCCATCGTGCCCTGGTCGACGTACCAATTGTTGACGTCGGTGATCTCCAGCTCGCCTCGCCGTGAGGGGGTGAGGGTGGGGATGATGTCGAACACGCTGGGGTCGTAGAGATAGAAGCCGGTGACGGCGAAGGCGCTGGGCGGTTCATCGGGCTTCTCCAGGATGCGGACCACCCGCCCGTCGCCGTCCAGTTCCGGAACCCCGAGGTGGCGGAGATGGGCGGGGTTCTCGACGGCGGAGAGCACGATGCGAGCTCCTCGCTCCTGGTCGAGGAAGGCATCTACCGCCGGCTTGATGGAGCGCTCGACGATGTTGTCGGCCAGCATGACCAGGATCTTGTCACCTCGGGTGAAGCGCTCAGTCAGGCCCAGGGCCTCGGCGATGCCGCCGGGTCGGTCCTGGTAGGCGTAGAGCAACCGGTCGACCCCGTACTCGTGCCCGTTGCCGAGCAGACGGAAGAACTCTCCGGCGTGGGTGCCGCCGGTCACGATCATGATCTCCTCGACCCCCGCCCCGACCATGGCCTCCACCGCGTAGGTGACCATGGGCCGGTCGTAGATCGGCAACAAATGCTTGTTGGTGATGCGGGTCAACGGGTGCAGGCGACTTCCCGTCCCGCCGGCGAGGATCACGCCCTTAATCTCTCCCATCGAGCCGTCAGCCGCCGGCGAAGGCGTCGAGCTGGGGGAGCTCGACGGCTCGACAGGTCGTCGCCTGAGGGTCGCCGCCGGCGAGGGCCACCATGCGGGCGGCGGCTTCGTCGAGGCGGGCCTCAGGCAGCTCCCCGGAGCGGACAGCCTCCACCAAGGCGTCGCGCATGGACCGAGCCTGGCTGCCGTCGGTGGTGAGCACGGAGTCGGCCCCGGCGGCCACGGCGAGGACGGCGGCTTCGGGGAAGGAGTACAACAGGTTCACCGCCCCCATGCCCACGGAGTCGGTCATTGCCACCCCCTCGAAGCCCATCTCCCGTAGGAGCTCGTAGGCCTTGGGGGAGAGGCTGGCGGGCACGTCAGCGTCGAAGATGGTGTAGGCGATGTGGTCGAGCATGACCACGGGAACCCCAGCGTCGATGAGATCGGCGAAGGGCACCAGGTCGGCTTCCTTGAGTTCTTCGAGGGAGGTGTCGACGGTGGGCAGCTCGATGTGGCTGTCGCCGGTCACCCGGCCGTGGCCGGGGAAGTGCTTGGCCGTGGGCTGGACCCCTGCGGCCGACAACCCTTGGGCCCAGGCCAGGCCGTAGGCCGATGCGGTAGCGGGATCGGCGGAGAACGAGCGGTCGCCGATGATCTCGGCGGGCGGTCCGTCGTCGAGGTCGACCACAGGGGCGAGGTCGAGGTCGATCCCGAGCGCAGCCAGGCCCAAGCCGACCTCTTCGGCGAGGTCTCGAACCTCTTCGGGCGAGTGGCTGGCGGCGAGGCTGCGGGCCGACGGGGTCGGGCCGAGCACGTCGCGGAACGTCGCCACCCGGCCGGACTCCTCCCCGGCGGTGATGACGATCGGACGATCGGCCAGCGCCCGCAGGTCGCTCACGAACTGACCGATTTGGGCGCTCGACTCGACGTTGGGCGACGTGATCAACACCCCGCCCACCCCGACGTCGAGGATCTCGTCGACCATCGCATCGGACGAGACGGTGGCTCCGGGAAGGCCCACCACCAGGACCTGGGCTGCCCGCTGCTCGAGGGGCGCGGGAACGCACCGGTCGCCGCCGGCGGGATCGTTGGCGCCGGACTCGACGGCGCCCTCCGGGGCGGCCGCGCCCTGGCGGGCCGGCGGTGCCGGCGACGAATCGGCGCAACTCGCAATCACTAGGCCGGCGGCGAGAATCGTCGCCACCCGGGCCGCCCTGAGATGCACCTCGGAACGCTACCCGGAACGGGAGCAAGACCAGACTCGGCATTCGCAGCCGCCATGATGCCGACGCCGCAGTTCGAAGCCGGTTTGGCGGTAGGACGATGCGGGAATCGTGGCCCCATGGAGCGTCGGTCGTCACCAGCCGGTCCGCCCGCTGCCTCGGTCCGCCCTGCCTCGGGCGGAATCGGGCGCTCCGGCTCGCCGGCCGCTGAAGCGCTCAGCGACGACCTCCGCCGCGGGGCAGGGGCAGCCCTCGATGCTCGCCGCCGCATTGCCGCGCTGTGCCTGTCGGCCATGGGATCGATGGGCTTGGTGGCCGCCTACCAGTTCGGGCTGGTGAAAAGCCTGCCCGAGCCGCCGCTGCCCCGCCTTGACTCCGACCGAGTCGACGCCTCGGGGGAAGCGTTTGAGTTTTTGCGGACACCTGACGCCGCTTTGGGCCTTGTGAGCTACGCGGCCACGCTGGCCCTAGCCGGCATGGGCGGGAGGGATCGGGCCCGAGACCAGCCGTGGCTCCCCTTGGCCTTGGCGGCCAAGACCGTCCTCGATGCCGCCTCAGGCATCTACCTCGGGCTGGAGCAGGGAACCAAGCACAAGCGGTTCTGCACCTGGTGCCTGATCGCTGCCGGCGCCAGTATCGCCATGGTCCCCGTCGCCGTTCCCGAAGCTCGCCGCTCGCTTCGCCACCTCCGCCGCCGCTAACCCACCTGAGTCCAGGCAAGGGCAGGATCTCGTTCACCGAACTGAAGTTGCACGTAGGTCATCCCGGCTCGGCAGGCAAGACGCCGATCTGGTCGTAGACGGAGATCTCTGCCACAAGTTCGTCCCGAACCGCAGCGACGGCCCCCGGGCGAGGCTAGATGGAGCCCAGGTCCACCTGATTCTCGTTCGCCAACGGCTGGAGGTCGACAGCGTCAAGAAGGTCCTGGCGTGCCCCTTCGAGGAATGCTCCTCTCTCTTCACTGGTATCGCTACAAGCCAGCGCGACGACGGCGAGCATGAAGACGAGGACCGCTCTTCCAGTCGCCCAACTCACGGCTCACCTACTCTCCTGAGCGGTCCAGTATCCGCTTGACAAAAAGAGAGAGACTGACACGCCGCTGCTGGGACGGTCAGAGCAGGCCGCTACCCCGCAGCAACCTAGTTTCCATTAGTACTCCAGTTCTGTCGACAGTCACTGTGTTGTCCCAGGTCGTGTTGCATCGGGGTGGAGTCGAAGTTGGGGCATGCCGGTCTCCTGTTGGGGTGGGTTGAGGGCGGCGAGGTTGAGCCAGCGTGCCATGGCGTCGAGGGCGTGGTCGCGGCGGGCGACCTCCCGGCGGAGGTCGGTGTTGGCGGCCTCGAGCTCGGTGACGCGGTTCCGGAGCTGCTGGACGAGCGGCGGTTCCTTGGTGGCCGTTCTGACTTTGGCGTTGAAGAGGTCTTTGAGGTCGGTGTGCTTGTGGGTGAGGACCCATCGTTTGACGTCGGCTTCGACGGCGAGGTCGACGATGGTGAGGTTCCCGTCGGAGCGGAGCGGGGTGCCGCCGATGAGTCTGTCGATTGCCGCGGTGATCTTTCGGCGTTCTTCTTCGGCGGCGTTCATGGTGACGCCTGGAACGTGTCGAGGATGACCTTTAGGGTGTCGGCCCGCTGCTGGAGGCGTTCGGCGAGCGGTTCGGGGGTGAGGGGCTCGGTGGCTTCGTCGTGGAGGCGGCTGATCTCGGTGCCGAGGTCGGCGAGGTCGGTGGTGGTGCGGGCGATGTTGTGGCAGTGGGGCTGGCAGTTGGTGCGGTCGGGGGTGGCGGCGGGGTGGCCGGCGGCGCGGCAGGCGGCGGTATCGGGGTTGTAGGCGCAGATGAGCATCCGGTCGGGGTGTTCGTAGATGCGCAGGCGGGGGTCGCGGCGCATCCGGCCGAGCTGGGCTTGGGTGGTGAAGGCGCCGGTGTAGTGGTGGTCTGTGTGGAGGGCGGTGACGGCGTGGTGGACGCGGTCGGCGGCGGGGCCGTGGAGCTGTTCGCCGTGGTTGAGCCGGTCGCCGATGGTGGTGATGCTGTCGACGGTGGCGAGGAGCTGTTCCATGTCGATGAGGTCGCCGAGGTCGTTGCTGCGGCGGCTGTAGCCGGCGCTGGTGGCGGTGTCGAGGTGGCCGTATTGGTAGCCGAGGCCGAGGTGGCCGCCGGGGCGTCGGGCGATGAACCAGGCGATGGTGCGCCGGAACCGGGCGGCGTGGACGGGGCCGTGGGGGTCGGCGGGGATGGCCTGGTCGTCCAGGTCGTGAGTGGCGCAGTAGGTGTTGACCCAGTCGATGAGCCGGGCCACGTTCCGGTTGATTCGGTGCACGGTCCGGGTGTCCCCGGCCGGCCCCCGCCGCGGGAGCGGCTTCTGGAACGACTCGAAGGGGAACAGGTGCCGGCCGGGGGCGAGGCCCTCGAGGATCGCGACGGCCCGAGCGACGGGCTCGATGACGATCCACCGGTCGGGGCGTTGGCGGCCTGCGGTGTCGAGGCTGCCGTCGGGGTTGGTGACGCCTTTGAACTCGGTGCCGGTGATCTCGTAGCGCCGGTGGGGGGCGGCCGGGTTCCCGGTGTCGATGCGGGTGACGCAACCGGTCTGGAGGTTGAGGACCTCGGCGGGCCGCATCCCCGACAGGTAGGCGATGGTGACGAAGCAGGCGGCGACGAGGACCTCGGTGAGCTCCCCGGCCTGCTCGGCGTCGATGGCGGTGAGCCATGGGCGGTGGTCGCCGGCGGTGGTGGTGACGGTCGGGGCGTGGGGGGCGGCGGTGCGGGCGGCGAGGATGTCGGTGGCGTAGCGGTCGACGAACCGTTGGGACCATTCCAGGATCCACGACATGGTCTGCGGCTTGATCGAGGGGAAGCGGTTCTCGCCGGTCTGGGTGCTGCGGCCGATGGTGTCGGCGATCAGCTGATCGTCCCACGCCGGGTGGGGCAGCCGGTCGGAGGCGGGGAGGAGCGGGGCGGTGTGGGCGAGGCGTTCGACGGCGGCGAGGCGGCGCCGCTTGTTGTGGGGGTCCTGGGTTCCGCCGGCGACGTGGTCGAGGTAGGCCAGGAACAGCGCCTTGTCGACTTGGTCGAGGGGCGGGGTGCCGTGGGCGTCGAGGAACTGGGTGAAGTAGCGGACGTATTGGATCGTCGACTTGATGCTGGTGACGGCGATGACCTGACGGCTGTTGGCGCCCCGGTCGAGCACGCTGTCGGGTGACGCGGCATTGATCAGCGCCCACGCGAACCGTTTGACCGCTTCCCGGTAGGGGGCGCTGATCCCGTCGGCGTGGAGCTTCCCCCGGGGGGTGGGGGCGAAGGTGACGAAAACCGACCCGGTGCTCTCCCGCAGCACCGCCGGCGTGAGGTCCCACATGTCGTCCCCGAACCGGGACAACCGGCTCGTGTCCGTCCCGGGCCGCAGCGGCCGCAGCTCACGGTTCTGAAGCACCGGTGTCCCCGATCCCGGGTCCACGGTGGCCGGCTCAGGGGTCGCCGTCCAGGCGTCGTCGGTTCCCGTGGAGAGGAACGGGAACGTTTCGGCGGCGCTCATGTGGGGTCGAGGTTCCGGGTGAGGAGGCGGCGGATGTGGTCCGCCTCGGCCGGGGTCAGCTGGTCGCGGGCGTCGTCGCGTTCGGTCGGGGTGGTGTGGCTGGTGAGGAGATCGGTGAGCCGGGCCAGGTGGGGGGCGTAGCGGGCCGCCCAGGTGTGTTCGTCGACGGCGGAGGCGATCTCGGTGAGGGCGTCGTGGACGGCGACCTGGACCGGGAGGTGCCCGGGGGTGGCCAACGCGTTGGGGCAGGCCAGACAGGCCAGGAACGACGCCGGGCACGCCTCACCGGCCGGGGCGTGAGGGCTGTGGTGGAAGTCGGTGCAGCCGGCCAGGACGGTGTCGGCCCGGCGGGACAGGACCCGTTCCAGGGTGGCCTCGCTGACCCCGAACCGCCCGGCGACAGCGGCCGGGTTCGACCGGGCCTCGTCGACATCAGCTTGACTCAGGACCCGGGCCAGGGTGACCGCCCGGGTGGCGGCCAGGGCGTCGGTAAGCCCGGCGGTGATCGTGTGCCGGGCCTCGTCGCGGGCGACGCCCGAGCGGGCCAGGTAGCTGCGCACATGGGTGCGCAGCGTGTTCTGGGCGGGACGGCGGCCGAGGACCTGGAAGCTGCGGCGCAGCTCGGGCAGCGTTGCTCGCAAAGCGAGGATCTCACCGTTGTCGTCCGGGTCGGTCCGCAACCCGACGTCTTCGGCCCAGACGATTTCCGACTCGGCCAACGGGAGTCCGACCTGGAGGCGTAATCCTGCTTGGTTGCGCTGACCGGACCAGTGGACCAGGAGCCGGTCGGTCGGGTGGCCGAGACGGTCGAGGACCCGGTGGGCGCCCGCGGTGAGGTCGAGGGCGAGCCGGTAGGCGGACAGGGCGTTGACGTCGACGCCGTCGACGAAGCTGTGGGTGCTGTGGCGGCGGGCGCCCCGCCGGGGCTTGTCGGTGGCCACCGTCCGCACCTCGATGTCGCCGACGGCCCCGTCCGGCCGATTGTGCCGGGCCGGGAGGGTCTCGATGACCGACCGGTTGAAGCCGGCCTCGCACACGAACAGCACGGCCAAGGCCACCAGGTCGGCCTTGTTCGGGAACAGCATCCCGGTGACCTTGCGGACCCCGCCCACCGCGGTGATCGTCGAGTGCCGCAGATGCATGGGCGCCCCGCCAGGGGCGACGACGTAGGCCTTGCGGGAGCGGCGGACATCGCCGTTGCGGGCCAGGTGATCGAGGACGGCGGCCAGGCGCCGGTCGGGGACGGTCAACGCAGAGGGGTCGCGCCGCCACCGTTCCAGCAGCGCCCACCCGTCGAGGATCCGGCAGCGGGCCAGCAAGGCGTGGCGGCGGGCCGCGGCGCGGACCCGGTCGAACTCGGCGGCCGTCAGGACCCGCAACTCACCGGCCTGCTCATCGTGCGGGGTGCGCCACCACCGGTCGATGTGGCCCCGGGTGGCGGCCGGGATCTCGTCGACACGGCAGAGCAAGGTGCGGACGACGGTCAGGGTGCCGCCGAGCGCCTCGGGGCCCTGGTTCCGTTCGGTGCGCAGGAACAGCTGGAAGTCGTTCCAGTGCCCGCCCCGCAGCTCCTCGAAGCTGGTCAGCGGCGGGTCGATCGTGGCCAGGAAGTCACAGAACGCCTTCAGCAGGTAGAACGAGCCCTTGCACGTGGACGGCGAGTTCCACGAGCCGCCGTAGCCGGCCTGGGCGGCGAAGGCGTCAGCCAGCCGCTCCCGCAACACCACCGGGCCACCCAGGCCCGACAGGTCGTAGCGGCCCAACGGGCGGCCCACATCATCCAGTCCCTCGACCACCAGCCGCTCCGGCCGTGGACTCGGCGTAGGCGCGTAACCCGGGTCGGGCTGGGTGGCCGGGCGGCCCGGTCCGGTCACCGCAGGCCCACCGGGACATCGAGAACCTGATCCGAGGAGGCGACCACCGTCGCCAGCAGCTCGCTCACCTCGGCATCGATGTCACCGTTGAGGAACACCTCGGCCGACAGCCCGGCCACCGGCTCCAGGTAGGTGTCGATCGTGGTCTGCACGTCACGGTGGCCCAACAGGTGGCGGACCAGGTCGAACGGGGACCCGAACGTCAGCCGGAAGTCCCGCAGCTCCTCAGCCGACAAGTGCGACGCCAGGCGAAGGTCGTAGGCCCGCTGGGCGGCCAGCAGCATCTTCAACGCGTAGGAGTGGCGCAGCATGTGGGGATGGCACGACAGGTCACCCAGCCCGAGGCGGGCGCACCGGTCGTTCGCCCGGTCGAACGCCTTGGCCCACGACAGGTGGCTCATCGGCTCCCCGGTCTCGGCCAGCCACACCGACAGCGGCTCCAGCCCGTCGGCCGTCTCCCGGAACAGGCTCCGCCGCTGCCGGGCATCCAACGCCGCCAGCGGCAGCCTCTCGACCCGGCCCCGGTGGGTGAACGTCAACCGTTTCGCCGTGGCCCGAGTCACCACCCGCAGGCCCCGCAGGCGGTCGTAGCGGCCGTCGTCCCACGCCCGGTGGATGGCGTGCCGCCGTTCCAGGCGCACGTAGGCGTCGATCTCGGCCAGCACCCCGGCCGGCACCCAGTAGGAACGGGCCCGGGTCTTGGCCACCCCCGCCGACACCCGAGTCGCGTAGTAGCGGCGCCGCTCCGCCCCGGCGACCGGCAGCTCGCTGGTCAACACCGACGCCCACTCCTGGGATCGCAGCCCCGTGCCCCATAGCCCGTTGACGTAGGCCCGGTTGCGGGTGTCGTTCCGGCCCCGCCACGACGGGTCCCGCCGACCGTCGGCCAGGTAGCCGCACAACCCGACATCCCGCCACCGCTCGAACGCCCGCGACGTCAACCACTTCACGTCTGACGATTTCGCGCCCCGCACCCGGCCCTCCGGGACATCAGCGAAGCGGCCCTCGCCCAACGACGCCTTCCGGACCCGGACCGGGTTCACGCCCACCATCCCCCGGGCCGCAGCCCACCGGTAAAGGCGGCCCAAAGCCGCGAGCTCCCGGTTGAACGACGCCGCCGAGATCCGCCCCGGGTTCCCCGGGTCCGCCAACCGCCAGAACCGGTACGCATCCACATCCTCCAACGTCGCTACGTCCCAGGACCGGCCCCGCCGGTCCAAGAACCCGAAGAACGTGGCAAACGTCGAAGCATACGACCGGGCCGTCGCCAAGCTCGACGGCGCGAACGTCAAGAAGAACCTCGACAACCTGCCGTCAACCGACAGATCCGGGGCCACCAGCACCGACAACCCCTCCGGCACCCCGGCCTTCACCTCGAGCTCCGACGGGTCGCCAAGGCTGTCCAGCAGCGGGCACACGCCCCCGGGCACGTCCGCGTCGGAGCGGACAACCACCACCCGCCACACCCACGCACGCGACCACCCCGCCGGCATCACCCCAACCTAGACAACACGGCCAACTGACGGGTGTATCCCCTAGCCCGGTCCGGGCCGGTTCGGCGCTACTCCCGGCCGGGACCGGGCCGCCTTGCCCCGGGTCGGGGTAGACCGGGGCTCGTCGCCGCCCAGCAGATCGCGGATCCGGTCGAGCACGGCGTTGGCGTCTCCCGCCGCCATCTCCAGCACCCGATCCCCGCCGGCGTCGGGTTGAGGATCGCCTCCACGACCCTTCCGAACGGCGACGCCTCGGCGAAGACGAACACCCGCTCGTCCTGGCTCACCGGGAGGAAGTAGGCCTGTGACGAGGATCCGGGCAGGATCCTGAACGCGGCGGCCGGTCACTGGGGTCGGGGGGCTCGGGGTGCAACGCCCGCAACGGCATCATTGTTGTCGTGCTTGCCACGGTGCCGAACACCGCCAGGATGACAGACTGGTACATCTGCTCGTACTCCGCATGGTCGCTCCTCGGTCGGGCCGTCGACCAACAATCGGTCGAGCGGAGCACGACCTTGAGCGAGATCGAAATCTCATCGGTTACACCACCGCCGGCCGTGTGGGGTCAGGAACCTGGCATTGTCGGCGCAACCGAACTGACGGTGCCAGATGCGTCGGTACGCAGGTCCTAGCTCGGCCGTGGCTACCGTGTGTTCCTCGCGGCTAGTGAGGCGAGCGGACCGGCCAGTTGCTCCCATCCCGCTTCGACCCCGGCTTCTCGACCGAAGCCAGAGGCTTCACTATCGGGGAACCTGGCGTCTCCCCGACCAGAGTCTCATCGGCTGGCTGTCGAGAGTTGACGCTCTGCTACGTAATGATCGCTCCCTTCGCCTTGATGGCGCTCCGAAATGCTGGAGGCGCGTGGTTGTAGGCTTACACCACCCCATCTTCCTCTTGTTTGCTACTCTGTCCGATTGGAACGGAATGAGCTACAACAGCGGAGTTTACGCTTAGCTGGATCGCTTCGGTGCCTACCTCGTCAGCAACGTCAGCTCGCGCATGGCCGTACGCGGCCTCTGTATTAACATCGACCACCTTCTCCGTCCAAGCTTGGACAACCCCGAAGGCGACCACTGCGTTGCCCGTGAGGATTTCGAACCGTGCGCCTACTTCCAAGTCAACCAAATCACCGACATCACGGAGAATCATCTGAGTGACGATCTGCTTGCGGTTTCGAAATGAGGTGCGAAGTGCCAAGTCGACCTCTGCCCACAATTCTAACGGTTCACCAGCAAAGGGCTTGGAGAATCTTACCGGAACGACCCACGGCGGCGTCGTCGGGTCGGCGGTGATAGGTCCGTCAAACCGCAGCTGCACCTTTAGCTCGATCAACTGCATGGGGCCCAACCCTTCCGTAAAGCACTCAGTTCACGAGAGAAATTTCGACGCCTTGACGTCACACGCCATGATACTGTTGTCGAGCTCGTCGATCTCACATCGGCTATCCCTGGGAGTTGTTCCCCAGGTGAAAGGTGTAGGCAGGTCCATGAGATGAGTACTCTCGAACGTCCAATTGCCATTGCAGACACCACATGTGAAGGTCCCAGCAGTCACCTCGAAGTCACAGTCGCTCGGATTGATCGCTCCACCTTCGCAAAACCCTCCGGCTAGTCGAAACTGGAGAATTCCGTTCTGCCGCATCTCACCGGTAACTATCAGCATCTCCATGTTGCCATTCGGGATGCCCTGACAGTCGGTACCGGCAACTTGCTCCCATTGACCAGTGATCTGGCCTGTCGAGGTGTTCTTCACTCCGCTGAAACTAGCCCGTAGGGTCAGGTCGCAGCTCTTGAAGGGTAGAAGCGGATCCTGCGCTAGGGCAGAGGTTGTTACTCTTAGCGTTTGAAGGGGCACCAGCTGAGTGACTTGAACAAGCTCATCAGCGGTGTCGGCGGCGGCCGGTGAAGCGCCGACAAACATGGTGCTGGTGAGGGCCATCACCAGTGCGATGATGCAACGTGTCGAGACCTTTTGACTGGGACTCACAGAGCTCTCCTCTTGGTGGGTGGGAAGCCGGCGCCGGCGCCGGCCTACTCCATCGCAACTTCGGCAGAAAGATGGCTCGGCTTGAGGAAAGTCTCAAAGGGTGGCACATCGGGGCTCGGGTAGGGGGGTGGAGGATACCTGTCCTGAGGTTCTTGCGGCTCGTGGTGGCAAGGCGAGCCCCAGTGGCGAGGGGTGGTGTCTGTAGGGGGGGTTGGGGCGGGAGCTAGCTTGGCTTGGAGCCATCTGCTGCCGTATGGTCCACCGACGAAGCCTTCTGGCGACGGAGCGGCCGCCAACTCAACCGCCTCCAGCAACCCGAGCTTTTCAATTGGGTTCCATAACCCGAAGTGGGTTAACGGTGTATCGGGTGAGGCGTCCGATAGCAGGCCGACCGGACTCACCTGCTCGCGCTCTGGGGCAGCATCGCCGACGCGGTTCGCGGAATCCTGGGCCGGTGGCGATAGCGAAGAACTCGCCCGAGGCCTTCCCCGTAGGAGTCGCTCGCGGAGCCCGCGAACCTCGACCCTCCAACAACACGTCCTAACTGCCCGTTGTACTCCATTCTGCCGGGCCTTCGGGCCTGGGATAGCGTCGACGCTGGCGCTGGTTGTCGATAAATCCTGCTGCGCCCGGTTTGCTTCACGGTCGCTCTCGGAGGGGGGCGGGCACGTCGTCGCAGGTGTTCTCCCAGCCACACCACCGCTGGCCTTCGACCTCGAACTCGAGACCGGTGATACTCGTCGAACTGGAACAAGGAGGCGTCGAGCGGGAGTACATGACCGAGCGGAGATTAGCCGTGCCGAAGTTGTTAGCAGAGCAGCGGGTTGTGGTTGCGCGCGGTCGACGATTTCGCCCTGCCGAGCCGGTCGTTCTTGGCATGTCGGACCCGCCACTCGACGCCGCGCTCGACCATGCGGACATCGGACCAGGTCGTCGCGACGAGTTCCGGTCCGCAACGCTTGACTGACGGGTTTCCAGAGCGACCACGGCTTGTCTTCGGATCGCTGAGGAAAGTCAACCCACCTGGGTCCAAGCCAGGGCGGGGTTTCTGCTGCCCACCTGGAGCTGCACGTAGGTCATCCCCGGCTCGACAGGCAAGACGCCGATCTGGTTGTAGACGGAGATCTCTACTACTAGAGGGATTCGAACAGCAGCGACGGTTCCCGGGCGAGGCTGGTTCGGCTCCACGTTGGTGAAGCCAGCGCTCTTGACTGCATCTGCGATGAAGTCGATGACTTCTTCATCTGACCCTGGCAGGCGTCCCGTAGCCGTGAGGTATCGCGGTGCGGTCTTGCTCTTGATGGAACTCAGGTCCACCTGACCCTCGTTTGCCAAGGGCTGGACGTCCAGTGCTCCCAGAAGATCTTGGCGCGCATCCTCGAGAGTTGCGACGCCCTCGTCATCGGTATCGCTGCAAGCCAGCGCGACGACGGCCAAAGTGAGCACGACGACCGCCTTCCTAGCCGCCCAACCCACGACTCACCTGCTCGGCTGAGCAGTCCAGTATCCGCCTGTCACGGACAGACTGGCACTCTGCCGCCAAGACGGTCAGGGAACCCGGCGTGTCCAAAACGGTTTCGACCAAGCGGATAGAGCCGGACTGCTCGGAGCTGAGCACTTGGATCCCACCGGTTCCGGCACCCTCCGACAGCAGCGTCGAGCGGACGAGGCGGATCGTCCCGCCGTCGCTGTCATCGTCGCGTTGGCCTGCAACATGCATCAGGATGCCGGCGGGCGCAGTCAGCCTGGAAGCCGCCGTCTCCAGCACATCATCGGCATCGTTCAACTCGATCAACAGACCCGCGCCCTCACCGATAGCGGTGACCGTAGAGCGAGCCAGGATCACTTTGTTCGATTCGGAGCCTGTGTCGCGGTCGTGCAGGTTCAGGGTCTGAGTCGTGAGCTGCACGTTGGCGAGGGTCACGTCGGCACCATCCACCAAGTGGATGATGCAAGGGACGTCGATTGTCACCCTGGCATTCGCGTCCCGCAGCTCTGTTGCGATCTCGGCCACTCCCGGCAGGCCATCCTTCGCGCTCTCCCGGCAGGAGTCAGCCACTCTCGCGAGGTCCCAGCGTTCGCCGGCAGCGCTGGCCGCTCCGGTCTCCACGGCGACGTCTCCACCGCTGCAGGCCCCTAAGACGATAGCGCTCAGCAGTAGCACGCACCTGATCCTCCGATGGGTGTCAGTCGTCATCGGATCGCCTCCAGAACTGCATCAGCCTGCGCTCGGGTTCCCTTCGGATTCGGGTGAGGGTCGAAACGGCGCTGCACCTCCCGCTCGCTCGCGCTTCGATCGATCGGTGGCCATCCCAGGTCGAAGTCGGCGGCGGTCAAGGCTCCGACGGCTTCGCAATCCGAGCCCCAGATGTAGGAGTCGGAAGCTCCAGCACCATGGCCCTCGAAGGCCGGGCCCAGATCGACGACGGTGAAATCGTGCGCCCGTGCTCGCTCTGCGAGTTCGCTGTTCAGGGCTCCTGTGAGCTCATCGGCGATCCCGTGGAGGACTCGACAGGAGCGATCAGGGAGGAACCTCACAGCTTTGAACTCGTTGAAGGGATTGTAGTAGAGGGTGATGACCACCTCCGCACCTCGGTCCTTGGCAGCGTCGAGGAACTCGAACATCGCATCCAGATCGCTCTGTAGCTGGGCCTCGTCTGCGCGAGCTCGAGCAGCCCCCTCGCAAGTGTCGTTGACAACCAGATCTACGTCGTAGACCTGCCCGAGGAACTTCTTCTGCTTGACCCCAAGGCATTGGCCGAGCCAGAACTCGTAGTCAGAGAAGCGCATGTCATTGATGCCGATGTTGACGGTCACCAGTTCCGTCGCTTTGCCTGCCGCAATGAGCTGGGGCTCCCACGGACCGAGTACGTTGTTGCCAGCGGCGGCTGCGTCGACCGCCTCTTCGATGGTGTATCCCCAGATGCCAACCCTTTCGAGGCCGTCGACTGAGGGACCTCCATCGGCCGCGACGTGCTCGGGGTAAGGCGTTCCCGGCGGTTCACCCACGCAGCCGAACGGAGACGTTGCTCGGTTTTCCGAACAGGAAGGGATTGAAAACCCTGTTGTGGTGGAGTCGCCGACCGCCACGTACTCGTAGGTGGTGCCACCGATCACGGACCCGATGGCCTCGGCCAGACCCTCGGCGTCGTCAACTGGGAAGTACTGGCCTCCGGTTGCTTGAGCGATGCAAGCCAGTTCGCCCTCGGCCGCTTCAGGTGCTTGGAAGCCGACGGTATGCACCTTGAACTCGATGCCCTCCTCGTTGGCGATTGTTTCGGCCGTCGGGCAGGGGTCTCCACAAGTGCTCTGACCGTCGGACACCAGGATGATCGCCCGAGGACCATCAATACCGTCCAAGTCGTCTGCGGCTCCCAGTAGGGCATCTGGCGTTGGTGTCCCCCCTCCGGCGACAAGGGCGGCGATCTGTGACCGCAGATGGTCTCGATTATCAACGCCGAGCGGCGTTCGGAGGATTCCACGATTGCCGCAAGATCCGGCGTAGCTGCGCAGCCCCGCTGACTGTTGCGCAGCTAGGGCATCGACGGACACGGTGAGCGCCTGCTTGGCTTGGTCCAACCGAGAGCCCGCCATGGAACCTGACGTGTCGATCACCATCATGACCGTCGGTATCGAGGCGCTGGGAGGCGAAGTCTGTGCCAACGCCGCTCCAGGCGTCATGCCCGTCAGGGCACCTGACGCCGCCAGCAACGCCGCCCACCGACGTTTCATGCGGCCTCATCTCTGTTCGGTCGAGGGGAATCTGGGGAAGAACTCTGCTGCCGGGCGACCATGTCAGAAGGCCCGTCCTCTGTCAAGGGTTTGTAAAGCGGGGCGGGTGGCCGCCGCCGGGCATGTGGCCTCCTCGGAAACGCTGAGGGGCCACATGATGCCCGATGGCTAGAGGCCGGCCTGGTGGCGGAGGACCGTGATCATCGCCTTGCGGGTCGGGAAGGATTGGCGGGTGACGAGGCCGGTCTTGCCGTGGACGAGGATGCCCTCGCTCTGCCAGATGGGGTTCTGGTGGTCGAAGAAGTCGCAGTGGCGGGCGTTGCCGGCACTGTCGAGAAGGGCGTGGCCGGCCTCGTCGACGAGCGGCACCTTGGCCTTGAGCCCTGCGAGGGGGCTGAAGTCCTTGCTCGGGTAGATGGCGGCGAGGATGCCGATGATGCGGTGGATCGACAGGGCGCTCCCGGCGAGGCTGTCCTGGCGCCACTGCTGGCGCTGCTTGAGGTGGACGTAGCCAAACTCGGGGCGGACCTTGACCAGTTCGTCCCAGGCTTCGACGAGCCAGGTTGCCTGGGTCGTGAACTCAGGGTCGTCGGGGTCGAAGGGGGTGTGGGGCCAGTTCTGCTCGATGGCCAGGCTGATGGTGTTGAACGAGGTCAACTTGGGGCTGGTTCTTCGAGACCGTGTTGCCGAAGACCTCGACGTTCTTGGCGCCGAGGTGGGGGCTGCTGTCGACGAGCGCCCGAGCGAGCGCCTGGGCGGACCACAAGCAGTTACGTCAGAAATGTGGTAGGCACGTCAAGTTGCGGTGCCATCGGCCGCTTCGGTTGCGGCGAGATGTTGGGAGGGGTTGTTGCGGCCCCAGGTGTTGGTCTTGCGGTAGTAGGAGTCGATGCTGCTGACGGCGGCCCAGCGGCCGTGGTGTTGGACTTGTTCTCGGGTGGCGCCGGCGTCGAGGGCGTCGCTGACGAACCCGGCCCGGAGGGAGTGGCTGGCGTGGTCGCCGGTGAGGTGGGCGGCCCGGGCGGCCCGTTTCACGATCTGGGAGGCGCCGTCGCGGGTGAGGGGGACGGGCTGGTCGAGGTGACGGTCGAGGCGGATGAACACCGGGTCGCCGGCCCGTGGTTCTGCGTCGAGGGTCTCGGTCAGGGCGGTGCGCCATTCGGTGATGGCGGTGGCGGGGCAGAGCAGTGGGTTGGGGTTGCGGGCGGCGCCGACGGTCTCGCTGCGGCCGAGCTGGTCGTTCTTGGCTCGTCGGACGGTCCACTCGACGCCTTGGTCAACGGTGCGGCAGTCGGCCCAGCGCATGGAGACGAGCTCGCTGCCTCGGAAGGCGCCCCAGTACAGGTTGAGGATGAGGGCGAGGTCGCGGAGGTCGTCGAGGACGGGGGCGGTGACGTGCACGGCGAGGCGGGCCCGGTCTTGGTGGTCAGCGAGCTTGGGGATCCCGCCGTGGTTCACGGCCCGGTCGGCCAGGCCGGCGTCGCCGATGGCGGTGCGGACGATCTTGAGGACGCCTTGCCGGCTGAGTCCCCGGGCGGGGGCGGAGCGGAACACCGGCCCGAACGGGTCGGGGGCCATGGTGGTGAGGGCGCGGGCGGCGCAGGCGGTCGGCGCCTCGTCGTCAAGGGGGATGTCGACTGGTTCGAGGCCGAGGCTGCGGCCACCGGGGTGGACGAGGAGCACGACTGGGTCATGGGGGCCGTCGATCAGGACGTGTTCGCCGTTGAGGCTTGCGAGTTGGCCGGCGTTGACGGCCAGGTCGGGGTGGGTGAGGAGAAGGACGAGCGCCCGGTCGCGGGTGGCGTTGCCGGGCGGTCGGGTGAGGGTGGTGGCGATGCGGGTGAGCCCGTCGAGGCGGATGGGGTCTTTGCCGTGGACGTCGGTGCCGTGGATGCGTCCGTAGCCGCGGAGGACTGCTTGGATCAGCGGGTCGTGCAGCGGTGAGGGGAGCCCGTTGAGCTCGTGGCGGTAGCCGAGGGCGGCGATGGCCTGGCGGAGGTAGCCGTGGCGGAGCGGGTCGCCGGTCCCGGTGCGTTCACCGGTGGCCCGGTCGACCCGGCCGGCGTCGGCCAGGTAGGCGAGGAAGCAGGCAACCGTCTCGGCCGGCACGGGCAGCTCGGCGGACAGGCCGACCGCGTCGCAGAACACCACGAAGGTCCGCCAGTGCTGGTCGTAGACGGCTTTGCTGCCATCGGCCCGGCTGTGGTGAGCGAGGCGAACGCAGACCTCGACGAGCCGTTCCAGCTGGGCGTTCCCGGCGGCCAGTGGGGCGAGCCGGTCACGAAGCTGCGGGGCCACCGTCCACTCCTCACCCGCCGGCCTGCCGGTCCCAGCGGCTGCTGCCGGTGTGGGTGCCGGGAACTTGGCCGGTCCGCCGCAGACGCCGCAGTGGTCGCCGTCGTGGGCGACCCGGTTGGTGCACGGCCGACCGAAGCGGTTGGTGCCCACACAGAAGAACTGGTTCGGTCGGGCGGTCACTCGTCGTCCCCCTCGTCTCCGTCGGCGAGGAGGGCGCCGGGGTTGTCGGGCCAGGGGGTGAGCGACTCGACGTAGGTCTGGGTTCCGGTCACCCGCCGGTGCCGAAGCTGGCGGCTGATGGACAGCAGGTCGAGTCCGGCTTCGTAGGCGTGGGTGGCCCAGCTGCGCCGCAGGCTGTGCCCGGTCGGCCGCACCGAGCAGCGGGTGCGGGCCGCGAGCCGGGCGAGGCGGTCACCGACACCTTCCCGGGCCATCGGCCGGTTCCGGGCGCCCAGCGGCAGCGACGGCAGCAACGGCCCCTCGGCCAGCCCGGTCCGTTCCTGCCAGGCGTCGAGTGCCGCCACCGGGTCCAACCCGTCGGCCCGGGCCGGGAGGAGAACGCCTTCGGGTCGGCGGCCGTCCTGGTTGAGCTTGGAAGCGGCCAGGCGGAGCACGTAGCCGGAGGGAACCCGCTCCAGCCACTCCAGCCGGGCCCGGCACAGGTCGTCGGCCCGGAGCCCGCCGGCGTAGCCGACACAGACCATCACCAGGTCCCGCAACGCTTTCAGGTCGCCCGCACCCTCGCGGCGAGCCGCCTCGGCCATGCCCAGCAGGTCACCGAGCGGGATCACCGGTGCCTGCCGGCGGGCGGCGACACCGCCCCGCTCCAGCCCGGCGACGATCTCGAACGCCACCCGGGTGAACCCGACGGTCGGCACGCTGTTGTCGTCATGGACTCGTTGGATCGCTTTCAGCTGTGCTCGGAGGGTGTTCGCCGCGATGCCGTCCTCGGCCCGCTTGGCCGCGAAGAGCAGCACGTGCGATGGCTCGGCCGGGAACGCCGGGAACCCCTGCTCGGCGCACCACCGCTCCCAGCCCGACCAGTAATGGGCGATCTGGCCGACCGTCGCCGGTGCCAGCCCGGCCGGGACCCGCAAGGCGGCGATCGCCTCGGCGACGAGCGAGTCGAGCGGGTCGAGGGCGAACCCCAGGTTCTTCGCCGGTGCCGAGACGCCACCGGGGCCGGCCAGCACCACATCGCAGGACAGGACCTGCCCGGGATCGAGGAGATGGCTGCCGAGGTCCTCGATGTAGCGCATCGTGGTGTCGATCCGGGTGTGGCGCAGCTGCAACGAGACCTGCCCGATCGAGGCGCGGTCGCGAAGGTAGGTGTGGGTGGCCCACGAGCGTCGCAGCGAGTAGCCCGACACCGTCTTCGGGAGCCCGACCGCGATCGCCTGGTCACGCAGGATGCTGCGGATCTCACCGGTCGTCAGACCACGCTCGAGGTCGGTGTGGTGATGCAGGTTGTGGAACAGCGGACCGTCGTGGTCGCCCCGCACGGCCAGCCACCCATCCAGCAGCCGCACCGGGTCCAGCACCCCGTCAGCCGGATCGATCCTCACCGTCTCGGTCCTCCCGTCGCGGCTGGTCTTGGTGACCCCGAACCGGAGCTGGTAGCCGTTGCCGACAGGCTCCAGGTCCTCAACCCTGGCCACCGACAGCTCCTCCACCCGCAACGCCCCGCCGTAGCCGACACCGACCAGCGCCCGGTTCCGTGCAGCGATCCGAGCCGGGATCGCGTTGGCCGGATCGAACGGGTCGACCTGGAACCGCGCGTTCCCGTACACCAGCTTCTCGTCGAACGGTTGCTCACCCGACGTGTCGGCCACCAACGCCCGCATCGCCTCCACCGGGCAGTCAACGATCGTGCGTCCCGCCTCCAGACGGATCGTCGTCGCTGGGAGCGCCGGCCAGTTCGCCGCCGCCGGGACCGCAGGCAACCCCAACTCGACCCACCGACCCTGCGCACCGAAGGTGACATCCCCGACGCGCAACCCGAGCAGCCGTCGAGGCCGCAGCCCACTGATGACCCGCACGACACGCGCCGCCCGCACCCGGGACTGCTGCATCGGCAGGCAGACCATCGCCTCCAGCGCACCCACCGACAACACTGGCGCCGGGGACAACGGCCGCGCCGGCCCGCCCTTGGCAAGAACCCGCGCCACCGAACGGGCCGCCTCGGTGACATCGGACTGAGCCCGATCACGACGGGTGTGGAACCAGGCGACCGCCGACAGGTTCGCCGAGATGCCCGACGGGCTCACGCCGGCCTTGGCGCGAGCCACGGCGAAAGCCGCCACATGAACCGGGTCCGCCGGCAACGCCACCAGACCGTGATGATCAGCGAACGCCTGCCACTGCCGCCACCGACGCTCATACGACGCCACCGTGTGCGCCGACGGGGCATCGCCCACCGCGGCGAGATCCGCCGCCTGCTGCCCCAGCCGCTCTACCTTCGACCCTGCCACCACGTCCCTCCCACTGGCGACAACTGCCGCCCGCGTAGAGACTCTAGCTTAGCGACAACCTAGTTACCATTAGTAGACCAGTGCCAAGGCTCGACGGGGAGGTTGAAGAGGCCGAACCGGCTGGCGTTGGCGGCGAGCCAGACGAAGCCCGGGTTGCTGCGGGAGGTGATGAGCGAGCCGTTGTAGGTGAAGTCAACGGCAAGACCCTGCTCGTGCATGGAGGAGCCGGGACGGGCG
>JBBSLT010000015.1:0-26517 GCA_038233555.1 Acidimicrobiales bacterium
CCCCACCGCCCTCGGGCCCATCGTGGTGGAGGCCACCAGCGTCTACTGGGTCGATTGGGGCGACGACACCCCCGAGGCCGGCCCCTTCGCCTTCGAGGGCGAGGCCTACCCGACGGGGCGCATCTGGCACGGCTATCGCAACCGGGGCGACTACACCGTCACCGTGCGCCAAGCCTGGACCGCCGATTGGAGCCTCGGAGCCGAGTCGGGAACCGTCGGGGGACTCCAGACCGAGGCGTCCATCTCCCTCGACGTGGACGAGGTCCAAGCCGTCATCCGTCGCTGAGCGATACCCTCGCCGCGCGTGTCCTCGCGCCTGGAGCGACTGTTCAACCTCACCGCCGCCCTGCTCAGTACCGCCCGCCCCCTCACCCGGGAGGAGCTCCACGAGCGGGTCCCCGGCTACCCCGACGACGACGCCAAGGGCTCGGCCCGGCGGGCCTTCGAACGTGACAAGGAGGCCTTACGGGAGATGGGCATCCCCATCGGCGTCGAGGAGGTGGAGTGGGATGGAGTCCTGGTCGAGGGCTACCGCATCCCCCGCGACCAGTACGCCCTGCGCGACCCCGGCCTAGAGTCCGACGAGCTGGCCGCCTTGCATCTGGCCGGCGCCGCCGTTCGCCTCGAGGGCCTGCGGGGCACCGAGGCCCTCTGGAAGCTGGGGGGCGTCCCCGGCGCCGCCCCACCGGGAGGCGAGCCCGAGGCCCTGGCCGCCATCCCCACCATTCCCGAGCTCGTGCCCCTGTTCGTCGCCGTGAGCGAGCGCCGGGCCGTCACCTTCGGCTACCGGGAAGAGGAGCGCTCGGTGGAACCCCACCGGCTGTCCTTCGCCCAGGGCCACTGGTACCTCGACGGTCACGACCGGAGCCGCGCCGCCCGCCGCCGGTTCCGCTTGGACCGACTCGAGGGGGAGGTGGCGCTCGGACCCGCCGGCTCCTTCGAGCGCCCGGCCGAAGCCCCCACCGGCCCCACGCCCCCGTGGCAGATGGGCGAGGAGGCGCCCCTCGACGCCCGCCTGCGCATCGACGCCGACCTCGCCGGCTGGGGCGTCGACCACCTGGGCGCCGAGGCGGTAACGGCCAGGCATCCTGACGGCAGCGTCGAGGTGGGCCTCACCGTCACCAATCGGGAAGCCTTCCGCTCCTTCGTCCTCGGCTTCCTCGACCACGCCGAGGTGCTCGGCCCGCCCGAACTGCGGGACGACCTGGTCGCCTGGCTGGCAGCGCTAGCCGGCTGATGGCCCGCCCCGGCGCTTCCGAACGCCTCCGCCGCCTGCTGGCCCTCGTGCCGTGGGTCGCGGCCCACGACGGGCCGACCCTTGACGAGGTCTGCAGCCGCTTCGGCCTCACCCAGGCCGAGTTGGTGGCCGACCTCGACCTGGTCTTCCTCTGCGGCGTGTACCCCTTCACTCCGGACTCGCTCATCGACGTGGACGTGGCCGACGGCCGGGTGTGGATCCGCTACGCCGACTACCTGGAGCGCCCCCTGCGCCTCACCCCCGAGGAAGGCCTGGCCCTGGTGGCGGCGGGCACGGCTGCCCTCGCCGTCCCCGGGTCCGATCCCGACGGCCCCCTGGCCCGGGGCCTGGCCAAGTTGGCGGCGGTGCTCGGCATCGATCCCGCCGTCGATCTCGACGTGGAGCTCGGCGCCGCCCCTGAAGGGGTGCTGGAGAGCCTGAGGGAGGCGGTGGCGGCCTCGCGCCAGGTCGAGATCGACTACTACACCTACGGCCGCGACCAGCGGTCGCGACGGGTGGTCGACCCCCACGATGTCTTTGCCGCCGAGGGGCAGTGGTACCTCCGGGCGTGGTGCCATCTGGCCGAGGCGCCACGGCGCTTCCGCCTCGACCGCATCGGTAGCCTCACCGTGCTCGACCACTCCTTCGAGCTCGATGCCGGCGCAGTGGCTGGGGCTGGGCGCCGAGCAGTGTTCGAGCCCGACCCCGACGACCCGCGGGTGGTGCTCGACCTCGAGCCCCGGGCCCGCTGGGTCGCCGAGCGCTACCCGCTGGAGCACCTGGAGGAGCTGGGAAGCGGCCGGTGCCGCATCGCCCTGGCGGTCAGCGAACGAGCCTGGCTCGAACGCCTGCTGTTGCGCCTGGGTCCGACCGCCACCGTGGTGGAGGGGGCAGAGGGGGTGGCCGCCGGTGCTGCCCGGCGGGTCCTGGCCCGCTACCGGGCACTGACGGGTGACCGGGACCACTAGCCTCGACGCAGCGTGACCTCCCGCCGTTCATCCCCCACCGAAGCCCCTCGCATCGCCATCGACGAAGGCGTCGACGACGATCTCCAGCCAGCCGAAGAGAGCTTCGGTGATACCGGCGGTCCCGGCGCGCCCTTCCCCACCAACGCCGACGACAGCTCAGCCCCAAGCGAAGGTCGGGAATCCCCGAGCTTCGCCCGCAACCTGCTCGAGTGGGCCGGCATCCTCGGCGGTGCCCTGATCGTTGCCCTGGTCGTCACCAAGTTCTTGATCCAGGCCTTCTTCATCCCTTCGGCCTCGATGTTTCCCACCCTCGCAATCGACGACCGGGTGCTGGTCAACAAGCTGAGCTACGACCTGCACGAAGTCAATCGGGGCGACCTCGTGGTCTTCGAGCGACCGGCCAGCGAAGCCGACAGCGAGATCAAGGACTTAATCAAGCGGGTCGTCGCCGTCGAAGGCGACACCGTCGAGTCGATCGACGGCAAGTTGGTAGTGAACGGAGAGCCCCAGGACGAGCCCTACGTGGCCACCGGGGCGGATACCTCGGGGGTTGACTCCCAGACGATCCCTCCCGGGCACGTCTTCGTCATGGGCGACAACCGGGAGGACTCCCGCGACAGCCGGTTCTTCGGTCCGCTCGACGAGGAGCTGATCATCGGGCGGGCGTTTGTGAAGGTGTGGCCCCTCAACGATCTCGGCCTCCTCTAGAAGCCTTCGCCGCCGGGTCAGCTGCGGCCGAAGCGCTCCCGGCGCACGGTGGGCTTCTTTCCCTTGATCGTGCTGGCCCGCAGGGCGGTGATCACCTCGTCGGCGGCGGCCTCGGGCACCTCCACCAGTGAGAACCGATCGCTGATCTCGATCGATCCGATGTCGCGGCCGTTGAGGCTTGACTCGCCGGCGATGGCGCCGACCAGGTCCTGGGGTCGGAGTCCTGCGGTGCGCCCGGCTCCCACGAACAGCCGGGTCGTGGCCCCGCCCGGGGCCCGGGCTCGCGGCCGGTCGGTGCGCTTGGGTGTCCCCTGCGACTTTGTCTTGGCCACCCGGGGGACGACCGCCTCAGGAATGTCCTCCTCGTCGGCGGCGGCCCCGCTGGCCTCATGCGCCAGCTTGACCGCCGCCAGCGCCACCTCCATGACGTCGAACTCGCCGGCCAGCGGCTCGACCACGACACGGAAGCGCTCCAGGTCGCCGGCGAGAATGGCTTCTTGCAGCGATGCACGGGTCAGCTCCAGCCGCCGAGCATGCAGGTCGGCGACGGTGGGCAGCTGCTCGATGGAGATGCGCTGCTTGGTGGCCCGCTCGATGGTCTTGAGCATCCGGTGCTCCCGGGGCTCCGCCAGGGTGACGGCCACACCCTCCCGGCCGGCACGGCCGACCCGGCCGATGCGGTGTACGTAGGCGTCGGGCGCCGACGGCACGTCGTAGTTGATGACGTGGGTGAGCTGTTCTATGTCGAGGCCACGAGCAGCGACGTCTGTTGCTACGAGGAGGTCGGCCGCACCGCCGCGCAGCCGGCGCATCACCCGATCACGCTGGTCCTGGTTCATCCCACCATGCAGGGCCTCGGCCCGGTAGCCGCGACCGTTCAAGGTCTCCGTCAGCCGGTCGACCTCGTCGCGCGAGCGGCAGAAGACCAGTGCGGCCGCCGGCGCCTCCACATCCAGGACCCGCCCGAGAGCGGCGGCCTTGTGGGCACGCTGGACCACATAGGCGGTCTGGCGCACGAGCAGGGCTTCACCCGAGGCCGACGTCTCGCCCCCGAGTTGGATCCGGACGGGGTCCTTCAGGTGGCGACGGGCCATGCCGTTGATCCTCGACGGCATGGTGGCCGAGAAGAGCACCGTCTGGCGGCCCTCGGGGGTGTCGTGGAGGATCGCTTCGATGTCCTCGGCGAAGCCCATGTCGAGCATCTCGTCCGCCTCGTCGAGCACGACCACGCCGAGGCTGGCCAGGCGAAGCGTTCCCCGCGCGATGTGGTCGAGGGCGCGCCCGGGGGTTGCCACCACCACGTCGGTCCCCTGCTCGAGGGCTCGGAGCTGGCGGACGATCGGCTGGCCCCCGTAGATGGGAAGGACGCGTGCACCGAGATCACGCCCGTAGCGATGCATCGCCTCTGAGACCTGCATGGCCAGCTCGCGGGTGGGCACGAGCACCAGCGCCGTCGGCTCCGCCCGACGGTCGTGCTGGGAGATTCGCTCGAGCAGGGGCAGGGCGAAGGCAGCGGTCTTGCCCGTCCCGGTGGCGGCCTGTCCCAGGAGATCGCGGCCCTCCAAGAGGGGCGGGATCGCCTCCCGTTGGATCGGCGTGGGCTCCTCGTACCCGAGGCCGGAGAGCGTGCGTAGCAGCTCGGGCCGCAGGGCCAGGTCGGCGAAGGTCAGTTCATTCACCGGGCCACGCTACGCCGGGACGGGTCAGGGGCTGCTGGCTGCGGCCACGGCGGACACCATCTCCTCCACCCGGTCGCTGGTGACGCCGTCCACTCCTACGGCCAGCACGGCGTCGAGGCGGTGGCGATGCTGGGTGGCGCCGGCCAGGGCCAGGAGCCCGAAGCGGTGGAACAAGGTGGTGAGCCCGGCGTTCCAGTCGGTCTCGCGCAAGCTGATGGCATCGATCCCCGCCGCCGCCAGCGTTGCCGCCCGCCGCTCCGGGCCCTCGTCGAAGGCCCGCAGCCGAGTGACCTGAACCAGCCGGGCTGACCTCGACCGGCTGCGCCACGACGCCGCCCGGCGCCAATCGGGTGAGCACAACCACAATTGTTCGTCGGCACCGCTGCCCGCCTCCCCGGCCACCCCGACCACGACGTCGACGGCAGCATCGTCGACCAGGGCGACGTTGAGGTGGAGGCCAGACCCGCACGCCTCGTACACCTGGGCCAGGGAGGGGATAGAGGTCGGCATCTGGGCTGCGGACAAGGTCGACAGCGCCCGGCGCCGCAGGCCTGACCGAAACGTCGGTCCTGGGTGCACCATGGCCCGGCCGTCCGCGCTGAGGTGGACCTCACAGGACAATCCGGTTGCCCCCTGGTCGAGGGCAGCGCGAAACGAGGCCAGCGGATCCACGGGGGCATCTGCCCCATCAGCGAGGTGGGCGAAGGCGAGCGGCGGCTGCAGGAGCGAGGGGAAGCGGGTGGCCACGGCCGCAATCCTGCCCGGAGTGGCCCTTGCAGTGCTAAGGGCAAGGCTTCAGGTCGGCCCGCTTGGTGTCGATGAATGAGTCAGTACGGCAACGTCCTGACCGGCACGGCAGGGCAACGACTGAGAAAGAAGGGACCACCCATGGCCAAGGTTCGAGCGACCTGCCCCGAATGTGGCGACATCGAGGTCGCGAGCGTCGACGTGAAGGCTCGGGTGTGCGTCGACGACCACACCAGCTCCTACGCCTTTCGCTGCCCCGTGTGCGCCAAGGCCACCGCCCGGTCCACCGAGAGCCGGGTCATCCAGCTCCTGGTCGGAGCCGGGTCGTCCCTGACCATGTGGCGCCGTCCGGCCGAGCTGACCGAGATCCACGGCGGACCTGCGTTGACCCACGACCAGCTGGACTCCTTCCACCAGCTCCTGGAGACAGGCGACTGGTTCAGTCGCCTGGCCTCGATGGTCAAGAGCTGACCAGGCCAGGGCGTCCGACGGCTGGCGTGAGATCGAGTGGCCGGGCGGGCCGCCGGTAGGATCGATCCGTGCTCAACATCGGTGCTGGTGAGATGCTTTTGGTGCTGGTGGTGGCGCTGCTGGTCCTCGGGCCCAACAAGCTGCCCGACGCCGCCCGCCAGGTGGGCCGGGCCATCGGCGAGATGCGCAAGCTCAGCAACGGGTTCCAGGCCGAGATGAGGGGTGCCCTGCACGAGCCGGTGGAGACCAAGCCGGGCTCGAAGACGACGAAGGCCACCAAGGCGGCCAAGTCGGGTGGCACGTTGGCCTCCCCCAAGGCCCCGCCGGGCGAGATCCCCGAGGGCCCGTTCCTCGATTCGGCCGATGCCCCGCTGGGCGTTACGTCCGATGCTGGTGAAGCTGGCGACACCGCCACAACCGTGGCCCGCGAAACGCCCACCACGCCCGATGCGTCCGAAGCGTCCGAAGCCCCGGCCGAGCCGGGGACCAACGGCGCTACGGCCACCTGATGGCCCTGCGCTCCCAGCGCAGCAGCTCCGACCCCGACGACGACGAGCAGCTGGAGGCCGTCGACGAGGGGATGACCCTCATCGAGCACCTCACCGAGCTGCGCCGGCGCCTGGTCAAGGCCGTCATCGCCCTGGTTCTCGGCGGGATCGTCGGCTTCATCATCTACGGCCCGGTGCTGGAGATCCTCCAGGCCCCGTATTGCGAGGTCAATCCCGGAAACTGCGACTTCATCGTCACCGATCCCCTCCAGAGCTTCTCGGTGCGTCTCAAGGTCTCGGCCTACGTCGGCCTGATCCTCGCCCTGCCGGTGGTCCTGTGGCAGCTCTGGCGCTTCATCACCCCTGGGCTCTACCCCAAGGAGAAGCGCTACGCCATCCCCTTCGTCGCCTCCTCGGTGGTGCTGTTCCTCCTCGGAGCGGGCTTGGCCCTGTGGACCTTCCCCAACGCCTTGACCTTCCTGAACGAGATCGGGGGTGAGCAGCTTGAGGCCATGTACACCCCGGACAAGTACCTGAGCCTGGTCACCTTCATGATGCTGGCCTTCGGCGTGGGCTTCGAGTTCCCCATCGTGTTGGTGTTCCTCCAGATGGCCGGCGCCCTCACCTGGCAGCGGTTGGCCTCGTGGCGGCGATGGGCGGTGGTCGGCATCTTCGTCGCCGTCGCCATCATCACCCCCTCCGGCGACCCGTTCACCCTCTTCGCCCTGGCCCTGCCGATGGTCCTGTTCTACGAGATCTCCATCCTCCTCGGTCGCTTCGTCATCAAGCGCAAGGACGACGACGAGCACCAGGACGGCGACGAGCACCAGGACGACGACGAGGACAAGGACGTGTACCAATGAGGTCGTCGACCGTCGGAGCAGCCCCGGCATCGACATGACGGCGCCGGCCGACGGGCTCGGATACGACTTCGAGCTCGATGACTTCCAGCGCAGAGCCATCGCCGCCCTCGACGACGGCCAGTCGGTCTTGGTGGCCGCCCCCACCGGCTCGGGAAAGACGGTGGTGGCCGAACACGCGGTGGCTGACGCCCTGGCCCGGGGGGGCAAGGTCTTCTACACCACCCCCATCAAGGCCCTGTCGAACCAGAAGTTCGCCGACTTCACCCGCCGGTGGGGAGCGGCAAGGGTGGGACTGCTCACCGGCGATACCTCGGTCAACGGCGAGGCGCCGGTGGTGGTGATGACCACCGAGGTGCTGCGCAACATGATCTACTCCGCCTCGCCCACCCTCGACGGCCTGCGCTACGTCGTGCTCGACGAGGTCCACTACCTCCAAGACGCCTATCGAGGGCCGGTCTGGGAGGAGGTGATCATCCACCTGGCCCCCGAGGTGGTCCTGGTCTGCCTGTCGGCCACGGTGTCCAACGCCGAGGAGCTCAGTCGCTGGATCACCACGGTGCGAGGGCCCACAGCCGCCGTGGTCGAGGAGCGCCGCCCGGTGACGCTGCACAACCTTTACCTGGTCGGCGACAAGAGGTCGGAACGTCTCCATCTGCTGCCCACCCTGGTCGACGGCCGTCCCAACTCCGAGGCCCTACGCCTCGAGGCCGGCTCCCAACAAGGTCCTCGCCGCCGGGGAGCACCGGGGCGCCGGCTGCGTACCCCCCGGCGCTACGAGGTGGCCGAGCTCCTGGCCGACGAGGCGATGTTGCCGGCCATCGCCTTCGTCTTCAGCCGGGCCGGCTGCGACCAAGCCGTACGCCAGTGCCTCGACGCCGGGCTGCGCCTGACCAACGCCGAGGAGCGCCGCCGCATCCGTTCCATTTGCGACGACCGTACCGTTGGCCTGGCCGACGCCGATCTCGAAGCCCTCGGCTGGTCGCGATGGATGGTGGGCATGGAGGCCGGCCTGGCCGCTCACCACGCCGGCATGGTCCCGCCGTTCAAGGAGGCGGTGGAGGCCTGCTTCGTGGCCGGGTTGGTGAAGCTGGTCTTCGCTACCGAGACGCTGGCCCTTGGCATCAACATGCCGGCCCGGGCGGTGGTGATCGAGAAGATGACCAAGTTCGGGGGTGAGCGCCACCAGGCGCTGACGGCCGGGGAGTACACCCAGCTCACCGGTCGGGCCGGTCGCCGGGGGCTCGACGACGTGGGCTACGCCATCGTCTTGTGGTCGCCGTTCCTGGCCTTCGACGAGGTCGCCGCCCTGGTGTCGGCCCGTACGTTCGCCATCTCGTCGTCGTTCCGGCCCACCTACAACATGGCCGCCAACCTGGTGCGGCGGTACACGGCCGGCACCGCGCATCATCTGCTCAACCTCTCCTTCGCCCAGTACCAGGCCGATGGCGACGTGGTGGGCATGGAGGCCCAGCTCGAGCGCCTCCATCGGCGCCAGGTGACCGCCCGCCACGAGGCGGCGTGTGAGCGCGGTGATACCGACGAGCTGTTCACGCTGGCTCGGCGCTTGGACAAGACCCGCTCGTCTCAGCGCTCGAACGGGCGCCAGACCGAGGAGGCATTGGCCCGGTTGCGCCCCGGTGACGTGGTGTGGGTGGCGGGGGGAAAGTCAGCCGGGCCGGCGGCGGTCCTGTCGGCCACCCGCCGGCGGGGTGGGGCCCAGCTCCGGGTGCTCACACCCAAGCGCCGTCGTCTCACCCTCGGCTCCGACGACTTCACCGAGGCGCCCGAGGCGCTGGGCCACATCAACCTGCCTGAGCCCTACGCCCCCAACTCGCAGACCTTCCAGCGCGACGTGGCCCGGCGCCTGGCCCGCTCGCCCCTGTCCCGACCCCGCCTGCGCAGTCGCCACCCCGATCCCGAGATCGACGAGCTGGCGCTGGCGGTGGCCGACCACCCGTGCCAGTCTTGCCCGGATCTCGAGGCTCATCGGCGGGCCTGGGCCCAGCTTCAGCGCCTTGATCAGGAGGTGACCGGCCTGAAGGCCAAGGTCAAGGGCCGGACCGACACCCTGGCCCGCACCTTCGATCGTGTCCTTGCCGTGCTGGGGGATTGGGGCTACCTCGACGGCTGGGCGCTGACCGACGCGGGGGAGCGCCTCCGGCGCATCTACCACGAGACCGATCTGCTCATCGCCGCCTGCCTCGACGCCGGCCTGTTCGACGGCCTCGACGGGGCCGACCTGGCCGCCCTGGCCTCGGTGTTCATCTTCGAGGCCCGAGGGCGAGCCGAACCGGCGACACCGTGGTTCCCCTCGGCCGACCTGCGCCGGCGCTGGACTGACGTAGAAAGCCTCCACCGCCGGCTGGTGGCGGCCGAGGGCCAGGCTGGCCTGCCCGTCACCCGGACCCTCGACCCCGGCTTCGTCGGCCTGGCCCACGCCTGGGCCTCGGGCGACGACCTCGACGAGATCCTCGGCGACGAGGACTTCTCGGGCGGCGACTTCGTGCGCACGGTCAAACAGCTCGTCGACCTGTTGCGCCAGCTCGGCGACGTGGCCCCGGAGCCGGCCACCGGTGCGGCCGCCCGCTCAGCCGCCGAGCGCCTGTACCGGGGAGTGGTCGAGACGTCGTCGACCATCGGCACCGTCGACGCCGGCCCCCATGCCGCGCCAGCGGAGGGCGTCTAGCGCGGTGGCCATCGCCAAGGGCCAGGACTGGGGTCGGCCTGGAGCTCTGCCCGAGGGTGGGGTGGTGGTGCGCTCCGACGCCGAGGCCCGGGCGGTGGTGACCGAGGCCCGGCGGGCGGGAAGGGAGGTGCCAGCGCTCGGCCTGCTCGGCGGCGACCTGTGCCGCACACTGGGGGGCCGAGGCGACGAGGGCCGGCTGCGCTCGGGGGAGGCGGTGGTGCTGGCCTGCGACCTCGGGTCGGTGCTGGTCGACGGGCGCCTAGAGCTCTTCGTCGCCCACCTGGTGGCCCGGCGGCGATGGTGGCGGGGCCGGGCCTTCGTCGCCATGAACGCGGCCTGGCTCGGCCCCTGGAACCTGGGCCCCCGGGCCCATCCCGGCGACGGGCTCCTCGACACCTTCGATGCCCGCCTGCCGCTGCGCCAGGCGCTGGCGGTGCGCTCGCGCCTCCCGCAGGGGGCGCACCTGCCCCATCCCGCCATCACCGAGCGGCGGACCAAGGCGATCCAGATCGACCTGGGGGCGTCGCTGACGGTGCGCCTCGACGGCGAGGCGGTGGGCGCCGCCCGCACCCTCGTCCTCCGGGTCGAGCCCGACGCCCTCACCGTGGTGGTCTAGCTCCCTCCACCACCGAACGGTGAGCGCCCGTAACCTGCCGAGATGCCTGCCGTCGCTCAGCGAGTGTTCCGCCACGCCGTGGCCTCGTTCGACCCGACCTCGTCGGCCGTCTTGTTGTGGACCAGGCTCTCGGGCGGGGATGAGGCGGACGTGGTCGAGGCCGAGTGGGAGGTGGCCCGTGACCCCGACATGGGCGACGTCGTCGCCTCGGGCCGGGCCCGGACGGGGCCGGAGCGCGACCACACCGTCGTCGTCGACGTCGACGGGCTGACCCCCGCCACCACCTATTGGTACCGCTTCAGGGCTGGAGGCGATCGCTCACCGGTGGGCCGTACCCGCACGCTGCCCGACGCTCCGGTCGAGCGGCTCCGCCTCGGCCTGGTCTGCTGCGCCCACTACTCGGTGGCCCCTCTGGGGGTCTACCGGGCTTTGGCTGAACGTGAGGTCGACCTAGTGGTCCACCTGGGCGACTACATCTACGAGGACGACGGTTCTCAGGGACCTCGTGGGCACCGGCCTCCTCGAGCGGCGGTGACGCTCGACGACTACCGCGACCGCCTGGCCCAGATCCGGGAGGACTCCGACCTGGCCGCCCTGCACCTGCGCCACCCCATGATCGCCATCTGGGACGACCACGACCTGGCCGACAACGCCTGGAGCGGAGGGGCCAAGCACCATGACCCGCAGACGCAGGGGGAGTGGTCGACCAGGGTGGCCGCCGCCGCCCGTGCCCGCCAGGAGTGGATCCCGGCCCGGCTGCGCGACCCGGGCGATCCGCTCGTCACCTGGCGGTCCGTACCCATCGGCGACCTGGTCGACGTGGTGCTGCTCGACACCCGCCTGACCGGTCGCGACCACCAGGCCGGCGACGAGGGGGCCAAGGCCCTGCACGACCCGACGCGATCGCTGTTGGGCGACGAGCAACGGGAGTGGCTGCGTACCCGGCTGCTCGACACCTCCCGCCCCTGGGCGCTGGTGGCCAGCGGGGTGGTGGTCAACTCGATGTGCCTGCCCGGGACGCTCGCCGGGAGACTGAACCCGCTGCTGCCCAACGGCTACGCCGACCTCGACGGTCAGATCTTGCACGACGACCAATGGGATGGCTACCCCGCCGAGCGGAAGCGGCTGGTGAGCTGGATCGATGAGCGGGCGCAGGCGGGCGGACGCACGCTGTTGCTGTCGGGCGACGTGCACTCGTCGTGGGCCTTCGAGGGGCCGTGCCGGGAAACCAGCCCCGTGGCCGTCGAGCTCACCGTCCCCGCCGTGTCGTCGGCCGCCATGGGCCGGGCGCACTATCCCGGCATGTGGCGACTGTTGGATCGAGCGGTGCGGCGGATGGACCACGTCCGCTGGGCCGAGGTGACCGAGCGGGGCTACGTCGTGGTCGACGTCACCCCCGACGAGGCCAGGGCCGAGTGGTGGTTCGTCCACCCCTACCACGATGATCCTGCCGCCAGCGCCGAGCTGGCCAAGGCCTTCGTGACCCGCCGGGCGGACTGGCCGCCCCGTTTCGAGGTGTCGGAGGAGCGCAGCGACGATCCGATCCGGTCCGGCCTGCCCGAACCGCTTCCCGGCCGACCTGACGATCTGCGCTCCCTGCGCCGGCGGCGCCGCCTGCGCCTGGTGGGTGAGACGTCCGGCGTCGTCGGCCTGGTGGCTGCGCCGATTGCCTTGCTCCTCCGCCATCGCCGGCGCCGCTGACCGTTCGGCCCGGTCCTAGCCGAGTGACGCCGAGCAGCTCGCCGAGCTACGCATGTGTTCAACACCAGCCTCCTAGTGTTGGGTCGTGGACCTCGACGCCCTCAAGGCCAAGGTGTGTGGACAAGTCGACACGCTGGCCGAGCGCCTGGTCGAGGTCTCGCATGAGATCCACGAGCACCCGGAGCTGGGCTACGAGGAGCATTTCGCTCACGACGCGCTCACCTCGACCCTGGAGAACCACGACGTCGACGTCGAGCGCGGCGCCTACGACCTACCCACCGCCTTCGACGCCCGATCGGGCGGCGAAGGACCGGTGGTGGCCATCTGTTGTGAGTACGACGCCCTGCCCGGCATCGGCCATGCCTGCGGGCACAACGTCATCGCCGCCGCCGGGCTGGGCGCCGGCCTGGCCCTGACTGCGGTGGCCATCGACGCGGGGGGAAGGGTGCGCATTCTCGGCACCCCGGCGGAGGAGGGCGGCGCGGGCAAGGTGCTCATGGCCGAGCGGGGGGCCTTCGACGGCGTCGACGCTGCCATGATGGTCCACCCCGCCGGGGCCGACCTGGCCGTCATGGATGTCATCGCCGCATCCCTGATGGAGGTCGAGTACCACGGCCAAGCCGCCCACGCCGCCGCCTTTCCCCACCTGGGGCGCAACGCCCTCGACGCCGCCGTGCTCGGCTACGTCAACGTGGCTGCCCTGCGCCAGCACATCGAGAGCACCGAGCGGGTGCACGGCGTGTTCACCAAGGGCGGCGACAAGGCCAACATCGTGCCCGACCACACCGCCATGGCATGGATGGTGCGCTCGGGGCGGGCTGCGTCCCTTGCTCCCCTGCGTGA
Source organism: Acidimicrobiales bacterium (assembly GCA_038233555.1). Classification (GTDB taxonomy): domain Bacteria; phylum Actinomycetota; class Acidimicrobiia; order Acidimicrobiales; family CADCSY01; genus JADDRA01. The sequence goes on from JBBSLT010000015.1 coordinate 13,008, forward strand.
GCGGGTGGTGGCCTGCCTGGAGGCGGGGGCGACGGCCGCGGGTTGTCGGGTGGAGCATCGCGTGGTGAGCCGCGACTACGCCGACATGATCGATAACCCGGTACTGGTCGACCTTTACTCCACCAACTCGGCCGCCCTCGGGCGCCGGCTGGCGACGGCCACCGAGGCGGGGACACGGGTGGTGGGCAGCACCGACATGGGCAACGTCAGCTACCTGGTGCCGTCCATCCACCCCATGATCAAGGTGGCGCCGGCGGGGGTGTCGATCCACTCCGTGGCTTTCACCGGCCACGCCCGCTCACCAGCGGCCGACCGGGCCGTGATCGACGGCGCCAAGACCATGGCCATGACCGCGGTCGACCTGTGGGCCCGGCCCGGGGCGCTGGTCGACGTGCAGGCGGCCTTCGTCATCCCGGCATAGGCCGCCGGCGCCGGCGGTGGGCCACCACGGCGCCGACGAGGAGGCCAAAGGCCAGGTGGTCGGCGATCTGGGGAAGCGCAGGCAGCGCCCGGATGGCCGGGTAGCGCCGGCCGATGATCCCGAGGTCGAGGGCGGCGATGGCCAGGCCGGCGACTGCGCCCGCCTCTCGTGCCCGGCGCCCTGGAAGGCTAAGGGCGAGGACGGTGGCCCACCCGTAGGAGAGGACGGTGTGGGCACCGGCCCCGGCCACCAGGAGGGCGGCCCGCCCGGCGGTGCGGGAGAGCAGGAGCGTTCCCGCTGCCTGCGCCTCCACCAGCGGGTTGCCTCCCCGCACGAGGGTCCACACTGTCGACGGGAGGCCGCTGAGGGCCCAGGCCAAGGTGCCAGCCACCGCCGCGTCTTGCGCCGCTGCACGGGTGATGGGCGAGAGGTAGCTGGCGCCGGTCGTCATGGCCGCTGCCCTACCCCCGACCGGCCTCCGTGTCCCCGGCGTAGCGGGCCTCGATGTCGTAGTGGTCCTCCAGCCCGACCACCTCACCGAACTCCTCGAAGCCCACCACCAGGTCGAGGTGGTGGCGCAAGGTGCCTTCGTCGTGCAGGGCCCCATAGGCGCCGGCCAACGCCTTGGCGGCGGCGAACAGGCCACTGAGGGGCGAGACGATCAGGTCGTAGCCGAGGTCGTGGAGCTCGGGCGGGGTAAGCAGCGGCGTGCGGCCGGCCTCGATCATGTTGGCCACCCGGATGACGTCGGGAACGGCGGCCGCCACCGCCTCCAGCTCCTCGATCGACTCTGGGGCCTCCACGAAGATCGCGTCGACACCGAGCCCGGCGGCTCGGCGGGCCCGCTCACACGCCTCGTCGAGGCCCACCGCCGTCCGGGCGTCGGTCCGGGCCACCACGAAAAGGCGCTGGCGGTGGTCGACGGCAGCTTGGAGCTTGGCCAGCCACTCGTCGATGGGCACCACCCGCTTGCCCCGAAGATGGCCGCAGCGCTTGGGCCATACCTGGTCCTCCAAGAAGATGCCGGCGGCGCCGGCCTCCTCGAACAGCTCGATGGTGCGGCGGGTGTTGAGGGCGTTGCCGTGACCCGTGTCGCCGTCGACCACGACGGCCACCTCGGGAATGGCCCGACACACCCGCCGGCCCACCTCGGCCATCTCCGTCTGGGTGACGTAGCCGAAGTCGGGCAGGCCCAACAGGGTGCCGGCGGTGGCGTAGCCGGAGACGAACACGGTGGCGAAGCCGGCCTGGGCCGCCATCCGAGCGGACAGCGCGTCCCACACCCCGGGCATGAGCACGGGCCCGGCACCGAGCTGGCGGCGGAGGTCGTCCCCATCCATGGCGGGAGCGTAGGTCCGCCCGTCACGTCCAGTCGAAGGAGACAATGCCGCCCTCCCGGAGGGTCGGCCCGTAGCTCACGCGTATGCGCAGGCGCTCCCGCCCGGGGCGGCCCCGGCCTTCCCACTGGCGGACCAGCAGGACGAGGGCGTCTTCGGCCTCGGTTCCTCCCCAAGCGTCGAGGTGGTCGATGACCGGTGCCCGCCTCAGCACGGCCAGGCTGTTCCCGTCTCGCCCCACCATTCCGGGCCCAGCCCCGGCCGGTGATCCGCCGTACCACTCCACCAAGCGGTCCTCGGGGGCGGCGAGGGTGACGAAGAGGCGGAGGTCATCGTGCGGAGCTGGTACCGGCAGAGGGATGGTCCGGGGAGGGCCGAGAGCGAGGGCCAGGAGTCGACGGCGGTCGGTTGGGTCCAGGCGGCCCAGGGCGGCGCCGCTGAGGGAGACCAGGGGTCGCCCCGAGACCGAGTTGACGTGGTCGCTGGCGCTGAGCTGGTCGTGGAGGACCGGTGGTGGATCGACCAGGCTGGCGCGCAGCCCCATGAAGCCGCCCGGGATGAGCCCTACCGACTCGAACCCCTCGGCCGTGCGTCGGAGCACGACCACGCGCTGGAGGGGTCCCCGCAGCCAGAGGGGCATCACCACCAGCCCGTCGCCTACGAGCTGGTCGAGCCACGCCCGGGGGACATCGGGCCCGCTGGCGGTCACGATCATCCGGTCGTAGGGAGCGCCGGCCGGCCAACCTTCGCGACCGTCGCCCACCACCACGTCGATCTGGTGGCCTCCCTGGCTCAGCACCTCCGCCGCCCGGGCGGCCAGCTCGGGATCGAGCTCCACCGAGGTCACCGCGCCGGTGGCTCCCACCAACCTGCTCAGCAGGGCGGCGTTGTACCCGGTGCCCGTCCCCACCTCCAGGACTCGGTGGCCGGGCCGGAGGACGAGGGCCTCGAGCATGGCGGCCATGATCGAGGGCTGCGAAGAGGAGCTGACGGGCATTCCTCGCTGATCTCGGCGGGTCACGATGGCGTCGTCGCGGTACACCGCCCCTAACCCCTCCTCCACCGCCACCTCGGGCAGGAAGCGCTCGCGAGGCACCTCCAGGAAGGCCTCGGCCACGGCGGCGGTGGTGAGCTGGCCCTCACTCCGGAGCAGGTCGACCAGGTCGTGGCGCAGGGAGGCGCTGTTGGCGACCATCAAACTGGCTTACCATCCCCGGGTGCGCTTCGGGGTCTCGGGCAAGGGTGGGGTGGGCAAGACGACGGTGTCGGCGGTGCTGGCCCGCACCCTGGCCCGACAGGGGCGGCGGGTGATCGCCCTCGACTGCGACTCCGACCCCAACCTGGCCGCCAACTGCGGGCTGGCCGAGGACGACGTGGCGGCCATGCGGCCCTTTCTCGACCAGTCGGGGGCCGAGCGCATGGTGCCCACCGGTCGGGACCCGCAGCGATTGCTGGCCGACTACGGGTGGTCCGGCCCTGACGATGTGACGCTCATGCTCGCCGCCCGGGTCGAGAAGGCCGGCTCTGGTTGAACGGGGAAATCCCACGTCACGGTCCGTGACTTCTTCAACGACGTCGAATCGGCCCTGCCCGAGGCCACCGTCGTCGCCGACATGGAGGCCGGCCTCGAGCACCTCTCGTGGGCCGGTGGCACGCTGCGCCACGTCGACCTTCTGCTGATCGTGGCCCAGCCTCAGGTGAAGTCCCTGATGACCGCCGCTCGCACCGTCAGGCTGGCCCGCCAGCTCGGCATCCCTCGGCTGGGGCTGATCGGCAGCCGGTCCGAGCGCCCGGGTGACGAGGAGCGCCTGGCCGCCTTCGCGGCCGAGCATGATGTCGAGCTCCTGGCCGTCATCCCTCGCGACGAGGCCGTCATCGAGGCTGACCGGCTGGGGGCCTGCGTCCTCGACACCTCCCCGGACTCGGCTGCGGTAGCTGCCATCCAAGGCCTCGCCACCCGTATCCAAAAGGTTGCATAGACATACACCACCGGGTACGGTAGGCGCCATGGCCAGGATCGGGATCGTGGGAGCGTCGGGCTACGCCGGGGCCGAGCTGCTGCGCTTGTGCTGTGCCCACCCCGACCTCGACGTGGCCTGGGCCACCGCTGACACGTCGGCGGGCACGCCCGTCGCCCGTCTGTACCCCAACCTGGCCGGCGCCGTCGACTCGTTGGTCTTCGCCGAATACGACCCGGTCATGGCCGAGGGCCTCGACCTCGTCTTCTTGGCCCTGCCTCACGGGGCCAGTGCCGTGCTGGTGCCCGAGCTGGCCAAGCGGGTCGGCGTCGTCGTCGACCTGGCCGCCGACTTCCGCCTGCGCGACCCGGCCGATTACGAGCAGTGGTACGGCGCCACCCATCCGGCCCCGGCCATGCTGGCCGACTTCGCCTACGGCCTGCCCGAGCTGTTCCGCTCCGGCCTGGCGGGGGCGACCGCTGTAGCGGTGCCGGGTTGTTACCCGACCGCCGCCGCCCTGGCCCTGACCCCCTTGGTGCGGGCCGGAGCCATCGAGACCACCGGGGTGATCGTCGACGCCGCTAGCGGCGTGTCCGGGGCCGGGCGCCCGGCCAAGGCCGCCACCACCTTCTGCACCGCCGACGAGGACTTCCGGGCCTACGGCTTGCTCGACCACCGCCACACCCCCGAGATCGAACAGGCCACCGGGGCCTCGGTGCTCTTCACGCCCCACCTGGCTCCCATGAACCGAGGAATCCTCGCCACCTGCTACGCCCGCCCCAGCGGTGCCACCTCCACGTCGGAGGTGCTCGGGGTGCTGGCCGACGCCTACCGGGGCGAGCGCTTCGTGGTGGTGGGCGAGGAGTCTCCTTCCACCAAGGCCACCGCCGGATCCAACGCCGCCCACCTGAGCGCCCGGGCCGACCCCCGTACGGGCTGGGTCGTCGCCCTGTGTGCTCTCGACAACCTGGGCAAGGGCGCCGCCGGCCAGGCCGTCCAGTGTGCCAACCTGGCCCTCGGCTTCGACGAAGGCGCCGGCCTCTCCGTCGCCGGCATCTCGCCATGACCACCCCCAGGACCCGCAGGGGGTTCGCCGCCGCCCCCCCTGTCGTTCTTTGTCGACTCAGCAGTGCTGGGCACGGCTCATCCGACAAAGATCGGGTGGGGGAGCGGGAAACGAGGCCGGAATGAGCGTCACCGCTCCCAAGGGGTTCGTCGCCGCCGGCGTGGCGTGCGGGATCAAGGCCGCCGGGGGGGCCGATCTGGCCCTGGTGACCACCGCCGATCATCGTCCGGTGCCGGTGGCCGCCACCTTCACCACCAACCGGGCCCCGGCCGCACCCGTACAGGCTTCCCGAGCCCATCTGGCCGCCACTGGCGGCCGGGCCGCCGCCGTCGTGCTCAACAGCGGCAACGCCAACGCCGCCACCGGTGCACCGGGGAGGACCGACGCCGAGCGCACCTGTGCCCTGGTGGCGGCCGAGCTGGGCTGCGCTCCCGAGGACGTGTTGGTGTGCTCCACCGGGCTCATCGGCATCCCTTTGCCCATGGTCCCGCTGGTCAGCGGCATCCCCGCCCTGGTCGCTGCCTTGGCCCCCGAAGGTGCCGCAGCGGCCGCGCACGCCATCCTCACCACCGACACCGGAGCGAAGGAGACCTTCGTCAGCGGCCCAGGCTTCAGCGTGGGGGGCATGGCCAAGGGCGCGGCCATGCTGGCCCCAGCCATGGTCGGACCCCCCACGGCCACCATGCTGGCCGTGCTCACCACCGACGCCGCCGTCGAGCCCGCCCGGCTCCAGGCCGCACTCGACGCCGGGGTGGCGGCTTCCTTCGACACCATCTCCACCGACGGCGCCTGTTCCACCAACGACACGGTGTTGCTCTTTGCCAGCGGTGCCGTCGGGCCCGTCGACGACACCGCCCTGGCGGCGGCGGTGGCCGTGGCCTGCGCCGAGCTGGCTGAGCAGATGGTCGTCGACGCCGAGGGGGCCACCAAGGTGGTACGGGTGCGAGTGACCGGTGCGGCCTCGGCCGACGACGCCGGCCGGGCCGCCCGTCGGGTGGCCGAGAGCCAGCTCTGCAAGTGCTCGTGGTACGGCGAGGACCCCTACTGGGGACGCATCGTCAGCGAGCTGGGAGCCTCGGGGGCCGCCTTCGATCCCGACCGGGTGGCGGTGGCTTACGGCGACATCGTGGTGTGCGCCGGTGGGGTGGCCGCCGCCCATGACGCCGAGGCGCTGTCCGCCGTCATGGCCGGGAGCCGCATCCTGGTGGCGGCCGACCTGGGGCTCGGCGACGGCACCGCCGAGGTGCTCACCTGCGACCTCACCCCGGGCTACATCGACGAGAACATGCGGACATCGTGACGACTGAGACGCCGGAGATAAGCGCCGTGGCTCGGCTCAGCCCCGGGGACAAGGCCGAGGTCCTGGTGGAGGCGCTGCCCTACATCCGCACCTTCCGGGGCACCACGGTGGTGGTCAAGTACGGCGGCAACGCCATGGCCGGAAGTGATCAGCTGACCCTGTTCGCCGAGGACGTCGTGTTGTTGCGCGCCGTGGGCATCGACATCGTGGTGGTGCACGGCGGCGGCCCCCAGATCGGCGAGCTCATGGCCCGCCTAGGCAGGGTCCCGGAGTTCGTCGACGGCTTGCGGGTCACCGATGCCGACACCCTCGACATCGCCCGCATGGTCCTGGTCGGCAAGGTCAACCGCGACATCGTGGCCGCCGTCAACGTGAGCGGAGCGCCGGCGGTGGGCGTCTCCGGTGAGGATGCCGGCCTCCTCGTCGCCCGGCAGCGCTCGGCCCAGCTCGGCTACGTCGGCGACATCGCCGAGGTTCGCCCCGCCATCCTCCAGCGCCTGTTGCGCGAGGAGCTGGTCCCGGTGGTCGCCACCATCGGCAGCGACGACGCCGGCCAGGCCTACAACATCAACGCCGACACCGCCGCCGGCGCCATCGCCCAGGCGCTGGGCGCCGAGAAGCTCGTGTATCTCACCGACGTGGAGGGCCTGCGCCGCCGGGCCGACGACCCCGCCACCGTGCTGTCGACGGTGTCAGCCGACCAGCTCGACACCATGGTCGCCGACGGCTCGGTGGCTGGCGGCATGGTGCCCAAGGCCCGGTCGTGTGTGGAGGCGATCGAAGGCGGGGTGGGCCACGCCCACATCCTCGACGGCCGGGTGCCCCATGCCCTGCTCCTCGAGGTCTTCACCCGCTCCGGCGTCGGCACCATGGTCGACCGGTGAACGTGCTCATGGCCACCTACGCGCCCAGCCGGGTCACCTTCGTGCGGGGCCGGGGCACCGAGCTGTGGGACGCCGAGGGCCGGCGCTTCCTCGATTTCCTCTGCGGCCTGGGCGTGACGTCGCTCGGCCACGCCCACCCGGCGGTGACCGAGGCCGTGAGTCACCAGGTCGCCACGCTCTCGCACGTGTCCAACCTCTTCGCCAACGACGTGGGGCCGGCGGTGGCCACCACCCTCGACCGACTCCTGGGTGGCGGAGGCCAGGTCTTCTTCACCAACTCCGGCGCCGAAGCCAACGAGTGCGCCCTCAAGCTGGCCCGTAAGTCGGCGGGTCGGGGCCGCCACGTGGTGGTCAGCGCCTACGGCTCGTTTCACGGCCGTACCCTTGCCACCCTCCACGCCACCGGCCAGCCGGCCAAGCACGAGGCCTTCCAGCCCCTGCCCGAGGGCTTCCGCCATGTGGCCTGGTGCGACCTCGACGCCTTTGAGCGGGCCCTCGATCCCACGGTGGGAGCGGTGCTGCTCGAGCCCGTGCAAGGGGAAGGTGGGGTCAACCCGGCCAGCCCCGGGTACTTCGCCGGAGTCCGCCGGCTGTGCGACGAGCGGGGAATCCTGATGATGGTCGACGAGGTGCAGACGGGTCTCGGCCGCACCGGTAGATGGTTTGGCTTCGAGCACTACGGCGTCCGCCCCGACGTCGTCACCCTGGCCAAGGCGCTGGGCAACGGCATGCCCATCGGAGCCTGTTGGGCCCGCTCGGAGGTGGCCGCCGCCTTCGTTCCCGGCGACCACGGCACCACCTACGGCGGCCAGCCCCTGGCCGCCGCCGCCGCCCGGGCCACCTTGGCCACCATGGAGGCCGAGGACGCCCCAGCCCGGGCCGCCGCCGCCGGTGCCCGCCTGGTCGCCGGCCTGGGTCGCCTCCCCGGGGTGGTCTCGGTACGGGGCCTGGGCCTCCTGCTGGCCGCCGAGCTGGACGGACCGCACGCCCGCCGGGTGACCGACGACGCCCTCGACCGGGGCCTGGTCATCAACGCCGTGACCCCCACGGCCATCCGCCTGGCGCCGCCCCTCTTGGTCTCCGATGCCGAGACCGATGAGGCCCTGTCCATGCTGGGGAAGGTGTTGGCGTGACCGTGCGCCACCTGCTGGAGGTCGACGACCTCACTCCGGCCGAGCTCACCTCGGTGCTCGATCTGGCCGAGGTGGCTGAGCCGGCGCAACCGCTGGCCGGTCGGGGGATGGCTCTACTCTTCGAGAAGCCCTCGGCTCGCACCCGCAACGCCACCGAGATGGCCATCGTGCAGCTCGGGGGCCACCCCGTCTCCATGCGGGGTGAGGAGGTTGGCCTCGACGGGCGCGAGAGCGCCGAGGACCTGGCCCGGACGCTGGCCGGCTACCACGGCGCCATCGGGGCCCGGGTCTTCGCCCACGTCACCCTGGAGCGCATGGCCGGTGCGGCCGGCGTGCCCGTCGTCAACCTGTTGAGCGACACGGCTCATCCCACCCAGGCGTTGGCCGACTTGCTCACCCTGCGCCAGCACTTCGGCACGAACCTGAACGGGCGCACCCTGGCGTGGGTGGGCGACGCCAACAACGTCTTCTCCTCCCTCAGCCTGGCCGCGGCCATGGTCGGGATGGACGTAAGGGCCGCCTGTCCTTCGGGGTTCGGTCCCGACGACGCCCACCTCCAGCGCGTCCGGGCCCAGGGCGGAGACGTGGTAGTGACCACCTCCCCCCGAGAGGCGGTGACTGGGGCCGAGGTCGTGTCCACCGACGTATGGGCCTCCATGGGCCAAGAGGACGAGGCCGCGGCTCGCCGCGCCGCCTTCGCCGGCTTCACCGTCGACGCATCCCTCATGGCCGCCGCCGCCCCCGACGCCGTCTTCTTGCACTGCCTGCCGGCACATCGCGGTGAGGAGGTGGCGGCCGAGGTGGTCGACGGTCCCCAGAGCCTGGTGTGGGCCCAGGCCGCCAACCGCATGCATGCGGTGCGGGGCCTGCTGCTCTTCCTGCTGGGGGCGGCGCCGTGACCGACCCGGTCCCCCTGGGCAAGCCCCAGCGTCAGCACCGTATCGCCGGCATCCTCCAGGCCCAGGCCGTCACCAGCCAGACCCGCCTGGTCGAGCTGCTGGCCGAGGCGGGCGTCACCGCCACCCAGGCCACGGTGTCGCGCGACCTCGACGAGCTGGGGGCGGTGAAGGTCAGGGTCTCGGGGGGCGACACCGTCTACGCCATCCCTGAGCTGGCCTTCGAGCAGGTGGCCCCCGACGACCACCTCCGCCGGGTGTTCTCCGACTGGGTGGTGGAGGTGGCTCGCTCCGCCAACCTGGTGGTCCTGCGCACGCCGCCGGGGTCGGCCCACGTGGTGGGATCTGCCCTCGACCGGGCCCGGCGCCCCGAGGTGGTGGGCTCCGTGGCCGGCGACGACACCGTGTTGGTGGTGGTAGCCGAGCACGCCGACGGCGCCGAGGTGGCCATGAACCTGCGTTCGTTGGCCGGATTGGATCAATTATGACGATCGAGAGGACGAGATGAGCAAGCGTGCGGTGTTGGCTTACAGCGGGGGTCTCGACACCTCGGTGGCGGTGCGGTGGATGGGCGAGGAGCTGGGGACCGAGGTGATCGCCGTGGCCGTCGACGTCGGTCAGGGCGGTGACTTCGAGGCCATCCGTCAGCGGGCGTTGGCCGCCGGGGCGGTGGAGGCGCTGGTCGTCGACGCTCGGGTCGAGTACGCCGAGGACTTCGTCACCCCGGCGTTGCGGGCCAACGCCCGCTACGAGGGAAAGTACCCCCTGGTGTCGTCGCTGTCGCGTCCGCTCATCGTCAAGCACCTGGTGGCGGCCGCCCGTCAGCACGGCGCCGGCGCCGTGGCTCACGGCTGCACCGGCAAGGGCAACGACCAGGTCCGCTTCGAGGTGGCGACGGGCGCCCTGGCCCCCGACCTCGAGGTGCTGGCTCCGGTCCGGGGCTGGGGCTTAACTCGGGAGCAGTCGATCGACTACGCCGAGCGCCACGACATTCCCGTCACCGTCACCAAGGCGAGCCCCTACTCCATCGACCAGAACCTGTGGGGCCGCACCATCGAGTGCGGGATCCTGGAGGACCCCTGGGAGTCCCCTCCCGAGGAGGTGTACGAGACGACGGTGCCCACCGCCACCGGGCCGTGCGACCTGGTGCTTGGCTTCGAGCAGGGCGTTCCCGTGAGTCTCGACGGGCGCAGCCTGCCCCTCCACCAGCTGGTCGACGAGGTCACCCGGGTGGTGGGCTCCTACGGCTGGGGCCGCATCGACATGGTGGAGAACCGCCGGGTGGGGATCAAGAGCCGGGAGATCTACGAGTGTCCCGGCTCGCTGGCTTTGCTCATGGCCCATGCCGACCTCGAAGACCTCACCCTCGAGCGCGACCTGGCGCATGAGAAGGCGCGCCTGGAGCCCCGCTACGCCGAGCTGGTCTACGACGGCCTGTGGTTCTCGCCCCTCAAGCAGGCGTTGGATGCCTTCGTCGACGAGAGCCAGCGCCACGTCACCGGCGAGGTCCGCCTGCGCTGCGAGGTGCCGGGGCGCTGCATCGTGGCCGGTCGGCGCAGCCCGGTGGGCCTTTACGACTACGACCTCGCCACCTACGAGGCCGCCGACAGCTTCCGCCACGAGGACGCCGAGGGCTTCGTCCGCCTGTGGGGCCTTGGGACTCGTACCTGGGCCGCCCGCCAGGGCACCCAGGAGGGCTCGCCATGACCGCACCGGCGGGCGGGGGTCGGAGGCGATGACGCTCTGGCAGGGGCGGTTCTCGGCGGGCCCGGCGCCGGCACTGTTGGCCTTTTCTGCCAGCCTGCCCTTCGACCGGCGCCTGGCGCTCGACGACGTGGCTGGCTCCCGGGCCCATGTCCGGGGGCTGGGGCGGGCGGGCGTGCTCGACGACGGCGAAGTGGCCGCCGTCCTGGCCGCCCTCGACGCCGTCGACGCCGAGCTGGAGGCCGGCGCCTTCGCCTTCGCCCCCAGTGACGAGGACATCCACACCGCCGTCGAGCGCCGGGTCACCGAGCTGGCGGGCGACGCTGGGGCCAAGCTCCACACCGGGCGCAGCCGCAATGACCAGGTGGCCACCGACCTGCGCCTGTGGTGCAAGCGGGAGCTGGCCTGCGTGGCCGGGGCAGTGATCGAGCTCCAGGAGGTGTTGCTCGAGCGCGCCGTCGAGGCCGGCGACGCCTACCTGCCCGGCTACACCCACCTGCAGCGGGCCCAGCCCGTCCTGCTGGCCCATCACCTCCTGGCCCACGGCTGGGCCCTGGCCCGCGACGTCGATCGCCTCGACGACGCCCGCCGGCGCCTCGACGTCTCGCCGTTGGGCGCCGGCGCCCTGGCCGGCTCGTCGCTGCCCCTCGATCCCGACGGCGTGGCCGCCGACCTCGGCTTCGCCGGGCGCTTCGAGAACAGCCTCGACGCCGTGTCCGACCGTGACTTCGTGGCCGAGGCTCTCTTCGCTCTCGCCCTGCTCGGCGTGCACCTCTCCCGCCTGGGTGAGGAGGTGGTGCTGTGGTCGAGCGAGGAGGTCGCCTTCCTCGGCCTCGATGACGCCTGGGCCACCGGGTCGTCGATGCTGCCCCAGAAGAAGAACCCCGACGTGGCCGAGCTGGCCCGGGGCAAGGCCGGTCGCCTGGTGGGCCACCTGGCCGGCGTGCTTGCCACCCTGAAGGGCTTGCCCTTGGCCTACAACCGCGACCTCCAGGAGACCCAGGAGCCGTTGTTCGACGCCGTCGACCAGGTGAATCTTGGCCTGGCTGCCCTGGCCGGGTTGCTGACGAGCGCCACCTTCCACACTGCTCGCATGGCTGCGGCCGCCGACGGACCGGCGGCGGCGGCGGTCGACCTGGCCGAGCACCTGGTGGAGAGGGGGACGCCATTTCGCACCGCTCACGCCATCGTCGGTGAGGTGGTCCGTCGCTCCCTCGACGAAGGGAAGGACCTGGCCGCCTTGGTGGCGGCGCAGCCCCAACTGGGCCCCGAGGCGGCGAGATTGTTGGCCCCCGGCGTGGCCGTCACCCGCCGGACCACCCCGGGGGGAGCGGGGCCTGGCCCCGTGGCCGTCCAGGTGGAGCGCTTTCAAGCTCGACTGGCCGAGGACCGGGGACGCTTCGGTGGCCGCGCTCGCCCGTGACTTCTACCGGCGCGATCCCCGCGAGGTGGCGCCGGAGCTCTTGCACCAGGTCTTGGTGGTGGGGCCGTGCCGGGGGCTGATCGTCGAGGTCGAGGCCTACTGCGGCTCAGCTGATCCGGCCTCGCACGCCTACCGGGGCCCAACTCGGCGTAACGCCACCATGTTCGGCCCGCCTGGGCACCTCTACGTCTACTTCACCTACGGCATGCACTGGTGCGCCAATGCCGTGTGCGGTGAGGAGGGGGAAGGGGTGGCGGTGCTGCTGCGGGCCCTGCGGCCGCTGGCTGGCCTCGATGCCATGTGGCCTCGGCGCCCGGCCGCCAAGCGGGAGCGTGACCTGTGCTCCGGGCCGGCACGCCTGTGCCAGGCCTTCGATCTGGACGGAAGCCACGACGGCGACGACGTGGTGACGGGCGAGGGCGGCACGACCATCGTCGAGGGCGATGGCCCGGTCCCGGCCGAGGTGGTGTGCACCACCCGGGTGGGCATCACCGCCGCCACCGAGGAACGCTGGCGCTGGTACGTCGCCGGCGACGCCAACGTCTCCCGTCGGTAGCCGGAGGGTCAACCGGTTGGACCCGCCGCCGGTGGCAGGCGACCATGAGCGGGTGCTCTCCCCTCCCGGTTTCGACGTGCTGAGCGACCTCGAGGCGCGCGCTCTGGTGTACGACAGCACCGACCGGGAGGCATTGGCTCGTCTTCTGGCCGAGCCGCCGGTCAGCGTCTACTGCGGCTTCGACCCCACCGCCGACAGCCTGCACGCCGGCAACCTGCTCGGCATCCTCGTCTTGCGCCGCCTCCAGCTCGCCGGCCACCGTCCCATCGCCCTGGCCGGCGGCGCCACCGGGATGATCGGCGATCCGGGGGGGCGCTCGCAGGAACGAAACCTGCTGGAAGCCGACGTCCTCGGGGCCAACCTGGCCGCCATCACCGCCCAGCTCGGGCGCCTGCTCGACTTCGAGAGCGGGGCCAATCCGGCGCTTCTCGTCGACAACGCTGCCTGGACCGCTGACCTGCGCCTGCTGGCCTTCCTCCGCGACGTCGGCAAGCACGTCACCGTCAACCAGATGCTGGCCAAGGAATCGGTCCGAACCCGGGTGGAGACCACCTCGGGCATCTCCTTCACCGAGTTCAGCTACATGCTCATCCAGGCCCACGACTACCTGTGGCTGCATGAGCACGAGGGCTGCGACCTCCAGATCGGTGGCTCCGACCAGTGGGGCAACATCACCGCCGGGGTCGATCTGGTGCGCCGGCGGACCGGGCACCGGGTGCATGGCCTCACCTGGCCACTGCTGACCAAGGCCGACGGGACCAAGTTCGGCAAGTCGGCGGGCGGGAGCATCTGGCTCGATCCCGTCCGCACCAGTCCCTACGCCTTCTACCAG
>JBBSLT010000016.1:0-26172 GCA_038233555.1 Acidimicrobiales bacterium
GCACCCGGGTCACCACCGAGCGCACCCGGACCTATGTCGATGGCCGTACCGAGGTCGACACCGTCTTCGCCACCTACCGGCCAGGAGAAGGCGTCAACTGCTGATCGCCCTCACTCGCTTCGCTCCGTTCGGGCGAGCCTGTCACTTTCCTGGCGAGCTTCGAGGCACGATCGCTCAACGCTGCTCCGCGGACGCGGGCCGAAGGTTCCCAGCGCCCCAAAGCGCGACCAGCGCCACGACGAAGCAAGCTGGGACCATGACCAGACCGGCCACGCCGAGGAGGGCGCCGGCGACGGACAGCTCGAGCGGGGCGAGTCCGGAGAAGGCCTGCACGGCGCTGGCCACCACCAAGGATCCGTAGCCAATGGCTCCCGTGGCCACCACCTGGCTACGGCGCCCCTCGGCCATGGCGGCAAACGACAGGAGCCAGGCCAGCAGCGGGAGCACCTGGAGGGCGTGCAGGGCGGCGGCGTGGGGGATCTTCAGGGTGCCCGCGGCACCGAGGATGGCAAGATCGACCTCGGTGGGAGGTCGGTCGATGGCGGTGCCGTTGGCGATGATGGCCCCGCCCAGGGCCTGGCCGACCAGAGGAGGACCAGGCCTACCCTGAGAGCCAGGGCCACGCCGAAGGTTCCCAGCAGCAACCACCCGGCCCGTCGACTCAGGCTCAAGAAGGTGGCGATCCAGGCCACGGTCAACGTGGTCACCCCGAACGACAGCCCGAAGGTGACGGGCTTGCGCCACGACAGCGGGCCCCCCCACGGTCCGCCGTCGACGGTGAACACGCCGAGGTGGAGCAATCCTAGGGCCACCAACGCCAGGCCCACGACGTAGAGGAACGTCTGGGCGGGCGTGCGTCGCTCCCAATAACCCACGAGGGAAGCCACCATCGCCCTGCGCACGGGGAAAACGCTAACCCACAGCTTCCGAGGGGGAAGGCGTACGTCCAGAATGTCTGCACCCGAGGCCCGGCCGGCGACTGAGGTGCAGGGTTCGGGTCGTAGGCTTCTGCGGTGCTGGGTGTTGACGTGGTCGTGGTGGGAGCCGGGCCGGCGGGGTGTTCGGCCGCCATCGAGGCGGCCCGGGCGGGCCGGGAGGTGCTCCTCGTCGACAAGTTTCGGTTTCCCCGGGACAAGTGCTGTGGCGACGGGCTCACCGCCGGGGCGTTGCGCCAGCTCCAGGGCATGGGCCTGGAGCCCTCGTCGATGCCATCGTGGCAGGGGGTCGACGACGTGGTCCTCCATGGTCCCGCCGGTCGGGCCCTACACCTCCCGCTGCCTCGAAATCGAGGTGCCTTTGCCGTTGTCGTTCCTCGACTGGAGCTCGATGCGGCTCTGGTCGACCTGGCCCGTGCCACCGGGGTCAAGGTGGCCGACGGCCATGCGTGTACGGGCGCCACGCTCGGTTCCGACCACATCGCACTCGACATCACGGGGCTGGGGCCCGTCGTCGCCCGCTATGCCATCGGCGCCGACGGGATGTGGTCGCCCCTTCGCAAGCACCTCGGAGCCGCCGACCCGGCCCGACCCGACCCTCGGGGTCGTCCAGGCCGGCTGGGCGAATGGCACGCCTTTCGTCAGTACTTCTCCGGGGTGAGTCCGGCGGCGTCCGGCGCCTTGCACGTGTGGTTCGAGGGTGACCTGCTCCCCGGCTACATCTGGTCCTTCCCGTTGCCGGGTGGACGCGCCAACATCGGCTTCGGGATCGAGCGGGGGCGGATGCCCACCCAGGCCATGAAGGCGCTGTGGCCCGAGCTGTTGGCTCGGCCCCACGTGCGCGACGTCCTCGGCCCTGACGCCACCCCCGAGGGCACCCACCGGGCCTGGCCCATCCCCTCACGGCTGCACGACATCGGCCTCAGCGGCGCAGGAGGACGTGCCTTGTTCGTGGGCGATGCCGCCGCCGCCTGCGACCCCCTCACCGGCGAGGGCATCGCCCAGGCGCTCCTCACCGGAGCGCTGGCCGCCCGGGCCGTGGTGAGCGCCGGGCCCGCCGATGCCGCCGCTGCCGCCGTTCACTACGAGCAGGCGGTGCGCCGCGAGCTGCTGGCCGACATGGCGGTGTCGCGAACCATGGCCGTGGCCCTGCGCCACCGCAAGGGGGTGCGGGTAGGCCTGCGTGTGGCCGGAGCCAGCGCTTGGTCGAGGCGCCACTTCGCCCGCTGGCTGTTCGAGGACTACCCCCGCGCCATCGTCGGCACCCCGAGCCGCTGGCGGGAGCACTCCC
Source organism: Acidimicrobiales bacterium (assembly GCA_038233555.1). Classification (GTDB taxonomy): domain Bacteria; phylum Actinomycetota; class Acidimicrobiia; order Acidimicrobiales; family CADCSY01; genus JADDRA01. The sequence continues at coordinate 2,227 of JBBSLT010000016.1, forward strand.
TGGCCGGCGATGGCGCCTACGCCCCATGAATCTGCCGGGTGCCCAGTCCGTTCTTTGTCGCTTTCGCTCCCTCCCGTGTGCAGAACGCGACAAAGAACAGGGGGGGGCGAGGTGATCCACCGCCGTGACCTCCTGCGCGGCCTGCCTCCGGTCGTCGCCGGGCTGGTGGTGACCACCTCCAGGCAGCAGGTTGAGGCGGCGGCGAGCAATGGCGATGGCGTGTTCGTCCACGGGGTGGCCAGCGGTGACCCTACCGCCGAGCGGGTGATGATCTGGACCCGTGTGTCGGGAGCCGGGAGCGACGAAACGGTGGCGGTCGGCTGGACCGTGGCCGCCGACCCCGAGCTGCGCGACGTGGTGGCCAGCGGTGAGGCCCAGGCCACGCCGGACGCCGACTGGACCGTCAATGTCGACGTCGGTGGTCTCCGGCCGGCGACCACCTGGTGGTACCGATTCGAGGCCCGGGGCCAGCTCTCGAACACCGGTCGCACTCGCACGGCACCCGGGCCCGACGACGGCCGGGAGCTCCGCCTCGGCGTCGTCTCCTGTGCCTCCTACGCCGCCGGCTTCTTCGGCGTCTACCGCCACCTGGCGGCGCGGGATATCGACCTCGTAGTCCACCTCGGCGACTCCATCTACGAGTCCAGCGCCGGTGAGCCCGTCCGCCGACACGAGCCGGCCCGAGAACCGGTCTCCCTGGCCGACTACCGGCTCCGCCACGCCCAGTACAAGACCGACCCCGATCTCCAGGTTCTCCACCAACGCCTTCCCGTCGCCGCCATCTGGGACGACCACGAGGTTGCGGGCAACGCCTGGGAGGGCGGCGCCTCAGGTCACGACCCGGCCACCCAGGGCCCCTGGGCCGAACGCCGGGCGGCGGCGCTGCGGGCCTACCTGGAGTGGATGCCGCTGCGCCTCCCCGACCCCGACCGGCCCCGGCGCATCTGGCGGTCTCTGCCGCTGGGGGCCAACGGAGAGTTGATCCTGATCGACACCCGCCACGACGGTCGAGACCGCCAGATCGGCGCCTACCTGGACGATCCGGCCGCCGCCCTCGCCGATCCCGAGCGGCGGATCATGTCCGAGGAGCAAGAGCAGTGGTTGGCCGATCGACTTCGGAGCGCCACCGGGCCGTGGCGGGTCGTCGCCAACCAGGTGGTGCTCTCGCCGTTGAGCCTGGAGGTACCCGAACCCTTCGTCGACCTGGCCGACCGGCTGGGCGTGGTCGTGGCCGGCAAGGTGATGAACCCCGACCAGTGGGACGGCTACCCCGCCGCTCGTCGGCGCCTGCTCGACGTGGTGGGCGACGACGCCGTCGGCTCCGTGGTCGTGCTCACCGGCGATATTCACTCGTCGTGGGCGTTCGAGGTGCCGACCGGAGGCGACACCGGTGCACCACCGGTTGCGGTGGAGCTGGTCACTCCGAGCGTGACCTCGGACACCTTCGCCTCCATCGTCGGGCCCGACTCCGAGTTGGTGACGCGCAGCCTGGTCAGCATCGTCGAGGAGCAGCTCGGCCACCTGCGCTGGAGCGAGATCCGCCACCACGGCTACATCGTGGTCAGCCTGACGCCTGAGAGGATGCAGGGCGACTGGTGGCACGTCGACGCCGTGGACGAACCATCGACCGGCGAGCGCCTGGTCGCCTCGTGGGCCGCGATGGCCGGCGAGCCCCGACTCCAGCCGGCCGCGGCCGGGTTGGCGGGGCGAGCCCGTCCGGCCCCTCCCATTCCGCCCGGTGGTGTCGACGAGACGCCCTTCGTCGACAACACCCTGCGCTGGCCCTTCGGGGCGCTCGGTGCAGGTGCCCTGGCCGTCGGCGGCGCCGTCGTCGCCCTTCGCCGCCGTCGTCAGAAGACGGACTGAGCCGGAGCCCTACGAGGCGACCGGTCCCGCCGGCGGAAGAGGGCCGAAGCCGGCGTCGAGGGCGGCCTGGCGCACCAGATCGAGGTCTTCGGCCATTGAGTCCTCTGCCATCGCCCCGGCCACCACCAGCCGAGCTTGGCGGACCAGCGGGGGAACACGGTGACCGAGGCCCAGGTCGTCGAGCTCGGTCGCCAGGCTCCCGAGCGTGCGCACGAGGGCGAGGCAGAGGTCGGGCATGGGAGCTGCGTTCCTGCGGATCTGGTCGAAGGCCCGTCCGACATAGTCGTCGTGGGTGAGCTCGTGGGGGCGCAGGACACACCGTCCGTCCTCGCCGTGGCGGACGGCGGGAGGAAGGTCCCGTCGTAGGATCTCGAACAGCACCTCGCCCAGATGCACGATGCACTCGTAGGCCGTGGTGGCGTCGTTGATGCCGCTCGACAGCGCCCGCAGGGCGACATCGACGAGCTGGCGGATCCCGAAGGCCACGTCTTGTTGCATCGTCCGGGCCCGCCCGATGGCGAGCGCCTCTTGGATCTCTTCGTCCAGTTCGTCGAAGGTCTTGCTGTCTCCGGGCTCGTTCGTCCACACCGTGCACAGACGGCGGCCGGCGTGGACGAACGAGCCGACCCTCAGCTCGACGCGCACCAGACCACCGGGCGGAAGGGCCTCGAGCAGATCGGCTTCGCTCACCTGGTTCAGCCAACCGCTTTGAGGAGCGTTGACCCGATGCCCTCCCGCCGCCGGCCCGGTAGACGACGGGGGCTGATCCTCGCCGTCACCCAGATCCGGGAAGCGCTTGGCCACCAGCGCCACCGTGCCGTCGGTCACGTCGCCGATGAGGTGGGTGGCCTGAAGGGACTGGGCGGTGTGGTTGACGAAGGCGAGGATGACGAGAATCATCATCACGGCCAGGATGAGGGCGAGGCCGGCCGACAGGTTCGGGACCACCGACGAGGCATCGTCGCCAGGCGTGCGCACCGCCCGCAACACGACCAGGGAGTAGGTGAAGGTGGCGGACATGAAGCCGATGGCCGCCTGGTTGAAGCGGTCCCGCAGGAACCCCCGCACTACCCGGGGGGAGAACTGGCTGGAGGCGAGCTGGACGCTGAGAGCGGTCAACGCGAAGACGATGCCGGTGACGGTGATGGCGCCGCCGGCCACCGCGCTCAGCAGCTCCCGAGCGCTGTCAATTGTGAAACGGAAGAAGCTCGGCACCGTATCGAGCGACACCCGCGCGTCCAGGGTGAGCATGCCCTGGGCGGCCACCACGGCGGCCACCACGAAGAGGGCGGGGAGGAAGAACAGGCTGTCCCGGAAGGCCTCGAAACCCGCCCGCAGGCGAACGATCACCGGCTGCTCCTCTCCGGTCGGGCGAGGTGTAGCGCCCACCACACCAGCGGCACCTGGAGGGGGAGACGCAGCCAGGCAACGACCGGTGACCCCAGCGGGAAGCCCGCACCCTCGATGCCGCTGTCGAGGGCCATCTGCACGTTGGCCGGGAAGACCACCACCAACAAGGCGGCGGCCAGTCCGGCGCCGAGGCGCCGGGTCCGGGGCAACGTCAACAGCGCTCCGGCGGCGATCTCCGCCGCCCCGCTCACCAGCACCAGCGTCCGGGCATTGCCCGAGCCTAGGGCCCGGGGCACGATGCGCTCGTAGGACGGCGTGATCACGAAGTGCAACGCTCCCAGCCCGACCAGCAGCGTGGCCAGGGCCAGCCTCGACGCGTGGCGGCCGGGCGCCTCAGGGGCCTCAGGCACCGCAGGTGGAGGCGGCGTCGTCGCCGGCAACCCGCTCGGCTATCCAGGCCAGGATCTCAGGGCCGGCCTCGCCCAGGATATCGCCGTGGCCGGCGCCGGGATAGCGCCGGTAGTCGACCGTGTTGCCACCCTCGCAGAGTCGGCCGACAGCGGTGTCGCTGCTCGAAGCCAGGACCACGAAGTCGAGCTTGCCCTGCACCACCAGCACCGGGGCGGGAATCTCGGCCGATCCCGGCTCGTTCTCCGCCACCCGGGTGGCCCAAGGCTCGACGTCGAGGGGGTTGTCGACCAGCCATGCCGACGTGCGCTGGTCGGAGAAGGCGTCGGTGACGCCTTGGAGGCAAACCTCGTCGACCACCCCGATGCGCTTGATGGCCGCCGGTGTGAGCACGTCCTCGAGCACCAACTCGTCGTAGGTCTGGTCGTAGGCGTAGATGGCCGACGCCACCAGGCCGAAGGCCAGGGAGATGGGCACGGCCGAACGCAACAAGGTGGTCAGCTCCGCCGCCGGTGCCGACGCCACCACACCGAGGAGCTCAAGCTCGGGGGCATAGTCCTCGACCAGGGCCCCGGCGAACAACACGGCGTGGCCGCCCTGGGAGTGCCCGGCAGCCACGACCCGGTCGCCGGCCCCGGCACCGTCGATGCGGGCTGCGGCCCGGGCGGCATCGAGCACGCTGCGGCCCTCGCTATCGCCTACCAGATAGGGATGGGTCCCGGGGGTGCCGAGGCCCTCGTAGTCGGTGGCGGCGACCACGTAGCCGGCGTCGAGAAGCTGCGCCAGGGCCGGCACCTGCCCCCCGGTGCGCGACGGTGCGCAACCGTCGGCCACGCCGACGGTCCCATGCGCCCACGACAGCACCGGGCGGCCTTCGTCCGGGGGCGGCGGGCCACCAGGGGCGAAGACCTGTCCGGAGACGGCCACGGGCTCACCGTCGACCCCCTCCGACTGGTACAACACGTCCCACGCCTGCGCCCCGGCGGGGATGTCGGGGCGGGTCAGGGGCGCCAGGGCGATCAGGTCGCCGGGCTCGCCCCCGGGAAGCGGATCGGGCACCGAGCGCACGTCGGTCGGCAACTCCCCCACCTCTACCTCGGCCTCCTCGGACTCGGCCGGCGGGGAAGCCCCGGGACCGTCGGCCTCGTCGATGCCGCTGCAACCCGCAGCCAGGACCACGACCGCCAGCGCCGTGGCCAGCGCACGCAGGACCGTCCTCATCACCTGCAGGATACGGGCACTTTCGGCCGGCAAGGGTGCGAGGTGCCACCATGGACGGGTGCGCCTGCGATCCACCGACGGGGTCGAGCTCGCCGTCCACGACCTGGGAGGGAGGGGCCCCGCCCTCCTGCTCGCCCACGCCACCGGCTTCCACGGCCAGATGTGGGGACCACTGGCCACCGCCTTGTCATCGCACCTCCACTGCTGGTCGTTCGACGTCCGGGGCCACGGCGACGCCACCCGCCCGGAGCCACCGGACTTCGACTGGCGCGGCTTCGCCGACGACACCCTCGCCGTGGTCGACGGTCTCGGCCTGGAGCGCCCCCTCGGATTCGGGCACTCCCAGGGCGGCTCGGCCTTCCTGCTGGCCGAACAGGCCCGCCCTGGCACCTTTTCCGGGCTCTACCTCTACGAACCGGTGGCGTGGCCGGAGGCCTTCCCCATGGACGACCACCCCCTGCTGCTGGGCGCCCTACGGCGCCGCGACTCCTTCGCCTCGGTCGACGCTGCCCGCCAACGCCTGGGGTCCAAGCCTCCGCTGGCCGACTTCGACCCCGGCATCTTGACCGCCTACGTCGAGCACGGGCTGGCGCCCACCCCCGACGGCGGGCTGACACTCAAATGCCGGCGGGAGGACGAGGCCCAGACCTACCGCATGGGCACTCACCACCGGGCCTTCGACCACCTCGGCGAGGTGTCCTGTCCCGTCACCATCGCACACGGCTCCGACACCGATTCAGTGTCCGCCGAGCTGGCCCAGCGCCAGACCGCCCTGCTCCCCGACGGTCGCCTGGAGGAGCTCGAAGGCCTCGGCCACTTCGGCCCCCTGACCCATCCGGCGATGGTGGCCGCCGGCGTCGTGCAAGCTCTTCTCGGCCCTTGACGCCGGGCCCCAGGTCCACGTCGTTGTCCCACCCTCGGTCTACCCTGCCACCATGGCGCTCGACCTCCCGGCCACGTTGTCCCCCTCCAAGGTGTCAGCCTTCAAGGACTGTGCCCTGGCCTTTCGCTTCTCGGTCATCAACCGCCTGCCCGAGGCACCTTCGGTGGCGGCGGTCAGGGGCACCCTCGTCCACCGAGTGCTTGAACAGCTCTACTGCGCCGAGCCGGCCGATCGCACCTTGGCCCTGGCGCTGTCGGCCCTGAGCACTGCCGCCGACCAGGCGCGCCGCGACGACCCGGAGTTCCAACAGCTCGGCCTCGACGCCAACGCCGAGGCCACCTACCTGGCTGATGCCGGGCGCCTGGTCCGGCGTTATTTCGAGATGGAGGACCCCGCCACCATCCGCCCCATCGGCTTGGAGCTCCTCTTGGAGGCGAAGCTGGGCGGGGTGCGCCTGCGAGGAATCATCGACCGCCTCGAGCTCGATGCCGACGGCGAGCTGGTGGTCACCGACTACAAGACCGGCAAGTCCCCCGGCCCCCGCTACGAGCAGGGCCGCTTCGGCGGTGTTCACTTCTACGCCTTCCTGTGCCAGGCGGTGCTCGGGCGCCGTCCGGCCCGGATCCAACTGCTGTACCTGGCCGACGGTGTCTCCATCATCGCCACCCCCTCCGAGCAGTCGATCCGGGGCCTCGAGCGGCGGGTCGGGGCGGTGTGGCAAGCCGTAGAACGGGCATGCGCGGCCGACGACTTCCGACCGCATCCGGGGCCGCTGTGCAACTGGTGCGCCTTCCAGGCCTTCTGCCCGGTCTACGGCGGCGATCCAGCCGCCGCCTGCCAGGAGTTGGTCGGCGCCAGGTGACGCCCCAGCTACGACAAGAGGTGGGCGGCGGGGCCAGTCAGGGGGACGGGCCGGGGGACGGGCCGGGGCTGAGCGATACGGCCATCGAGGCCCTGGGCGGGACACCGCCGCAGGTCGATCGCGGGCCGGTCACCCCCGTGCGCTGGCTACTGCCTCCGGTCGTGGGCCGGTGGGTGGCCGACTTCGATCGAAGCATCGAAGTCGCTTTCGACCGACTACGGGGCCGACGCCATGTCGACCGCCTCTTCTACACAGCCTCCGCCCTGGCCGACTTCTCGCTGCTCTGGCATCTCGTGGGCGCCGGCCAAGCACTGCGCTCCGACCGTCACGCCAGCGAGGCCCTTCGCCTCGGGGTGGCACTCGGCGTCGAGTCCCTCGTGGTGAACGTAGGGGTCAAGTCACTGTTCCGCCGCACCCGGCCGCTACGCCAAGAGCACGAGCGCCACCAGTTGCGGCAACCCCGCTCCAGCAGCTTTCCGAGCGGCCACGCCACTTCGGGGTTCATGGCCGCCACCTTGCTTTCACAAGGTCGAGCGCCGTGGTGTCGCACCGGGTGGCACCTCGCGGCCTCGGTGGTCGCCGCCAGCCGGGTGCACGTGGGCATCCACCATCCTTCCGACGTGGTTGCCGGTGCCCTGATGGGCAAAGGCCTCGGACTTCTCGTCCAGCGCCTCTGGCCCGTTCACCAGCCTCGCCGCCGAACCAGAGGTTCGACGGCGAGCTGAAGGCACTCAGTCAGTGGACGAGTTGGTCAGTGGACGAGTTGGTCCGGGTTGTTCTCGGGAGAGGCGAGGAGCGTCCGGACGTCGAGCAACAGGTCGGCCACCTCGTCGGTGGACACCAGCTCCCGGTGGAGCATCTCGGCTAGCCCCTTGTCGATGACGGCCAGCGCCTCGGTGATGATCGTCGGCTCTCGGGTCTCGGTCATCGCTGCCTTCATCGGATGTCCTCGCCTCCTGTGGCTCACCATCGTCGGGTACGTCACTACTTGATCTTCATCGTCCGGTTCGGCCCCTGCCTTGAGCGCCAACCCCTCCGACCTGTGAATGGGTCCAGCCTATCGGGCGCCGCCCCTGGGCGGAAGGTCACCCTCTGGCCAAAGTCCACGCCGCCTGTCGCTGCCGGCATGGCCAAGTCGATGCCCGGTGGCGCGATCTGCGAAACTCGCCCCAAGCCTTCCTCTACGGGTCATCCAGGACTACGGTCCGTACCGGAGACGAACGGCTGCCCTCGTATGGGCCAGCGCAACCAATCCCGGGACAAGGAGCTTCCGCACATGACCGATGCCTTTCAGGAACAGATGGAGGAGAACGCCACGCTCCTCCAGCGACTGGCCCCTTCGCCGGTCACCCGGCGTCGGGTGCTCCTCGGCGGGGGCGCCGCTGCGCTCGGTCTCGTGGCCGCCGCCTGCGGCACCGAGGACGACCCCTTCGTCTTGCAGGACCCTCCCGATGACGACCTGATCCCACCCCCTGCCGAGGGTGAAGGCGGCGGCGAGGAACCGGCGCCGCCGAGCGGGGACATCGCCACCGCCCAGTTGGCTGCCGGCCTCGAGGTGCTGGCCGTCAACACCTACCAAGCGGCGCTTGACGCGGCCGGCGACGGCAGCTTGCCCAACGTACCCGACGCCGTCGCCACCTTCATCACCACCGCGCTGGGCCACCACGTGGCCGCCCGGGACGCGTGGAACGACCTGTTGACCAGCCTGGGCGAGGTAGAGGTGACCGACCCTCCGCCCGAGCTGGCGGCCACCATCAACAACGCCTTCGCCGATGCCGGTGACGTCGTCGCCGTCGCCGAGCTCGCCCTGGTTCTGGAGCAGACCGCAGCCGACACCTACTTCGAGGCCATCCCCACCATCGAGAACGCCCAGGCGCTGGAGCTGGCCGCCACCATCCAGCCCATCGACATGCAACACGCCGCCATCCTCCACTACGTGCTGGGCCAGTACCCGGTGCCCGACACCTTCGCCAGCGCCCAGAACTCCGCCATCTAGGAGGCCTCTGGCTCTGCCCTGCCCCGGCCCGCTACGGCGAGCCGGGGTTCTTGTCTCACCCCCTCTTCATACTGGTCTTCATGTGGTCCTGGAGACGAAGAGAGACGATCACCACGGCGAGCACGGCTGCGTCGGTCAGGCCCGGATCTTGCCGGACCTGTGCCGACGGGCTGGCGCATTGCCACGGCACGCTGGTCGTACACGCCGACGGGGTCCTCGACTGCGACGAAGCCGTGTGCGGCGGCGACCCCAGCCTTCACGAGTGGTGGGTGCCCTGCATCGAGCTCGAGGTCCACTGTGGCTGCGTGGGCGACGAGCACCCCAGCGAAGTTGTCGGCGAGGCGGCGTGAACGGGCCGGCGCAATCCGGGGCATCGGCCGCAGGTTCGACGGGTCCCGAGCCGAGCCAACTGGCGCTCTTGGAGATGGCTGCGCCCAGCTGGCGCCTCGATCGCCGCACCCGGGAGATCGGACGCCAAGGCGTCGCCTCCGCCCGGGAGGCCCTCCGGCGCTCCGCAACCCCAAACGGCGAACGTTGCCGATCCGATCAGGCGGCGTGAGCGCCTCGGCTGGAGGAAGGGGTTGTCAAATCCCGACTGATTGGGCCAGGATCGGCGGACACCGAGCGAGCAAAGGCTCGTCGGCTTCCCCCACCCCGAGAGCGAGGATGGCCATGAGCATCACCGATGATTTGCTGAGGGCCAACGAGGCGTACGCCGCCACCTACACCGAGGGCGACGTGCCCATGCCGCCCGAGCGCCACGTGGCCGTGGTGGCCTGCATGGACGCCCGCCTCGATGTCTACCGGATGCTCGGTCTAAGCCTCGGCCAAGCGCATGTGATCCGCAATGCCGGAGGGGTCGTCGGCGACGATGCCATCCGTTCGCTGGTCATCTCCCAGCGACTCCTCGGCACCACCGAGATCGTGCTCATCCACCATCGCGACTGCGGCATGCTGACCTTCGCCGACGACGAGGTGAAGGCCCAGATCGAACAGGACACGGGCATCCGGCCCCCCTTCGCCCTCGAAGCCTTCGGCGACGTCGATGCCGACGTCCGCCAATCCATGGCCCGCATCCAAGCCAGCCCCTTCATCCCCCACAAGAATGTGCGTGGTTTCGTCTTCGACGTCACCACCGGCAAGCTCCACGAAGTGACGTGACTCCTCGGCTCGCCCTGGCCCTTGTCCTCGCCCTGATTGCCGCCGGTTGCGGCGGAGGCGGGGGCCCTGGTGGCGAGCCGGAGCAGCCCGGTGCGGCCCGGGTGCTGCGGGTGGTCGACGGCGACACCATCGTGGTGAGCATTGGAGGCCTCGAAGAGAGCGTGCGCCTCCTCGGGATCGACACTCCCGAAAGCGTCGATCCTCGTTCGCCGGTCGAGTGCTTCGGCAAGGAGGCGTCCGACCACACCCAAGCCCTGCTCCCTCCCGGCACCGACGTCCGCCTGGTGCGCGACGTCGAGGCCCGGGACCGCTACTCCCGGCTGTTGGCCTACGTCTACCGCGCCGACGACGGCGCCTTCGTCAACCTGCAACTCGTTCGCGACGGATTCGCCGCCGTGCTCACCTTTCCGCCCAACGTGGCCCACGCCGACGACTTCACCTCCGCCGCCGCCCAGGCTCGCGGCGATGGACTGGGCCTGTGGTCGGCATGTTGAGCCCACCATCGCCCGGCGTTGCCAGCAGCCGGCGAGCTCGGAAGCCTCCGGTACCGTTCTCGATATGACCACGCTGGCGGGCAAGCTCGGCTACCCCGACGACGCCCGCCTTCTCATCGTCAACTGCGACGGGCTGGGCTCGAGCCATGCCGCCAACGTCGGCTGCTTCGAGGCTCTCCGGGACGGACTCGCCACCAGTGCCCGCCTCATGGTCCCCTGCCCCTGGTCACGGGAGGCGGCCGGCCGGTACCGGGGCGAGGATGTCGGCGTCGAGCTCACCCTTAATTCCGAGTGGGACCTCTACCGCTGGGGCCCGCTCACCCAGTCCCCGTCACTGCTCGACGGCGACGGGGGCCTTCCCCGCAGTCGGGCCGAGGTGTGGGACCACGCCGACCTCGACGAGGTCCTGCGGGAGTGCCGGACCCAGATCGAGCGGGCGATCCTGTGGGGCTTCGACGTCAGCCACCTGGGATCGCACCTGGCCACCCTGCCACTGCGCCCGGAGTTCTTCGATGTGTACCTCGAGCTCGCCGTCGACTTCCAGCTGCCGCTGACCCTGCCCGATGGTGCCTCCGAACGCTCGGTGGGTTTCCCGTTCCGGCGCCTGGCCGCCGAGGAAGGGGTGGTCTCGCCCGACCACGTTGTGGCCCCCCGTGATGCCGGGGCACGCAAGGGGCTAGAGCGGGCGTTGTTCGAACTCGCCCCCGGCGTCACCGAGATCGACGCCCGCCCGGCGATCGACACCCCCGAGCTCCGAGCCCTGGCCCCCGACTGGCCGGCCCGCACCGACGACCACCACCTGCTGGTGGCAGACCACGACCTCGGCTCCCTCGCCGAGCGCGCCGGCATCACCCTCGTCGGCTACCGGGAACTACGGGATCTCCAACGCAGAGGTGCCTGAGCGGCGCCGTGGAATGAGCCCGCATCCGAACCACCGGGTTCGGCTGACATTGCTCAGAACTCGGTCTGTTCTCTCACCTTCTCCTGGATGGCTTTGTACTCAGCCTTGTTGGTGAGGGGGAGCAGCGCCATGACCTTGGCGATGTTGCCGGTCACCTTGACCCGGCCTTGCATGAAGGCAGCGTTGGCGTCGAGCTCACCCTTGTCCACCTTCAACTTGTCGTCGTAGGAGGAGGTGAGCGTGACCTCCGTCTCGGGATCGTCGCCCAGGGCGTGCTCCACCGTGTGGCCGTTGTCGATCACGTGAAAGTAGCGGACCTCGCCGTCGGGGCCACCGGTGATCACGTACTGGAGTCGAGCCGTCGCCCCCGGGGTCTCAGGGAAGTCCGCCGCCAGGTCCTTGAAAAGGTCCATCCACTCGGACGAGAGGTACTTCACCATGGCGGCGAACCCTAGTGGACCCGGTCGGCCACTCCGGCGAACAGGTCGTCCTCGGGCACCTCGCTGTCGACCAGGGACCGGGCCAAGACGTACTCGTCGAAGGGGTGGACCGTGCGCGCCTCGTCAGGAGGAAGCCCGAACCACATCTTGGACTCGGGATCGACCTGGGTGCGATGGGCCAGCAGGGCCCGCGGTCGCACGTCGGCGAAGTCGGAGATGTCGACGGTAGTGGTGATGCGGTCGTCCTGATCGGGGCGCTCCAGCCACTCCGGGCCGAAGGGCGACTCCAGGCCCAGCGTCCCGAAGCGCTCGTGCATGGCTATCACCCGGGCCTTGGACCACACCGTGTAATAGAGCTTCAGCGGCTGCCACGGATCGCCGGCGTCGGGTTGAGCGGTGGGATCGCCCGACGCCTCGAAGGCCGCCACCCCGATGTCGTGCACCCGCAGGTGGTCAGGATGGGGATAACCCGTCTGGTCGTCGCCGTAGATCACCAGGACATGGGGCCGGTGGTGGCGGATGGCGGCCACCAGGCGGCCCACCGCCTCGTCGTGGTTGGCTCGGGCGAAGCACCGGGGGTCGTCGTTCTCCGGTGTCCCGGCCATGCCCGAATCCCGGTAGCCGAGCAGGACGAGCTCGTCGTAGCCGATGACCTCCATCGATGCCGCCAGCTCCTCCATACGGACCTCGGCCAAGCGCTCACGCACCTCGGCGGCGTCCATGGCCGGGTTGAGGATCTCACCCTGCTCGCCACCGGTGCAGCACACCAACACGGTGCGCACCCCTTCGGCCCGAGCCCGGGCCACCGTTCCCGCCCCCTTGGATGCCTCGTCGTCGGGATGGGCATGCACGGTCATCAAACAGAGTTGGCCAACGTCGGAGGATGGGTCGGACACCACGACAACGGTAGCGGGCGACGTCGGCGGTCGAGACGGGGCAGTACCCTGGAATCCGTGGACTCCCCTGAGTTTTGGCGCTGGGTCTGGTTGGCCGTCACCGCCGCCGCCCTCGTCGGCGAGATGGCCGTGGCGGGCTCGTTCTTCCTCCTGCCCTTCGCCGTGGGCGGGGCGGTCGCCGCCGTCTTGGCCTTCTCTGGAGTACCCGTGCCCATCGAGTGGGCGGCCTTCGTCGCCATCTCGATGGCGGCAGCGATCGCCACCCGGCCCTTGGCCCGGCGCCTCGACTTCGACTCTCCCAGCGAGGGCATAGGGGCCCGACGCTGGATCGGCCAGACTGCGATCGTCATCGATGCCATTCCCGCCGGCCCCCAGGCGACGGGCATGGTGCGACTCGGCCGCGAGCAGTGGCGAGCAGAGAGCCTGGAAGGCCTGGCCATCGAATCGGAGACTGTGGTCAAGGTGGTCGATCTGACCGGGACCCGTCTAGTGGTCTGGCCCCTCGACCAGATCGCTCCCTAGGACCAACCCACGAGCGCGACACCAACGACCGCATCGACTAGCTCAGGAGCTCTTCATGAACGCAGTACTCGTCCTCGCCGTGATCGCCGTCGTCCTTTTGGTCTACGTGGGCTCCGGCATGAAGATCGTCAGGCCCTTCGAGCGGGGCATCGTCGAGCGACTGGGCAAGTTCAAGCAGACCGTCGATCCGGGGCTGCGCATCATCATCCCGGGTATCGACCGCATGACCAAGGTCGACATGCGTGAGCAGGTGATCGATGTCCCACCCCAGGAGGTCATCACCTCCGACAACGTGGTCGTCTCCGTCGACGCCGTCGTCTACTACGAGGCAACCGACGGCCAGCGCCTGGTCTACAACGTCGGCAACTTCCTTCTGGCCATGGTCAAGTTGGCCCAGACCAACTTGCGCAACGTGGTGGGCGACCTCCAACTCGACCAGGCCCTCACCTCCCGCGACACCATCAACACGACGCTGCGAACCATTCTCGACGACGCCACCGACAACTGGGGCGTGAGGGTGGTGCGGGTGGAGATCCAGCGGGTCGACCCACCGCCCGACGTCATGTCGGCGATGCACGAGGTGATGAAGGCCGAGCGCACCCGCCGGGCGGTCGTGACCGAGGCGCAGGGTTCACGTGAGGCGTCCATCACCCGGGCCGAAGGCGAGAAGGCAGCAGCCATCCTCGAGGCCGAAGGCCGCAAGCAGCGGAACATCCTCGACGCCGAGGGCCAGGCCGAGGCCACCCGGGCGATCGCCGCGGCCGAGAGCTTCCGCCAGCTCACGGTGGCAGAAGGTGAGGCGGACGCCATCCGCAGCGTCTTCGCCGCCATCCACGAGGGCCGGGCCACCCCCGACGTGTTGGCCTTGCAGTACTTCGACACCCTGCGCCATGTGGCCAACGGACAAGCCACCAAGATCTTCCTACCCACCGACGGCGCCGGTCTGCTGGGCGCGCTGGCCGGGGTGGTGGAGCTAGTTCGCGACGTCCCCAACAGCGGCGACGGTGCCTCCCAGGCGTGACCATCGCCGTCCACACCTACGACGGCAACGGTTCGGCATCTCTTCAGGATCCGAAGGACATCTCCGCCGTCGTTGGGCTCGACGGCTGCGTGCTGTGGGTGGATCTCGTCGATCCCACCGACGACGACTTCGCCCGCGTGTCCGAGGAGTTCGAGTTGCATCCGCTCGCCATGGAGGACGCCCGCAAGCACGGACAGCGGCCCAAGCTCGAGCACTATCCCACCCACGCCTTCCTCGTCGCCTACTCCGCCGAGGTGGCCGAGGTCGACCTCTTCATCGGCCCGAACTGGTTGGTGAGCGTCCGCGAGCGCAACGGCGCCGGGAAGCTATGGCCCGCCGACGCCGTCCGGGGCCGGATCGACCGGTCCGGCGCCCAACGGCTCGAGGTGGGCTTCCTCGTCCACTCCTTCCTCGACGAGCTGGTCGACGGCTACTTCGGCGCCATCGATGCCTTCGAGAACACGGTGGAAGACTTCGAAGAGCGGGTGCTCACCGAGGAGCCGGGCGAAGAGGGCGCCATCCAAGGCGACCTGCTGAACCTTCGCCGCCGCATGGTCGAGTTCCGCCGGATCGTCCTGCCCCTACGAGACGTCGTGCACTCGCTGGTACGGGGCGATGTCGAGTGGGTCGATGACGCCACCCGCCTGCACCTCCAGGATGTGTACGACCACGTGCTGCGCGCCATCGAGAGCCTGGACAGCCAGCGGGAGCTGGTGGGAAACGCCGTCGATGCCCATCTCGCCCTCGCCTCCAACCGCATGAACCTGGTCATGAAGCGCATGACGTCGTGGGGCGCCATCCTGCTCGGCTCCACCCTGGTTGCCGGCATCTACGGGATGAACTTCGAGCACATGCCCGAGCTGGGATGGCGTTACGGCTATCCCTTCGCCCTCGGTCTCATGGTCACCATCACCATCGCCGGCTTCCGCTACTTCTCCCGCCGCGACTGGTTGTAGTCGGTCTCACTCGTTCGCTTCGCTCTCTCCGTTCGACCGAGTTGGTCGTGCTCCGGTGCATGTGCTACTTGCCGTCGGAGGCGTCGACGGGGACGAGGGTGTCCTCGCCGGTCTCGTCGTCCTCGACCAGGACCCAGCCGCACAGTTCGGCCAAGGTGCCCTCGCCCTCGCCGGGGCCGCTGGCGATGAGCTCGTCGTCGGCCCGCAACACCTCCGCCCCCCCGGGTCGGTAGACGTAGCGCCCACCCCGGCGCACGGCCATGACGTGGAAGCCGGGGTCGATGTCGAGGCTGAGCTGGGCCAGGCTGTGGCCCTGGACCCGTGAGCCGTCTCGCACCGGGAGGCGGACGAGGACCTCGTCGGCGTCGCCCAGGGCCAGGGACAGGATGGGGTGCACCTCTTCTTGGTTCTCGATGAGCCACACCATCTGCTGGGCGGAGTCACCCAAGTCTTCGGCCGCCTGGGCCAGGTGCAGCAAGCCCCGCAACGACGAGGGATCGGCGGCCACCGGCGACGACCGCAGCACCCAGGTCTCCAGGCGCTCCTTCATCTCGTCGAGGCGGTCCTCGAGGTGGTTCACCTCGGCGGCCAGGCCCACGTCGCGCAGCACCAGGGCCGACCAGGCCAGGCCCACGCAGGTGGTGGAGATGTTCTTCATCTCGACGAGGACGTCGACGGCCCGGTCGAGGTCGGTGGTGGTCGGCCCTTCAGGCAGTTCCGGAGGCGACCAGTCGGGCGCCCCGGCCAGGTGGTGGAGCCGCGGGATGCCCGCCGGGGAGCCGTGCAGAAACAAAACGTCGCCGGGCAGGAGGATCTCGTCGCCCCCGACGTCGGTCAGCCACTCGCGTTCTCGGTGGATGGCCACCACCCGCATACCCACCGCCACCGGCAACTCGAAGTCGGACAGGAGCCGGTGGGCGAAGTGCGAGCCCTCCCGCAGCGAGACCCGATGGCTCACCTCCTCGGCATCGGACAGGTCCACCACCAGCTCACGGGGAATACCTACCTTGTGGGTGACGATGCCGGAGATGTCGACGGCGGCGTGACCCATGCGCTCGATGGACGAGATGACCTTGAGCACCGAGGCCATGGAGTCGGCCTCCCGGGGCGAGCGGGCGGCCAGCACGCACACCGCCCGCATGTCGTGGACCAGGTCGTTGAGGCGGTTCTCTAGCTCGTCGACCTCATCGGCCATCTGCGGGTCGCCGAAGTACACGGCCGCGTAGGCGAGGTCGATCATGAGCTCGCAGGAGTCCTTGGCCTCCGAGATCATGGTGCGCAGGTTGCGTGGTCGATCCTCCACGAGGCTGCCGAGGTTAGCCGCCCGACCTCTCATGCGATGCCCAGGGCCACGATGGCCAGGATCAGGCCGAAGGCGCCCACCAAGTCGATGGACGACGTCACCATGGGAACGCCGTAGGTGTCCGGGTCGAGGCCGAGGTTCACGGCCACCAGTGTCCCGTAGTAGGCGATGAGCACGGCCACCGCCACCGCCAGCATCCCACCGATCAACGAGACGGCGACCAGCAGGCCCAACCCGGGGCTGGCCACCCCGATGAGACGAGCGGCGGCTTCGGCCACGGCGGCGTTGACGGCGAAGACGGGGGCGGCGAGCACGATCACGAAGGCGATGTCGGCGCGCGCCTCGCGACCGGGCACCGCCGTCGGTGCTACCACCCCGAGGTGGATCTTGCTCGACAGGCGGTTGGCCAGCACGCCACCGAGAGCCCCGGCGGTGCTGAGGTGACCGGGTAGCAGCACCAGCAGGGCGGGCAGGGCGCTGAACGCCTCGAGTCGCCCCTCGATGGCGATGCCGGCCACCACGCTGATGAACCCGGCGAGGGTCAGGATGGGGATCGACTCCCGAAGGATGCGTACCAGCAGCTCGAGAGAGGAACGCAGGGCGACCACCAGGGTCGCCACCGAGGCCGCCACCAGAACGATGCCGATGAGGTCGGTGACCACGCCGAAACCGACCAACAGGGTGGCCAGCCACAGCGACGGTAGGCCCACGACGTCGCCCACCGACGCCACCAAGGGGGCGTTGACGTTGTCGAGGTCCCAACCGAAGCGGACCGAACCGGCAGCCAGGCCCAAGGTGAAGACCAGCACCACCACCGACGACAAGAGGGCGCCGACCACCGAGATGACCACCAGGTCGAGCACGGCGATGGTGCCCGACACCCCGAGAGCGACAGCCACCACCTTGGCGATGGCGGCGATGACCACGGCGGTCACCGTGGTGAGGGTCAGGGCGGCAAGGACGTTCTGGCCCACGACGGTGTCGGGTCGGCGGGAGAGCCCGAAGGTGCCGGTGTGGATGCTCGTGCTCAACCGGCTGCCGAGGGCGCCAAAGATGTTGCCCCGCATGCCGATGGCGGCGGGCACGAGCACCAAGAGCCCAGGCAGGCGCTCCAGGGTGCCGGTGATGGCCCCGAGGGCCGCACCGGCGGCCAGGCTGGTGAGGGTGCTCAGGCCGAGGGCGGTGAGGGTCTGGCGGGTGCCGGCGGCATCGGGGCCGAGCAGGATGCGCAGTCGCGCCAGTGGTCGGACCCGTCGTTGCTGCATCGGGACCCGATTCTTACCCACGCGCCGCGTCAGCCTCGGGTGCGGTGCTGGTGAACGGAAGAAGCCGCCGAACTCAGCGGCGGGAGCGGCTTGCTCAACCGGGCCGGTAAGCGGGCAGCCCGTCGGTGGGGCTGCTGAGCGGCCCGGCGCTCGGGATACCGGTCACCTCGGCCAGAGCGAGGTCCCAGGCGTTGGCCCGTTCCCGGTCCCAGCCCTCGCTGGCATCGGCCACCCGATCATCGGCCCCGACCAGCACCAGAGCGGGAACCGTCTCGATCTGGTAGGCCCCCGAGGTGGTGAAGCCGTCGCTGTCATCGAGCACGGGCGCGTCGAAGCCGTTCTCGTCGAGCCAGGGCCGGGCCCGCACCAACGGGTCCTGGGATAGCGCCACGACCCCCACCGCCTCGCCGTAGCGCCGGGCCAGCTCGCCCCACACCGGAAAGGAGATCCGACACACCGGGCAGCTCGTCTTGAAGAAGGCCAGCAGCGTGGGGCCCGAGGCGGTCAGCTCGGCCAAGGCGATGCGGTCCCGGCCGCCACCGCAGGTGGGAAGGTCGAACTCGGGTGCGGTGGCTCCCACCTCGAGGGTCATGGAAGGCCACCGTAGCGAGCGCCGGCGCTATCCCAACGCGACCACAGCCACGGCGAAGGCGGAGTCGATGACAGCCGTGCCAACCGGTGCTACCGTTCCCTCGTCAAGTGGGTACGTGCGCCAGGCCGACCCCATCGAGCAACAAGGGGGATCGGTTGTGGCAACCGGTACCGTCAAGTGGTTCAATGCCGAAAAGGGATACGGCTTCATCCAGCGTGAGGGCGGTTCGGATCTCTTCGTCCACTACACCGCCATCAATGGCGCTGGCTACAAGTCTCTCGAAGAGGGCCAAGCCGTCGAGTTCGAGGTGACCCAGGGCGACAAGGGCGACCAAGCGCAGAACGTCACCCCCATCTGACGATCGCCGACGCAATCAGAGCCGTCGCGATCAGAGCTGTCGCGATCAGAGGTTGTTCGGCGAGCGCGAGCTGATGGTGCTCCAACGTCAGTCCACGACGTCGGGCGCCCCGAGGGCCTTGGCGACCCGTCGGGCTTCCGCATGGTCGACCTCATGGATATCGAGGTCGTTCAGGTAGTACGACGCGCGTGGCAGCTCGGTGCGCTGCCAGTTGCCGATCTGATAGTCGAAGTACCACGAGCCCCAGTCGTCGAGCTCGAAGAGGGCTTCGACCTCGTCCTGGCTCAGCTCACCGAGCTCGAAGAGGCGCACCGGTGCGTCGTCGGGCTGCCAGACGCCGTTGGAAGGATCGAAGACCCAACCACCGGTGCCGTCGAGACGGTAGAGGCCGTCGGGATGGTCGCCCCGGTAGCGGGTGAACTGGCCGGACGGGCCGGACATCCGGTAGGGATTGTCACGGCGCCCACCCCGGTAGGTGGCGTACCAGTGGGTCCGAGCGACGCCAGGCACCCAGCCGCTGGCCCGCAGACCTTCCTCGTCGAGCTCGCGGGCGAGAAAGGCCACCAGGGCCTGGCGGGTGCGGTCGCGAACGGCGCTCATCGGGCTCCTAGCGGCTGACGTCGACAGGGCGAGCACCCTACTCCTTGGCGGACGAGGCCTTGGCGGACGAGGCTTTGGCGGACGAGGAAAGAGGCCGGACGAGCGCTGAGAGAGACAAGCCGACGACGCCAGGACGGGAGCGCTCGCTACCCTCGGTCGATGCAGCGCCAAGCAGCGAGTCGACGGTGGGGCTCGGCCGCGCTGCTGGTGGGGGCGTTGGTCTTGGGCGCCTGCGGGAGCGACACCGCGGTGCCGCCGGAAGCGGCGACCTCCGCCTCCATCGAACCCACCACCTCCACGACTGCGGGCGTCCCCACCACCGAGGCCCCGGTGCCAGCAGCGGCCGCAGCCAGCGCCGCCTCTGCCCCACCGTCGTGGCTGGGGAGTCGGCCCCTGCCCCTGCGGCCCGACGGCTTCGGTGAGATCCAGCCCACCCCGTCCGAGCTTCGCGACCGACGTCTGGCCACCACCGACCTTCTGGCCCCGCCTCCCGATGCCACCTTCACCTCGGCCATCGTGGCTGTCCCTGCGTCGGTGGCCTCCCGCTCCACCTGGAATCCCGATTGCCCCGTGGGCCTCGACGACCTGCGCTACGTCACCGTCGCCTATTGGGGCTTCGACGCCTTGACCCACACCGGCGAGCTGCTGGTGAACGCCGACGCCGCCGAGAACGTCGTCGAGGTGTTCCGGCGCCTCCACCAGGCCCGTTTCCCCATCGAGGAGATGCGTATCACCCGAGTCGAGGAGCTCGACCTCCACCCAACGGGCGACGGCAACAACACCGGTTCCTTCGTGTGCCGGCCGTCACGGGGCACCACCTCCTGGTCAGAGCATGCCTACGGCCGGGCCGTCGACATCAACCCCTTCCACAACCCCTACGTCAAAGGCGATGTCGTGCTGCCCGAACTGGCCTCGGCCTACGTGAACCGTTCCGTGGAGCGACCGGGCATGATCCTCGCCGGCGACGTGGTGACCGATGCCTTCGCCGCCATCGGCTGGGGCTGGGGCGGCAACTGGCGCTCGAGCACCGACACCATGCACTTCTCGGCCAGCGGGCGCTAAAGAGCCGAACTACGGATGCACCACCTCGAAGCTGACCTCGGTGTCGAGGGCCGATTCGAGCAGACCTTTGCGCTCCTCGGCGGTGTAGAGCTCTAGCGAGGGGTCACCCCTCACGGCCAGGCGTGCGACCACTCCAGAGGACGCACACTCGGGATTGACACCCTCTACGAGCTTCTCATGGGTCCGGTCGAGGGCGATGGCGACACGGAGGATGCCAGCGAGGGTTCGCACCAGGCGCTGGTCGCCAGACGAAAGCGCAGAGAACGCCTCGTGCTTGGCCTTGGGCACGCTCTTGCGATGATAGCGGGCCACCTGGGCGATCAGCTCCACCTCCCGCTGGGTGAAGCCCCGAAGATGCTCGGCATTGCGGATGACGTAGTAGGAGTGCAGATGGTGGCGATCATGCGATATGGCGATGCCGACGTTGGAGAGCAGGGCGGCGGCGGTCAGGAGCTCCCGAGCCTCCTGGGCGAAGCCATGGACCGCCGCCGTCCCGTCGAAGAGCTCGAGGGCGAGGCGACAGGACTGTTCGGCGTGCTCACGCTCGTCCGGGCAGAGCGAGCTCAACCGCAGGACGCTACGGGAACGGATGTCGGCCGTACCGAGGCCAATGAGGGTCGACGACTGGCTCTTGCGCTGCAAGGTGTCGAGCACCAAGCCTTCGCGCAAGGCGTAGTCCGAGACCGTCATCTCCTCGATGCCGAGAGCGTCGAAGGTCTCCGCCAACAAGACGGCCCCGGCGACGATGATGTCAGCCCGGCGAGCATCGAGGCCCGGAACCTTCAGGCGGGCCTTGGTGGTGGTGGCGGCCAGGAGGGCGTCGACCACCTTGCCCAGCTCCTTGCGGGTGAAGCTCGTGTTGCTGCTCATGCGCCCCGACTCGCCCCGGCGCTGGCGCGCCATCTCGGCCACGTTCAGGATCGTCCCCGAGCTACCGATGGCGACATCGAAGCCGTGACGGCGCACCTCGCGCACGACCGGGCCCAGGTAGGCCCTGACGTGGGTACGACAGCGCTTCACCTGACCGGAGGTGATGGGCTCCTCGGCAAAGAACCGGTCGGTCAGGCGAATGGCACCGAGCTTGAGGCTGCGCGCCTCCAGCATCTCGGTGCCCTCCCCCACCACGAACTCGGTGCTGCCACCACCGATGTCCATGAGCAGAAGGCGCACGTCGGCGACAGGCACGTCCTGGAGCACCCCAAGGTGGATCAGACGGGCCTCCTCGACCCCCGACACCACCTCGATGTCGATGCCGGCCTCGTCGCGGGCGCGACGGAGAAACTCGTCACGATTGTCGGCCTCGCGCACGGCGCTGGTGGCGATGGCTCGTATCGGTGCATCGGCGATCTCAGCGATTTGGCGGAAGCGGGCCAGGGCCTCGATCCCCCGGTCGATGGCGTCAGGGGCAAGCCGCTTCATGTCGCCCGAGCCGGAACCGAGGCGCACCACTTCCTTCTCCCTGGCGATGATCTCGAAGGCGATCGCCGACGTGGTCCGGGCCACGACGAGGTGGAACGAGTTGGTCCCGATGTCGATGGCGGCGAGCGTGGTGGCGGGTTCGGCCCCATTGGTCACCCGTCATGTCTAGCTTCCCACCAAGGCGGAGGCGGAGCTGGCAGTAGGTTACGGCGGGATGGTCAAGAGTCGCCTCGAGCGCATCCTCTACCTGCTCCGGGAGCGAGGTGGGCGGGTGACCACCGCCCGCCGAGCCATCGTGGGCGCACTGCTCGATGCCCCCGGGCACGTCACCGCCGACGACCTGGCGGCCACGGTGCGGGCCAAACATCCGGACATCCACACCTCGACCGTCTACCGCTGCCTCGACGCTCTGGCCGACCTGGAGGTGGTGACCCACGTTCACCTCGGCCACGGACCGGCCGTCTATCATCTGGCCGACGAGGTCCACCACCACCTGGTGTGCGATTCCTGCGGTGACGTGATCGTGGTGCCGGCCCCCATGTTGGGCGCGTTCCAGCGTGAGATCCACCAGACCTACGGCTTCCGCCTCGACGCCACCCACTTCGCCCTTGCCGGGCGCTGCGCCGCCTGCCTGGCTACGGCGGAGGAGTAGCGGAAGAGCCAGGAGCTGGGCCGGTCAACCCCGGCCGGCCAATGTTCGCCACTCCTCTCGGGAGAGCGGGCGCTGCCACGTACGTGGAAAGGGGGGCTAGTACCCCCCTCGGCCCACCTGCCTCCGCCCTTGGCCGGCCGTCGGTCGGGTGGGACAACAGAGCTGGCACTGCCCAACCGGCGCAGGCCGGACACGAGTATGGGGGGGAAGTCGAGTGAACAGGACCAGACCGTTCCTGGTGATGCTGTGCGTGTTGGCCTTGGTGGCCGGCGCCTGTGGAGAGGATGACGAAGGGGAGGAGACGTCAGTCGGTTCGACGACCACGGTCAGCACCGAGGAGGAGGCCAGCCCCGAGGCCGAGGCTCAGCTCCTCGAGATCGCGGCCGTCGACTACGGCTTCCAGGGAATGCCTGACGAGCTGTCGGAGGGCGTGATAGAGCTGAGCTTCGACAACCAAGGGAAGGTGGAGCACGAGTTCGCCCTGGTGGAGATCGGTGACACCTCCCTGGAGCAGTTCCTCCAGGACTTTCCTCCGGTGCTCGAAGGAGGGCCGTTCCCCGACTACGCCGAGAACGTCGCTCTGGCGGCTTTCGCCTCTCCCGGCCAGACCTCCGATGTGACCTTCACCGTGGCCGAGGGCACCTACGCCCTGTTCTGCACGCTGGAGGGTGATGCCTCCCAGGTCGCCGATACGACCGGCACCAGCGCCGAGGGCGAGCCGACTGAAGAAACAGAGGAGCCCACGGGCGCTCCCCACTACGAGGTGGGCATGGCCCAGGTCGTGGAGATCGGCCCTTCGGAGTCCGGCGCAGCGCTGGTCCTGCCCGAGGCCGATGGCTCGATCACCTCGGTGGACTACGGCTTCGAGATCGATGTAGACGACGGCGACCAGCTGATCACCTACGTCAACGAAGGGCCCGAGCAGGTCCACTTCGCCAGCATCAGCGTGTTCCCCGAGGGTACCGATGAAGCGGCGGCCGAAGCGGCCTTCCTGACGCTGCTGGAGGCGGAGGAGCAAGGTCCGCCACCCGAGGGGGTCCCGGTCCCCGAGGATGTCGGATTCTCGGGCGTCTTCAGCACCGGCTTGGGGTCCAACTTCGAGATGATGGAGCCTTTCGAATCGGGCCGGACCTACGTCGTCGTCTGCTTCATCTCGGACCGGGCCGGCGGGCCGCCACATGCCATCGCCAACGAGATGTACCAGGTGTTCACCGTCGAGTAGCACGTCTCCCCGCCGGCGGCCGGGCTCAGGCCGCCGGCGGCGGAGATCGTTTTGGCGTTCGTCGAGCCGTCGGCTGACGGTCTTGCCGGCAACGGCGCGACTCCACTGGCGGTAGGGGCCATCGCGTCCAACGGCGCCGGAGCCGGGCCAGGGGACCCCACACCGGCGATCCTGCTCGTCCAGTGGATCTTTCGAACGCGGAAGGTCTCTTCCGCGCTCTCGGTTCCGTCCAGACGGCCTGGCCGCTTCGCCGGCCCGGACATCTCGTGCTCCTACTGCGCGTGGCTGAAAACCTTCTACTCGACCAAGATGGGACCCGCTGGCCGAGACAACGATCGGGACACGGTGCCCGGGCGAGTCCAGTGCTCCTGGTATAGGGGGGGCAGCAACTCTCTGACCAGCATGTATCCACCACTTGCCGCCGAAGGTGTGCGATAATAGCCGGAGGGGTTGGAACCACCTTTCGGAGGTTGTGTGATGGTTGCGGTGGTGGCAA
>JBBSLT010000017.1:0-24370 GCA_038233555.1 Acidimicrobiales bacterium
CCCGAGGTCGCTCACCTCCTCGTCGACGCCTTGGTCGAGCCGGGCGACAGCGAGGTCGAGGCGGCCGGCGGCGGTGGCGAGCTCGTCGGCCACGTCCGGGCGGGCGAGGAGGACGCGCAGGCCGGTGGTGCCCCGCAGCATCCCTTCGAGGGCCTCCAGAGCGGTGGCCGCCTCGTCCATGGCCAGGGTGGGCTCAGAGCCTTCGGCCAGCGCCGTCTCGGCCCGGGCCAACTGCGAGCGCACCTCCGAGACCGGCGGAGACGCCCTGGTCGAGGGGCGGGACACGACAGCCACGATCCCGCACATGGCCGCTCAGGCTAGTCCCTGCCGACAATTCGCCTCTCACCCAAGGCCGGCACGCAACAGCCCAACTGGCGCCGGTCGCGTCCGTTATCAGCGCGGTTCAGGTGTCAGAACGGACGGGGGACGTCAAGGGCGCCGGGGCGCCACCGTCGTGGTGGCGGCGGCGAAAGGAGGGCGAGGCGATGTCGACGTCGCGGGCGGGGGGGCCATCGCCATGGTCGTGGTCGTGGGTGGAGGCGGCGGCGGCGGGATCGAGCCGGCGATGAGATCGGCGAAGGCGTTGGCGCCCGGCCCCGACGTGGTGCGGAAATGCGTCCCGTCGCTCTGGAACCAGTCGGCGTGGCCCTCGCTGGCCCCGTACCAATCCACCAGCCGGGCGCGAGGATGGCGGCCGACGGCGTCGACGAGGGTCTGGTTGACCGAGTTGCGCCAGGCTGCGCTCACCCGGACGTTGACGAGGAGCACGGCGGGCACGTCGGCCAGCTCACCCATGAGGGCGTCGACGTCGCCGGCCTGCACCGGCCCGTTGTTGCCGAGGTGGACCACGACCACGTGAGCGCCACCCTGGTTCCGGATGTCGCGGGCCACAGCGATGCCGTCGGCGAACTGGCGGCTGAGCTGGGCGTCGATGTAGCCCGACGTTCCCAACCGCTCCTGGAGGGCGCCGGCGGCGCTCACCATGACCGAGTCGCCGATCGCCCGGACCGCCACGCCGGGAGGGACCACGGCGGGAGGCGGCGGTGGTGCCGGCGGCGGCGGCGGTGGTGGCGGTGGTGGTGGTGGGCGGGTCACCGCCACGGTGACCCTCACCGGGGTCGGACTCACCTCGATGGGAACCTCCGGAGTTGTCGTGGTGGTCACCAACTCGCTGGTCGAGGGAGCCATCGTCGCAGGCACGGCCGTCGTCGACGGGGCGGCGGTCGGAGGAGGTTGAGCGGCCAGGATGTCCTCGCCGGCCCGGAGCGTCTCCGACAGCGGGTCGGTCGTGGGCAGGCGCACGAGCAGCACTCCCACACCGACGGCGAGCACCATGGCGGTCACCGCGACCGCCGCTCGCGGCTTCTTCGCCGGCACCGTCGTCGCCGCCGGCACCGCCGGCGCCGGTCGCAAATCTCGCGACCGCTTCAGCAGGGGCCGCTCGACCACCTGGTATGAAAGCGCCCCGAGGCCGACGGCCACGACGATGCCGACGGCGCCGGCGACCAGGGGCGACCAGCTGACGTCGATGCCGGGACGCAGCAGCACCACCGCTGGCCAGTGCCAGAGGTAGATGCCAAAGGAGCGCACCCCGAGCCAGCGCAAGACTCGGCCGCCGAGCAACCGGGCGACGGACCCGGCGTCGACGGCGGCGACGAGGAGGACGACCGTCGCCGCCTGGGTGGCCAAGAAGGCCCCGGGATAGCTCCACCGGGCCCGATCGTCGGCGAGGAAGAACAGGGCCACCAGGCTCACCAGGGCCAGCGGTCCGAGGACGACGGCCGCCGGGCGCAAACTGACAGCCCGCCGGGTGCTCGACTCGACCGTGGCGCGGCCTTCCCTACCCCGGGGTCCGGCCAGGACCAGCGCCAGCAGCGCCCCGGCGAGCAGCGCCCCCACCCGGGCGTCAGTGCCGAAGTAGGCGCGGGACGGATCGTCGCCCTGGTAGAGCAGGGCCATGGCCGCCGCCGAGGAGGCGACGCCGACGGCCAGGGTGCCCACCGCCACGGCGTGGCGCCGGCGGGACAGCCAGGCCACCAGGAACGGGCAAAGGACGTAGAACTGGATCTCTACGGCCACCGACCACAGGTGGCGGAGCAGGGACGGCCGGCCCGCCTGGTCGAAATAAGAGCTGGCGTCGGCGATCAGGCGCCAGTTGGTCGCGCCCGCCAGCGAGGCGAGGACGTCGCCCCCGAGGCGGTGGGCATCGTCGGGAGCCACCACCGGTCCGATGACCACGACGGCAGCCACCAGCACCACCAGCGCCGGGGCGATGCGGCGCACCCGGCGTTCGGCGTAGGCCCCGAGGGCGATGGCGCCGTGACGCCGGTCCTCGGCCACCAGGAGGGAGGTGAGCAGGAACCCGGAGAGGACGAAGAAGCTCTCCACGCCGAGGAAGCCGCCGGAAACCGCCGTGGGGGCCACGTGGTAGGCGAGCACGGCGACGAGGGCCAGCCCCCGTAGCCCGTCGAGGGCGAGCACCCGGCCCGGCCCGGCCGGCTGGCCCACGACGTTCGCCGCCGGGCGCCCCCCCTTCTCGCTCGCCTCGCCCTTCCGAGCCCGCCAGCGGTTGCGTTCACCACCGCTCATGGGGTCAGAACGCCGGGGTGACGGGGTGACGGGGAGGCGGGTGGGCCGCACCGGGCGCGCCCGACGGGGATGCCGGCCCTTGAGACGACCCATCCTCGTGCTCCTGACCCCCCGCCCAGGAAGGCTTCCCAGGGGAAAGCTAGCCGAGCGTGGCGACCCGCTCGATCTCCCGGGCCAGGCGCTCGGCCAGGTGCTCGGCCTGCTCCGCCTCGGGCGCCTCGACCATGACCCGCACCACCGGTTCGGTGCCGCTGGCGCGCACCAGCACCCGGCCCTCGCGGCCGAGCTCCCGCTCGACGGCCGCCACCTCGTCCAGCCATCGCTGGGCGGCGGCGGGGTCGCTGCGACTCACCCGCACCGCCCGCAACACCTGGGGCAGGCGCGTCATGGCCGACGTCAGCTCGGCCAGCGACCGGCCCGAGCGCCGGACCACGTCGGCCACCAGCAGGCCACTGAGCAGGCCGTCGCCGGTGGTCGCCAGCGCCGGCAGGATGATGTGGCCGGATTGCTCGCCCCCGAGCGACCACCGTCCCCGCTCCAGGGCGGCCAGCACGTGGCGGTCGCCCACGGGCGTCTCCACCACGGTGATGCCGTGGTCGGCCATGGCCCGGTGTAGTCCCAGGTTGGCCATCACCGTGACCACCACGGTTTCGTCGCAGAGCAGGTGGCGGGCCTGGAGGTCGAGGGCCAGCACGGTGATGAGCTGGTCACCGTCGACCAGCTCGCCCCGGTGGTCGACGGCGATCACTCGGTCGGCGTCGCCGTCGAGGGCCAGGCCGAGGTCGGCGCCGGTGTCCACCACGGCGCGGCGCAGGGCGTCGGGGTAGGTGGAACCACAGGCGTCGTTGATGTTGGTGCCGTCGGGCGCGGCGTGCAGGACGGTCAGGTCGGCGCCGGCGCGGGCCAGCACCTCGGGGCCGACCGCCGACGCCGCGCCGTGAGCGGGATCGAGCACCACCGACAGGCCGTCGAGACGACGCCCCTCCAAGGCGGCCAGCACTGCTTCGACGTACTCCGAGGACCGATCGACCACGGTCACCTCCCCGAGGGCGACAGACGAACCGGCCTGGCCGGTGTCCACCAGGTCGTCCAACGCCGATTCCAACGCCGCTTGGACCTCGTCGGAGAGCTTGTGGCCGCCGGGAGCGAAGAACTTGACGCCGTTGTCGGAGAAGACGTTGTGCGAGGCCGAGATCACCGCACCGCCCACGTGACCCGACGCCGACGCCCAGGCCACGCCGGGGGTGGGCAGCACGCCGAGGCGCTCCACGTCGACGCCCGAGGAGGCGAGGCCGGCGGCCAGGGCCGACTCGAGCATCGGACCGGAGCGACGGGTGTCGCGCCCGATGACGAAACGGCGGGCCGGGCCGAGGTCGAGCGCTCGGGCCGCGGCCTGGCCGAGGGAGAAGACCAGCTCCGGTGTCAGCTCGGTATCGGCGCCACGGATGCCGTCGGTGCCGAAGCGCAGCGTCACCGGCACACCCTCTTTAGCGCTTGGAGTACTGCGGCGCCTTCCGGGCCTTCTTCAGCCCGTACTTCTTGCTCTCCTTCTCACGGGAGTCACGACTCAGGAACCCGGCCCGCTTCAGCGACTCCCGCAGATCGGGGTCGAGGGCGATCAGGGCCCGGGAGATGCCCAGGCGCATGGCCCCAGCCTGTCCGGTAACGCCGCCACCGTCCATGGTGCAGTCGATGTCGTAGACCTCGGCGGTGGTGGTGAGACGCAGAGGCTCGGTCACGATCATCTGGTGGGTCTCCGACGGGAAGTAGTCCGCCAGTGGGCGCTTGTTGACCCTGATGGTCCCTTCCCCGTTGCGGAGACGGACGCGGGCCACCGCCTGCTTGCGGCGACCTGTGGTTTGGATGAGAGGCTTGGTGGCCATTGGTATCTCCTGAACTAACCGGCTACCCGGCCCGCAGCCGGCGGCTGCCGGCGGGCTCCGGGAATATCAAGGACCGAAGGCATTTGGGCGGCGTGGGGGTGGACGGAACCGGCGTAGATCTTGAGCTTGCGCAACATGGCGCGGCCTAGGCGATTCTTGGGCAACATTCCCCGCACCGCGCGGCGAACCGCCTCTTCGGGCTTGGTGGCCAAGAAGTCGCTGTAGCGGGTGGCCTTCAGGCCCCCCGGGTACCCGCTGTGGCGGTAGACCGTCTTCTTCTCCGCCTTGTCCGAGGTGAGGACCACCTTGGCGGCGTTGATCACGATGACGTGGTCACCGGAGTCGAGGTGGGGGGCAAAGGTGGGCTTGTGCTTGCCCCGCAGCACTCGGGCCACCTCGGTGGCGAGGCGCCCGAGGACCATCCCGTCGGCATCGATGATGTGCCAGGCGCGGGTGATGTCGCTGGCGGTGGGTGAGAACGTGCGCACGAGACCCTCTTGCCTTTGGTTGCCTGGACCGCCCGGCCGTCCGACCGGGGAACTACAGAGCCTACCGAGGTGCCTCGCCGCACGGCAACCTACGAGGGTTGCTCCGGAGGTGGGGGCGGGGCCAGCGGGGGCCCCGACGGGAACCCGGTGGGCGCCGGCCGGTCCGGGGGAGTCGGCGGTGGTGAGGGCTCAGCCGTCGATACGGACCCGGTGGGAACCCCTGGCGTGCGCTGCAGCTCTCGGTAGGCCCAGAAGGCACCGGCCACCGCCACCAGCAAGAGCCCGAGGTCGTAGACGAGGGTGCCCGGCACGGTTTGAGCCACCAGGCGGGGATCGCCGGCGAGGTCGGCCACCAGGCGCAGGCAGAGCAGGAACACCGAGGCCGCCCCGACCGCCGACGCCCCGACCAGCACCGTCCTCGCCGCCGGATGGGCGGGCGAAGCAGCGCTGGGCTCGACCAGGCGAGCCAGGAGCACGGCCAGGGGTATCAGGAGCAAGACGCCGATGTCAAGGAAGCGGGTCCCGTACTGAATGCGCACCAGAGGGCCGAGGGTGGCGCCCGAGACGGCCACGCCGCCGGGGAGGCTCACCATGGCGATGAGCACCGAAAGCTGGATCATCGCCGTGGCGCCCACCAGGGCGAGGGCCATAAGGAAGCGGGGCGGCGTCTGGCTCATAGGCACCCAGCCTTGCGCACGGCTGGCCCTTCGGTCTCGGCCCCATAGTCGACCGACCACAGACACAAGCCATGTCCGGGGGCCAAGTCGCCGGCCCGGACACGATCGCGCGACTCGAGAATGGCGAGCATGTCCCCGGCTCGCCTGCCGCCGGCGGTCCCCATATCCACCATGGTGCCTATCACCGCCCGCACCATCTGCTGGCAGAACGAGGTGGCCTCGATGTCGAAGCGGAGCAGGCCCTCGCCGAGGTCATGCCAGCGGACGTCGAGGACCCGGCGCACCAGGGAGGCCGGCTCGAGCCCGGCGTCGAGCTTGGGGCGCCGGCAGAAGGAGGCGAAGTCATGGACGCCGACAAGCGGGTCGGCGGCTAGGCGCATGGCCGCCAGATCCAGAGGTTCCTTCACCCACCATGTGGTGGCGGCCAGGAACGGGTCGGCCACCGGCCGGTTGAGGATGGAGTAGCGGTAGCACCGCGACCGGGCAGATCGGCGGGCGTCGAATCTCTCGGAAACCACAGCGATCTCGCGAACCACGATCGCCGGCCGGCACTGGCGGTTGAGCGAACGCTGCAGCGCGCCAACCTCCACGTGAGGGGCCGTGGTGTCGAAAGAGACCACCTGGCCCCAGGCGTGCACGCCGGCGTCAGTGCGCCCCGCACAGGTGAGCACCACCGGGTGGCGCAAAACCCGTCCCAGCGCCGCACTCAACGTCCCCGCCACCGTCCGCACCCCAGCATTGACAACAAAACCACGAAACCCCGACCCGTCGTACGCAACGGTCATCTTGATCCGCATGAAAGCCCCCCAGGAAGCCCGCCGAACGGAGACGAGGGCCGCTGGCCACAGGAAGCCGCCGAAGGCGGCTCCACTGGCTGGCGGCAACGGGCGAGCGAAGCGAGCCCAAAAAGGTGTTCAGCGCGAGGATCGCCGGGCTTCGGCGGATTACCGCCGACAATCCGGCGGAGAGCCCGGTGGCCGGAGCACGACACAAGCTCACCGCCGAACCTCCGGTTCGGCGGTGAGGGCTAGACCAGCTCGATGCGGGCCATGGGGGCGTTGTCCCCGTGGCGGGGGCCGAGCTTGAGGATGCGGGTATAGCCCCCGTTGCGATCGGCGTAGCGGGGGCCGATCTCGTCGAAGAGCTTGTGCGCCATGTCCTTGTCGCCGAGGAAGGACATCACATGGCGGTGGCGGTGGACGCCGCCGAGCTTGGCCTTGGTGATGACCTTCTCGGCCACCGGTCGCATGGCCTTGGCCTTGGCCAAGGTGGTGGTAATGCCCTCGGCGGCGACCAGGCTGGCCACCAGGTTGGCCATCATCGCCTTTTGGTGGGCGCTGGAGCCGCCGAAGCGACGGCCTTTGGTGGGGGTTCCGGGCATGGGCTACTCCTTGATCCGCAGTGACAAGCCGCGCTCGTCGAGCTTCTCGGCCACTTCATCGAGAGACTTCTGGCCGAAGTTGGTGATGGCCAGTAGCTCTTCCTCGTTCTTTTGCAGCAGCTCGCCCACGGTATTGACCTGGGCCCGCTTGAGGCAGTTGCGAGGTCGCTCGGAGAGGTCGAGGTCCTCGATGAGCAGGTCGAGATCGGATGAGCCGCTGATGACGCGCCCCACCTCACCCAGCTCCAGGCCTTGGGCGACGTCGCTCATGTCGGCCACCAGGCCGACCAGCGAGCGCAGGGTCTGGCCGGCCGAGGCCAGGGCCTCTCGCGGTGAGATCGACCCGTCGGTCTCGATGTCGAGCATCAGGCGGTCGAAGTTCGTCGACTGCTCCACCCGGGTCGGCTCCACGGAGAACGTCACCCGCCGCACGGGCGAGAAGATGGCGTCGACAGGGATGAGGCCGATGGTGGCCGAGGTGTTGGCCCGGTCGGCGGAGACGTAGCCCCGACCCTGCTCGACGGTGATGTCGATCGACAGCCGCCCCTTGGCGTTGAGCGAAGCCACGTACAGGTCGGGATTGAGGATCTCGACGTCGGCGGTGGCCTGGATGTCGCCGGCGCTGACCTCTGCGGGCCCTTGCACGTCGAGGCGCAGAACGACCGGATGCTCGGCGGTGCTGGTGAGCACCACGTCCTTCAGGCTGAGGATGATGTCGGTGACGTCCTCGGTGACGCCGGCGATGGTGGAGAACTCGTGCAGCGCGTCGTCGAAGCGCACCTGGGTAATCGCCGCCCCCGGGATCGACGACAACAGGGTACGACGCAAGGCATTGCCGAGGGTGTGACCGAAACCCGGCTCCAGAGGGCTGACCGCGAAGCGCTGTCGGTTCTCCTCGGGCTCGGTGACGGGCTCGACGCTCGGACGTTGGATGACCAGCATGAACTTCTTCTCCTTGTGATCCTCTGTCGTGGGGTCCCGGGCCCGGATCGGACAGCGCAGGGACGCCTGGTGCAGACGAGCCCTACTTGCTGTAGAGCTCGACGATCAGCTGCTCTCGTACGGGAACGTCGATGTGCTCGCGCATCGGAACGTCGCGCACGGTGACGGAGGCCGCCTGGGGTGCCCCTTCGAGCCATGGCGGAACCTGACGATCGATCGTGTCGAGGTTATGGCGGATGACGATCATGGCCTTGGCCCGCTCGCCTAGCTCCACCTCTTCGCCCTTGCGCAAGGTGTAGGACGGAATGGTGACCCGCCGCCCGTTCACCTTGACGTGGCCGTGGCGCACGAGCTGGCGGGCCTGGGACCGGCTGGCCCCCCACCCGGCCCGGAACACCACGTTGTCGAGACGGAGCTCGAGCATGCGCAGCAAGTTCTCGCCGGTGACGCCCTTTTGGCGGTTGGCCTCTTGGTAGAGGTTACGGAACTGCTTCTCCATGAGGCCGTAGATGCGCCGGGCCTTCTGCTTCTCCCGGAGCTGCACCAGGTACTCGGAGTCCTTGCGCCGGAGCTGGGTGCGACCGTGCTCACCCGGCGGGTAGGGGCGCCGCTCGATGGGGCACTTCATGGTGTCGCACTTGGCCCCCTTCAAGAACAGCTTCATCTTCTCCCGGCGGCACAAGCGGCACACCGGCCCGGTGTAACGGGCCATCAGACACGCCTCCTCTTCGGTGGGCGACAGCCATTGTGGGGCATCGGCGTGACGTCCTTGATGCCGGTGACCTCGATCCCGGTGCTCATGATCGATCGGATGGCCGTCTCCCGGCCCGAACCCGGCCCCTTGACCTGCACGTCGACCCGACGCACGCCGTGCTCCATGGCCCGCCGGGCGCACTGCTCGGCCGCCATCTGGGCGGCGTAGGGGGTGGACTTGCGCGACCCCTTGAAGCCGACGTTGCCAGCAGAGGCCCAGGCCAACACGTTGCCCTCCTGGTCGCTGATGCTGACGATGGTGTTGTTGAAGGAACTCTTGATATGAGCGATGCCGTGGGTGACGTTCTTTCGCTCGCGTCGGCGAGGTCGACGTCCTCCGGGCTTGGGCTTGGCCATGTCCTACTTCCTGACTTTCTTCTTGCCGGCCACGGTCTTCTTCGGACCTTTGCGGGTGCGGGCGTTGGTGTGGGTGCGCTGGCCGTGTACGGGAAGGCCCCGGCGGTGTCGCAACCCCTGGTAGCAACCGATCTCCATCTTGCGCTTGATGTCGGTCGACACCTCCCGGCGAAGGTCGCCCTCCACCCGCAGGTTCTGGTCGACCCAGCCCCGGATCTTGGTGACCTCGTCGTCGGTGAGGTCACGCACACGGGTATTGCGGTCGACCTCGACGGCGTCGCAGATCTGACGGGCGAGGGACGGCCCTACGCCGTAGATATAGGTGAGGGCGATTTCCAACCGCTTCTCGCGGGGGACGTCGACTCCTGAGATCCGTGCCATGGGCTACCCCTGCCGTTGCTTGTGGCGAGGGTTGGTGCAGATGACGTGGACCCGCCCGTGGCGGCGAATCACCTTGCACTTCTCGCACATCGGTTTGACGCTCGGACGAACTTTCATCACTTGTACCTGTAGGTGATCCGGCCTCGTGTGAGGTCATAGGGGGTGAGCTCCACCTGGACACGATCCCCGGGGAGGATGCGGATGTAGTGCATCCGCATCTTGCCCGAGATGTGGGCGAGAACCTCATGTCCGTTGTCGAGCTCGACCCGGAACATGGCGTTGGGAAGGGGTTCGGTGACCTTCCCTTCGAGCACGATCGCGTCTTCCTTGGGCTTGGGCAGGGTAAACCTTTCCGAGATGGCAACGGGGACAGGATCGGCGTCACCAAGGGGCGAACCAGGAGGTGACGCGGCGACCCGAGGGCCGGCTCGCTAGCCTAGCCTGTCGATTCTCCGATGCCACAAGCGGGGCATCTGCACCCCCTACGGCAGGGTGAGGACCTCGGGGCCATTCTCGGTGATGGCGATGCTGTGCTCGAAATGGGCCGAGAGCGAACCATCGAGGGTGACGACGCCCCAACCGTCGGCCAGGACTTGCGTCTCCTTGTCGCCGAGATTGACCATGGGCTCGACGGCGAAGACGTTGCCCACCCGGAGCTTGGGACCCTTGCCGGGGTCACCGTAGTTGGGCACCTCGGGCTTCTCGTGCATGGCCGTACCGATGGCGTGACCGACGTACTCGCGCACCACCGAATAGCCCGCCCCTTCGGCGACGGTCTGCACGGCGTGGCCGATGTCGGAGATCCGATTGCCGTCGCGCATCTGGGCGATGCCGGCCCACAAGCTTTCCTCGGTGACCCGCAACAGCTTCTCGGCGTCAGCTGAGATCTCGCCCACCGGCCACGTGTTGGCGGCGTCGCCGTGGTAGCCCTGGATGATCGCCCCGCAGTCGATGGAGATGATGTCACCCTCGTCGAAGGGCTCGTCGTTGGGGATGCCGTGCACGATCATGTCGTTGGGAGACGAGCAGATGACGGCCGGGAAGCCCTGATAGCCGAGGAAGTTCGATCGGGCACCGTTGCGCTCGATGACCTCGCGACCGATGGCATCGAGTTGGAGCCCGGTGACCCCGGGGCGGATGGCTTCACGAATGCGGTCGTGCATCTCGGCTACCACCCGGCCAGCCTTGCGCATCTTGGCGATCTCGTCAGCGCTGCGTCTCATAGCGATTGAGCCTACCGAGCGCCTACTTGAGGAAGCTCTCGTAGTTGCGCATCATCAGCTGGCTGTCGATCTGCTTCATGGTCTCGAGAGCTACGCCGACGGCGATGAGGAGCGAGATGCCACCGAAGCCCTCGAAGCCCCGAATGCCATAGAGGGCCAGCAGCACCGAGGGCAGGAGGGCGACGACGGCGATGAACAGGGCACCGGGCAGGGTGATGCGGGAGAGGATCTTGGCCAGGTGGCGCTCGGTCTGGGGTCCGGGACGGATGCCGGGGATGAACCCGCCCTGTTTGCGGATGGTGTCGGCCTGCTTGACGGGATCGAAGGTGATGGCGGTGTAGAAATAGGCGAAGAAGACGATCATCAGCCCGAAGATGGCGATGTAGACGAAGTTGTCGGGCGCCAGCAGGTTCTCGCTGATCCAGGTCCGGATGCTGTCCCAGACCCCGCCAGTGGGCAACACGTTGGTGAGCAGGACCGGCAGGTAGAGCACCGAGCTGGCGAAGATCACGGGGATCACGCCGGACTGGTTGACCTTGAGCGGGATGTAGCTGCTCTGGCCGCCGTACTGGCGCCGGCCGACCACCCGCTTGGCGAACTGCACGGGGATGCGGCGCTGACCCTGTTCGACGAAGACGATGGCCACCAGAGCCACCAGGGCCAAGATGACCACGAGGGCGAAGACCACGTTGCCGCCTTCGGCCCGCACCAGGGCGCCGCCGGAGGGAATGGCACTGACCACCGAAGCGAAGATGATGAGGGACATCCCGTTGCCCACCCCGCGTTGGGTGATGAGCTCGCCCATCCACATGATGAGGGCGGTGCCGGCGGTCAGCGACAACACGACGAGGAGCACGCGGGGGACGGTGAAGGTGGGGATGAGGTCGATGGCCTGATCACCGAAGAGCCCCCCACCGCCGTTGTGAAAGAGGAAGGCCAGGCCCGTGGATTGCAGCAGGGCCAGTGCCACGGTGAGGTACCGGGTCCATTGCGTGATCTTCTTCTGACCCACCGCCCCCTGCTGTTGCCACTGCTCGAGCTTGGGGATCACCACTGCCAGCACCTGCATGATGATCGAGGCGGTGATGTAGGGCATGATCCCGAGACCAAAGACGGCCATACGAGTCAGCGCCCCTCCGGAGAAGAAGCTCAAGAACCCGAGCACCCCTCCCTCGCTCGCCTGCTGCTCGAGCTGCTGCACGGCGCTGAAGTCCACGCCGGGCGTCGGCACATGCGAGCCGAAGCGGTACAGGGCGATGATGAGCAGGGTGAAGAGGATCTTGTTGCGCAGATCCTCCACCTTGAACATGTTCTTCAGGCTGGACAGCACAAGTAGCTCCTCAGAGGCGTCGGACCGGGCCAGAAGCCCCCCGGTACTCTACCGGCTCTGCCCGCCCCCACCGCCCCACCGCCCCACCGCCCCACCGGCCCAGCTTTGTGGTCACTTGTGGACCTATGCGGTCCGGGAGTGACCAGAAAGGGCGAGAGCAGCTCGGACGTCTCGCACCAAGTCAGCGGGACGGGTCCTCGCCGTTACCGGGAGCATCGTCCAGCCAAGGGCCACGAGGAGGCGGGTGCGCTCGCGATCGCGGTGGAAGGCGGTGAACGTGCCGTGGGTGTCCCACCCGTCGAACTCCAGACCAACCAGATCAGGTGGGTAGGCAAGATCGAGATCGAACCAGCGTGACCCGATCCATACCCGATGCTGCTGGACGGGCACCGGCAGACCGGCCGCCACCAGAACCTGCTTCACCCACAGTTCCCGGTCGCTGCCGCCAGGGTCGTAACCTGGCTGTCGCTCGGCCAGAACATGACGCAAGGCCACCGTGATCCTTCGGCCAGGGCCAGTGTCGACCCGGGAATGACAGGCACGCAGGTCGGCCAAGGTGACCAGCTTGCGGCGCAACGCATCGTCGACCACAGAGCCCAGTCGCCCCGGCCGGACGAGTCCGCTCGTGTCGACAAGGGTCCGGGCGGGGGTGGTGACCGGAATGCCCTTGCAGCGGATGAGGTCGGCCAGCGCCAACGGGGACCGGCGATGGTGAACGATGCCCTCGTGGCGAAGTCGAATGCCCGGCGGAGTCGTGACGTGGATGCCGCTTGACTCGGGGACCTGCAGGCCCCAGAGCCAGCCGGCCGTCAGGTGGGAGGCGACGGCGCCCTCGGAGATCAGGCAGGCGCCCAGGATGGCCTGCACTCGAGAAGGCGGGGCGCCGGCGATGGCGAACACCCCCTTGCGAAGCCGACGCCACCGTCCTGACGCGAGGCGCCAGGCGATCTCCCCCTCGCTGAGCCCGACTCGCCTGGCCTGCTCCCGGGTGATCAGGCCGTGTTGACGCTCGGCGAGTCGCGCTACCACCTCGTCCCTGGACATGACCGCATCATGGCGCCCAGGTGCGACAAGAACCCCAGATCCCCGGCCCTCGGCGCTTTCTGGTCACTACCAGCCCTCTACCGGCCACCAGTGACCAAAAAGGCGGAAGGGCTACCGGTTGGTGAGGGCGTTGCCGCGGGCGGGTGGGCGGCGGTCGCCGTAAGGCAGAGGAAGCACCTCGATGGTGCCGCCGGCGCCGGTGATGGCCGCTTCGGCCGACGTCGAGAAGGCGTGGGCCGAGACCTGCAGCGCCCGGGTGAGCTCACCCCGTCCGAGCACCTTGACCGACCCCTTCTTGTGGACCAAGCCCTTGGCCCGAAGAGTCTCGGGGGTCACCACGTCGCCTGCGAAGGACTCCAGGGCGTCGAGGTTGACCACCACGTAGGACACCCGAAACGGATTGGTGAAGCCCTTGAGCTTGGGTACCCGGCGCTGCAGCGGCATCTGGCCGCCCTCGAAGCCAACAGGGACCTTGCTCCGGGCCCGCTGGCCCTTGCTGCCCCGACCCGCCGTCTTGCCGCCGTGGCCCCCGATGCCGCGCCCGACGCGTCGGCGTCGGGTGTTGGAGCCGGGAGCGGGACGAAGTTCGTGAACCTTCACGTCGTCTCTCCTTGCGAATTTACGGGACGAACCTCGATCAGATGAGGGACTCGGGCGATCATGCCCCGGATCTCCGGGCGGTCGGGCAGCACGTTGGTGCGACCGATGCGGCCCAGGCCGAGCGCCCGTAGCGTGCCTCGATGCTTGGGCTTGGTCCCGATCCCGGAGCGGATCTGGGTGACCGACAGCGACTGCTCGGCCATCACGCCACCTCTCGGGGCGGCGGAGGCGAACCGCGGTTGGACTCTTCGTAGGCCCGCAACAGCCCGGCGGGCGTGACGTGCTCAGCGGAAAGCCCCCGCCGGCGAGCAATCACGTCGGGTCGTTGCAGCGCCTGGAGGCCGGCGATGGTGGCCCGGGCCACGTTGATGTGGTTGGACGAGCCCATCGACTTGCACAACACGTCGTGCACCCCGGCCTCCTCCAGGATCACCCGGGCGGCACCTCCGGCGATGACGCCGGTCCCCGGGGCCGCAGGCTTGAGCATCACTCGGGCCGCACCGAACTCACCCATCACCGGGTGGATGATGGTGGAGCCGGCGAGAGGCACGGAAAAGACGTTCTTCTTGGCGTCCTCGGTGCCCTTCTGGATCGACAGCGGCACCTCACGGGCCTTGCCGTAGCCGAGGCCCACCCGGCCGGCACCGTCGCCCACCACCACCAGGGCAGCGAACTGGAAGCGCCGTCCGCCCTTGACCACCTTGGACACCCGGCGGGGGCGGGTGATGAGCCTGCCGTCGCGCAAGCCTGCGTCAGACATCTTGATCCCTTCTCACAGCTCTAGTCCCGCGTCTCGGGCGGCATCGGCAACCGCCGCCACCCGCCCATGGTAGAGATAGCCACCACGATCGAACACCACCCGCTCGATGCCCGCCGCCCGGGCCCGCTCGGCCACCAGACGACCGACGGCCGCAGCCGCCTCACGGTTGCCGGTGGCGCCGGCGCTGCGCAGGTCGGCCTCCAGGGTGGAGGCTGAGGCCAGCGTACGCCCGGAGACGTCGTCGACCACCTGGGCGATCATGTGGCGGTTGGACCGGAACACGGCCAGGCGGGGACGATCAGCGACGCCCCGCACCTTCTTACGCACCCGCCGGTGGCGGCGAACGCGCGCCAGATGCTTCTGCTTCACCGACGTGGTCATATGCGGTCTCCCGACCTCGAAGTCTTCAGAACCAACCGGTGGAGCCTCACTTGGCTGCCTTCCCGGACTTGCGCACGACCCGCTCACCGAGGTAGCGCACGCCCTTGCCCTTGTAGGGCTCGGGCTTGCGCAGGGCCCGGATGTCGGCCGCAACCTGGCCGACCCGCTGCTTATCGTTGCCTTCGACCACCACTCGGGTAGGAACGGGCACGGTGAAGCGGATCCCCTCGGGCGCCTCCATCGAGACGGGGTGGCTGAAGCCGAGGGCCAGGTCGAGGTGTTGGTCGTTGCGAGCCGTGGCCCGGTACCCCACACCTACGATCTCGAGCTCCTTGGTGTAGCCGGTGGTGACACCGGTCACCATGTTGGCCACCAGTGACCGTACGAGTCCGTGGCGCGAACGGCTGGCCCGGTCGTCGTCGGGACGCTCGACCAGCAACGTTGCGTCGTCCTGGCGAACGGTGATCGGCTCGGGCAACTCACGGTCGAGGGTGCCTCTCGGACCCTTGACCGTGACGGTACGCCCGGAGACGGAGAACTCGACACCGCTCGGAAGCGGAATGGGGGAACGACCGACCCTGCTCATATCTTCCTTACTCTCCTCACCAGACGTAGCAAAGGATCTCGCCACCCACTCGGCGCTGGCGCGCCTCGCGGTCGGTCATCAGTCCCTGACTGGTCGACAACACGGCGACGCCCAGGCCACCGAGCACCCGGGGAAGTCGATCGGCCGGACGATAGATGCGCAGCCCCGGCTTGGACACTCGCTTTATGCCCGAGATGGTCCGCTCCCGGTCCGCCGAGTACTTCATGTCGACGGTGAGCAGGCGCCAGGGGCGCCCGGGTTCGTCAGTCACGGCGAAGTCGGCGATGTAGCCCTCGCGCTTGAGCACGGCGGCCAGCGCCTCTTTCAGCTTGGACGTCGGCATGCGCACCTGGTCATGGAAGGCGACGTTGCCGTTGCGCAACCGGGTCAACATGTCAGCGACGGGGTCGGTCATCGTCATGAGCGCATCACCAACTCGCCTTGGTCACGCCCGGCACCTCGCCGGCATGCACCATTTCGCGGAGGCAGATACGGCACAGGCCGAACTTGCGGTACACGGCCCGGGGCCGGCCGCAGCGCTGGCAGCGGGTGTACGCCCGCACCTTGTACTTGGGGGTGCGCTTCTGCTTCTCGATCAGGGCCTTCTTCGCCATGGATGGCTAACTCCTGGGGGTCTCTCGGCGGAACGGGAACTTGAAGGCGTCGAGCAGGGCTCGGCCCTCGGCGTCGGTGCGCGCCGTGGTCACGATGACGATGTCCATGCCGTGGACGGCATCGACGTTGTCGTAGTCGATCTCGGGGAAGATGAGTTGCTCGGTGATTCCGAAGGTGTAGTTCCCCCGGCCGTCGAAGCTGTTGGGAGGCAAGCCCCGGAAGTCACGGATGCGGGGGATGGCCAGCGCCACCAGGCGGTCGAAGAACTCCCACATGCGATCACCGCGCAAGGTGACCTTGCAGCCGATCGGGTTCTCCTCCCGCAGTTTGAAGGCGGCGATGGACTTGCGGGCCCGGGTCACGATGGGCTTTTGCCCCGAGATCAAGGTGAGGTCGCGCACGGCGCCGTCGAGGAGCGACGGCTGCGCCACGGCCCCGCCCACGCCCATGTTGATCACGATCTTCTCGAAGCGGGGCACTTCCATGACGTTGGCCAGGCCGAGCTGTTCGCCGAGCGCGGCACGCACCTCGGAGTCGTAGCGCAGACGCAGGCGTGGACGCTCGGTTGCCGTGGCGCTGGGAGGTGTCTCGGTGGTGGTCATTGAAGGTCCGCCCCCGTTCTCCGACAGATCCGGATCTTTTCGCCGTCGTCGTCGAAGCGGTAGGCCACACGGGTGGGCTTACCGTCGGCGGGGCTGATGATGGCGACGTTGGAGACGTGCATGGGCATGTCCTTGTCGATGATCCCGCCCTGCATCGTCATGCGCGTCGGCCGCTGGTGCTTCTTGGCGACGTTGACGCCCTCGACGATGACCTTCTCCTCCTTGGGCAGGGCGCGCATGACCACGCCCTCCTTGCCGCGGTCCTTGCCCGAGAGCACGACCACCCGATCACCTTTCTTGATCTTCATCACAACACCTCAGGGGCGAGAGAAACGATGCGCATGAACTTCTTGTCTCGCAGCTCGCGGCCCACCGGGCCGAAGATGCGGGTGCCTCGGGGCTGGCGAGCGTCGTTGATGAGCACGGCGGCGTTCTCGTCGAAGCGGATGTAGGAACCGTCCGGGCGGCGCTTCTCCTTCTTCACCCGCACCACCACGCAGCGCACGACGTCGCCCCGCTTGACCGCAGCACCGGGGATGGCGTCTTTGACGGTGGCCACGAAGACGTCGCCGATCGACGCGTAGCGTCGCCGGGAGCCGCCGAGCACCTTGATGCACAGCACCTCTTTGGCTCCGCTGTTATCGGCCACCCGCAGCCGTGATTCTTGCTGAATCATCGCGTCTCCTTCGGAGCCGCATGATCTGATGCTGACTCTGTTCGCCTCCGCAGGCGTCGGCTCATCATGACGCTACCGCGCTCGGTCGAGGATCTCGATGAGGCGCCAGCGCTTGCGCCTGGACAGGGGACGGGTCTCTTGCACCCGTACCCGGTCGCCCACCCGGGCGTCGTTGGTCTCGTCGTGGGCGAAGAGGCGGCCGGTGCGCTGCATGGTCTTGTCGTAGCGGGGGTGGCGAACCCGGTCGACGACGCGTACGACGATGGTCTTGTCCATCGAGGTCGATGCCACCACGCCCTCGCGCACCTTGCGGGTGTTGGGCCGGGCGACAGGGCCCGGCGTTTCGGTGGTCTCAGCCACGGGTCATACCTTCCTGGTCGACTTTGCCTTGATTCTGTCCCTGGCTGGCCAGGGCCTCAGCGGCGGCGATCTCCCGCTCCCGCAGCAGGGTGTTGAGTCGGGCGACATCCCTACGGACCTCGCCCAGGCGGGCGTGGTTGTCGAGCTGGCCGGTGACGTGTTGAAAGCGCAGGTTGAACTGTTCGGCCTTGGCCTCGCTCAGACGCTCCACCAGGTCGTCGTCGCCCAGGTTGCGCAACTCGGCACTCTTGGACGCCATCTCAGACCTCCTCGGCATCGGAGCGACGGATGAATCGAGCCCGGATGGGCAGCTTTTGGATGGCCCGTTCGAGGGCTTCTCGAGCCAGCTCCTCGCTGACCCCGGCCAGCTCGAAGAGCACCCGGCCGGGCTTGACCACGGCCACCCAGTGCTCAGGGTTTCCCTTGCCCGAACCCATGCGGGTCTCGGCCGGCTTCTGGGTCACCGGCCGGTCGGGGAAAATGGTGATCCACACCTTGCCGCCGCGCTTGACGTGGCGAGTCATGGCGATACGGGCGGCCTCGATCTGGCGGGCGGTGATCCATCCCGGCTCGAGCGCCTGGATGCCGTACTCACCGAAGTTCACCATGGTGCCGCCCGTCGCCGGACCGGTCATGCGCCCGCGGTGCTGCTTGCGGTGCGCCACCTTCTTGGGCATGAGCATGGGCTAGTCACTCTCCCCGGGGCGGAAGTGCGGCGTCTCGTGGTGCTCTCGCGTGAGGCGTTCGATCTCCTCCTCCTCGGCCAACAGGCGCTCGAGCTCAGGATCGGCCTCTTTGATGATGGGCTCGGCCTCGCTCGCCTCGGTGCCTTCGCCGGGACTACCTTCGCCTTCAGCCTTGCGCCGGCCGCCTCCGGCGGAGACGACCTTGCGGGGACGGGGCGCCCCTGAGGTCTCACCCACGGCCATGGCCGCCTCGCGGGTGGCCTTGTCGTCGCCGGAGGTCTTGTAGGGCAGGATGTCGCCCTTGTAGATCCACACCTTCACGCCGATGCGGCCGTAGGTGGTGCGAGCTTCCCGGAAGCCGTAGTCGATGTCGGCTCGCAGGGTGTGCAGGGGCACCCGGCCCTCCCGGTACCACTCGGTGCGGCTCATCTCGGCCCCGTTGAGGCGGCCTGAGCACTGCACCCGGATACCGAGCACGCCCGCCTTCTGGGCGTTCTGCACGGCTCGCTTCATGGCCCGGCGGAAGTTGACCCGCCCGGCCAGCTGGTCGGCCACGCCCTGGGCGATGAGGACGGCGTCGAGCTCGGGCTGCTTGATCTCTTGGATGTTGAGCTGCACCCGGTTGTTACCGGTGATCTTGGCCAAGCCCGCCCGCAAGCGGTCGGCCTCGCTCCCCCGC
Source organism: Acidimicrobiales bacterium (assembly GCA_038233555.1). Taxonomy (GTDB): domain Bacteria; phylum Actinomycetota; class Acidimicrobiia; order Acidimicrobiales; family CADCSY01; genus JADDRA01. The sequence goes on from JBBSLT010000017.1 coordinate 18,994, forward strand.
CGCCCGATGACGATGCCGGGGCGGGCGGTGTGGACGTCGACGCGGAGCCGGTCACGGGTGCGTTCGATCTCGACGCGGCTGATGGCGGCGTGAGGCAACTGGGTCATCAGGTAGTCACGGACCTGCCAGTCCGAGATCAGGTACTCGGTGTACTCCCGGTCGGAGAACCAACGTGACTTCCAGTCGGTGGTGATCCCCAGTCGGAAGCCATAAGGATTGACTTTGTGGCCCATGGTTACCCTACCTCCGGGTCTTTGGTCTGATCCTGCGGCGCCTCTGGCACATTGTCCGCCTTCGGCGGAACTTCTGAGGCTGGCCTCTCATCTGCCGCCTGCGGCGGAACGTCTGAGGCTGGCGCATCGCTTGGCGAGCCCGCGAGTTGGGGGTCGTCCTCGTCCTCGAACAGGTTCAAGCCTTCGCTACTGGAGGTCTCTTCCGCCTGCGGCGGAACCTCCTCCTCTCCCAGCTGCGATGCTTCGTTCGGCCCGGGCGTTGTCGTCTCCGGCTGGGCCGTCGCTGGAGTTGCTGGTGCGCCTGACTTGGGCTTGCTCCGTCTGCGGCGGGTGCGGCCGGTGGTTTCGGGGGCGGCTTCTTGGCCGGCTCGGCGGGCGGTGCGGCTGGTGGGGCGGGAGGCGTTGCGGTTGCGCCGCCGTTCAAGCTGCTCCTCGCTCAGGCGGGTGAGCTCGATGGTGATATGGCAGGTCCGCTTGCGGATGCGGGTGGCTCGGCCCCGGGCGCGGGGGCGGAAGCGGCGGATGGTCCGACCCTCGTCGGCGTAGCACGCCGAGACGAAGAGGTCTTCGGCGATCTGGTCGTCGTTGTGCTCGGCGTTGGCGATGGCCGAGCGCAAGAGCTTGCCGATGACGAGGGCGGCGTCACGCTCGCAGAAGCGAAGGATGTCCTGGGCCGCGTTCACCTCGGTGCCGCGGATGAGATCGAGCACCGCCCGGGCCTTGGTGGCCGACATGCGCACGAAGCGCACGCGGGCGACCGTCCCGGGCTTGGCGCCTGGTCGGGCGTTGTAGGTCGCGGTCATGTCAGCGTCGCCCGCCGCGCTCTTGGCCGGCGTGGAAGCGGAAGGTCCGGGTGGGGGCGAACTCGCCCAACTTGTGGCCCACCATGGATTCCGTGATGTAGACGGGCACGTGCTTGCGCCCGTCGTGAACGGCGATGGTGTGGCCGACCATGTCGGGGATGATGGTGGAGCGCCGGGACCACGTCTTGATGACCCGCTTCTCCTTCTGGGCGTTGAGGGCGTCGACCTTCTTCAGCAGGTGGTCGTCGACAAACGGACCCTTCTTGAGGCTACGCGGCATGTCCTTCTCCCCTAGCGCCGGGCGCCGCGAGTGCGGCGACGGCGAACGATCATCTGGTCGGAGTCCTTCTTGCGTGAGCGGGTGCGGCCCTCGGGCTTGCCCCAGGGTGAAACCGGGTGACGGCCACCGGAGGTCTTGCCTTCCCCACCACCGAGGGGATGGTCGACGGGGTTCATGGCCACGCCCCGGGTCTGGGGACGCACACCCTTCCAGCGGTTGCGGCCAGCCTTGCCCAGCGACAGCAGTTCAGCCTCGGAGTTGCCCACCTCTCCGATGGTCGCCCGACAATCGATCGACACTCGGCGCATCTCACTGCTGGGCAGGCGCAGGGTGACGAAGTCGCCCTCCTTGGCCACCAGTTGCACGCTCGCGCCGGCGCTGCGGGCCATCTTGGCCCCCGCACCCGGCTTGAGCTCGATGTTGTGGATCGTGGTGCCCACCGGGATGAAGCGCATCGGCAGGGCGTTGCCGGGCCGGATGTCAGAGCCCTGGCCGCTGCGCAAGATGTCGCCGACACCCACCCGGGCAGGTGCGAGGATGTAGCGCTTTTCGCCGTCGAGGTAGTGGAGCAGGGCGATACGGGCGTTGCGGTTGGGGTCGTACTCGATGGCGGCCACCTTGGCCGGCACACCGTCCTTGGTCCGCTTGAAGTCGATGATCCGGTACTGCTGTTTGTGGCCGCCCCCACGGTGGCGGGCCGTCTTGCGACCATAGTTGTTGCGCCCGCCGGTCGAGGTCCGTGCGGACAAGAGGGACCGCTCCGGGTGATCCTTGGTGATCTCCGAGAAGTCGGAGACCGTCTGGAACCGACGGCCGGCACTGGTGGGATTGCGTTTGCGCAGGGGCATCTTTGTCTGCTCCTAGCTCTCGAAGAGATCGATGCTGTCGCCCTCGACCAGGGTCACGACCGCTCGCTTGGTGTCGGGGCGACGGCCGAAGGTGGCCGTCCGGCGATTGCGCTTGCGCTTGCCCTTGCGGTTGAGCGTGTTGACCTTGACCACCTTGACCCCGAAAAGCGTCTCGATCGCTTGGCGGACCTGGATCTTGTTGGCGTCGCGATGGATCTCGAAGGTGTAGGCCCCTTCGTCGAGCAAGGCGTAGGACTTCTCGCTCACAACCGGTCGGATGATCACATCGTGGGCGTCCATCAGTTGACCTCCCCGGTGGTCGGCAGCGTCTCTCGGGTGAAGACGACCCAGTCGCTGCACAACACGTCGTAGGCGTTGAGCTCACCGGCGGCCAAGGTGTGGACCGTGGGCAGGTTGCGGAAGCTCTTGCGGGCCAGCCCATCGTCGGGGCCCAACACCACCAACACCCGCCCAAAGACACCGAGGGCGACCAAGGCGGCCTGGGCAGCCTTGGTGTTCGGAGCGTCGAAGTTCCAGCCGGCCACCACCGCGATGCGCCCGTCAGCAGCCCGGTCTGACAGGGCCGAGACGAGGGCGCCTCGCACCATCTTCTTGGGGGTGCGCTGGCGGTAGGAGCGGGGCTTGGGGCCGAGGGCGACGCCACCGCCTCGCCACTGGGGGGAGCGGATGGAACCCTGACGGGCCCGTCCGGTGCCCTTCTGGCGCCAGGGCTTGGCTCCGCCACCCCGGGCCTCGCTGCGGGTTTGGGTTGACTGGGTACCCGAGCGGGCTGCGGCCAGCTGCGCCGTCACCACCTGATGCATGAGTGCCACGTTGGGCGTGGCGCCGAAGTAGGTGGCGTCGAGGCTCACATCACCGGCGCTGGCGCCCGAAGAGTCGTGCACCGTGACGCTCCTTGAGACGGACGCAGCGCCGGTCTCAGGAGGTGTGCCGGTAATGGTGGTTCCCTCGTCAGTTGGTTCGGCGGTGCTCACGACGAAGCTCCCTTGATGGCGTTCCGGAGCAGGACGAGGCCGCCTCGCGGTCCGGGCACCGATCCCTTCACCAGGATGAGCTCTCGTTCGGCGTCGGAGGAGACCACCTCGAGGTTGAGGGTGGTGACCTTCTCGGCCCCCATCCGGCCGGCCATGCGGGTGCCCTTGAACACCCGGGCGGGAGTGGCGCACGCACCGATGGCACCGGGGGCACGGTGGACTCGATGCGCTCCATGGGATGCAGGCAGGCCCTTGAAGTTGTGGCGCTTCATCCCCCCGGCGGTCCCCTTGCCCTTGCTGACGGCGGTGACGTCGATCCGATCACCCGCAGACAGCAGATCGGCACCGAGCTCCTGGCCGAGCTCATAGCCATTGATGTCGGCCAAGCGCAGCTCCACCAGGCGGACCCCGGGCTCGACCGCCGCCTTGTCGAAGTGCCCGGCCTGGGGCTTGGTGACCGAACGGACCTTCTTGGTGCCGTAGGTGACCTGCAGGGCGCTGTAGCCGTCGGTGTCAGGCCGCTTGATCTGCACCACTCGGCACGGGCTGACCTTGAGCACGGTCACGGGCACGACGCGGTTCTGGTCGTCCCAGACCTGGGTCATGCCCACCTTCTCGCCTACCAGTGCCTTGTCGGCCATCGCACGGTCCATCTCTCGTAGTTCACGCGAACGCTCCGCACGGGATGATCCCCGGCGGAGCGCGTTCTGGGTTCTGCCACGCGGTATCCATGAAGCGGGTATTTCCCCGCTGGCGGACCGGCGCGGACGTCGATTTCGGAGTAACTGCACCGGCCAGTGCCGGGCGCAAGAGTCCGAGCATAGCGCCACCGTCGGGCCGCGACCACTCCTCCTTACTCTGGGGAGGTGCGGACCACCCGAGTGCTAGCCCGAGGACTCGCTCGTCGTTGCCCGGTTTGCGGACAGGGTGACCTGTTCACCCGCTGGTTCACCCTGGCGCAACGCTGCCCCCGATGCAGCTTTCGCTTCGAGCGCATCGAGGGCCACTGGCTCGGCGCCCTCGGGCTAAACACCATCGTCTCGTTCAGCGTGCTCTTCGTGGTCGTCGTCACCGGCCTGGTCCTGTCACACCCGGACTTCGCCATGGTGCCCCTCGTCGCTGCCGCCTCGATCACCGCCGTGGTGGTCCCGCTGGCGTTCTACCCGTCCTCCAAGACCATGTGGACCGCCATCGACGTCCTCATGCGCCCTCTGGAACCGGGCGAGGCCGTCGTGCTTGGCGAAGGTAAAGGCCAGGGCTGAGGCCGACGACGTCGATGAAGTCCCGACTGAAGTGGGCCTGGTCGTACCAGCCCAGCTCGGCGGCGAGGGTGGACAGATCCACCACGTCACCGGCGTCGATCCTGGCCACGGCGTCTTGGAGGCGGAAGCGTTGCAACACCCACTTCGGACCTATGCCGACGTAGCGCCGGAACAGGCGCTGCAGGGTTCGGGGCGACGTGCCGGTGGCCCGGGAGAGCGCTTCGACGGACACGAGCCGGCGATCGGCGAGCATCACGGCAATGACGGCGAGCAGCTCCTCGTAATGCGGGTCATACTCAGGAACCCGCTCGAGCAGAAAGGCATCGGCCGCTCGGGCCCGATCGACGTCGTCGTCCAAGGCCAGGACGTCCGCCTGCAAGAGGTCGACTTCTGCGCCGAAGACGTCGGCTGCCAACACGACATGATCGGTGAGCCGTGCCGCGTCTCCTCCGGCATAGGCGCCGATCCCCCCGGGGCGGAAGCGCATCCCGAATGCCCGGCCCTCGCCGGCCAGCAGGATGGCGAAGCGACGGGTGACCACGCCGTGCAGCAAGGAGGCCGGCAAGGCGAAGCCGTGGCGGTCGCCGGCGCCCGACTCGACGGTGAGATGGGCGGACGGGTGCGTCAACACCTCGGAGGTGTACGTCGCCCCTGCCGGGAGATCCCACGACACCGTCCAGTAGTGCTCCACCCAGTCACCCAACTCTGCCCGGGGCGCCAGGCGGTCGACCGTGAAGTAGCGCCGGCCTTCGACCGGGCGCAGAATGCCTCGGGCCGTCCCCCCACCCGGACGCCGAAGATCCGGCGGCAAGGTCGGCGAGGTTGCCGGCGGACGTGTCGGCTTTGTCCAAGACGCCACCGGGCCAGCGTAGGGAGGATCCGTCTATGGAACCTGAAACCGTGACCAGCCCCTCAACCTCGTGGATTCCCGACGACTACACGTCGATCACGCCCTA